>VFZY01000014.1 GCA_016870915.1 Acidobacteriota bacterium | reverse complement strand
CTGGTCAAGCACGCCCGCTACTACTGGCTGATGTTGGCTGAGAGCCATCTGACGCGCCGGCTGTTCGGGAGCATGGTGCGGCGGATCGAGGCGCTGCCGGCGGGGTGAAGATCGGCCCGGAGAGGTGGAAATCTTGAGAGAAAGGAGGCTGGGAGGGAGAGGTGTCGAAAGAACTGCTGGAAACAGGCATGTTGTCAGTTTTCGTTTTTGTGCGATGGTCGAAAGAAGCCATCCGCAGGCACTGGCCCGCCCTCGGAAAGGGGATTCTGATCAAATCCGGCACGGGAGTGAGGCGTTGGTGTAGACTGTTGGGGTCCGGGAGACCCAAAATGGAAATCCCGGATTCAGCGTTGAACCGCATGAGAAGCCATGTCTACAATCGGGTGGACGCCCGCTGGCGTGGGATCGTTTTGATGGCACTTGCCACGGCGGCGCTGTGCCCGGGCCAGTCTGCAAGCCAGTCCGATTTCTTTGAATCCAAGGTCCGGCCGATCCTCCTTACACGGTGCTCGTCCTGCCATGGTGACAAGGTTCAGATGGGCCAGAAGGAGTTCACGACGGGCGACGGCATGCATCGTTCCGGCGCGGTGGTGGCCGGCGACCCCGGCGCCAGCCTGCTCATCCGGGCGGTCCGTTACGATGGCAAGGTTAAGATGCCTCCTTCGGGCAAGATTCCACAGTATGAGGTGGAGGCATTGGAGAAGTGGGTGCGTGACGGCGCGGTTTGGCCGGAGGGTTCGGCGCCCGCAGTCTCTATGCCTGCCTCAGGGCATTGGGCACTCCAGCCCGTGCGAAAGCCGGCGGAGCCGCAGGTGAAGGACGGAGCGTGGCCGCGCAATGCCATCGACCGCTTCATTCTCGCCGAACTGGAGGAGCGGCAGCTTGCCCCGGCGCCGGATGCGGATCGGTACACATTGCTGCGGCGCCTGACGCTGGACTTGACGGGCCTGCTGCCGGGGGCGGATGAGATCCGGCAGTTCGCCGAGGACCAATCGCCCAACGCGGTGGAAGCCGCCGTGGACCGCCTGCTGGCGTCGCCTGCCTTCGGCGAGCGGTGGGGGCGCCATTGGCTGGACATCACCTACTGGGCGGACACGACCGGAGTGGGGCGCCGGATTCCGCTGCGCGAGGCGTGGCGCTATCGCGATTACGTGATCAGTGCCTTCGCTTCCGACAAGCCGTATGACCGCTTCCTGCGCGAGCAGATCGCCGGACCGGCTGGCAAGCAGCCCAAGGAGGACGGATCAAAGGAAGAGGCTCTGGCGGCCACGGGCTTCCTGGTGCTTGGTCCGTGGGCCTGGTTCGCCTATGACAAGGCGCAGGTGCGTCTGGACACCGCGGATTTGCAGGTGGACCTGATCGGGCGTTCGGTGATGGGACTCACGCTTGGGTGCGCGCGCTGCCACGATCACAAGTTCGACCCGGTTACCAACAAGGACTACTTCCGGATGGCCGGTATCTTCCTTAGCACCAAGACCACGGCGCGGAACAACCCGGAGGGCGGGATCAACCTGGTGCGTTTTCCCGAGACCGCGGCGACCGTGCGCGCCCATGCCACGGCACTGGAAGAGTGGGAGAAGCGCGTGGCGGGCGCGGAGGCCGACGATAAGGTGTTCAAGAAGGAACAGGCCGAGGTCCGCAAGCGCATCGACGAACTGAAGGCGAAGCCTCAGTCGGAAGAAACAGCCGCCGCTATCAAGACCGCTGAAAAGGAACTGGCTGAACTGAAAAAGAAGACCGAGTTCGCCGGGGACCGGCAGATCCTGTTGTTCACGAAGTACATGAAGCCCAAGTGGCCGGAGATCCATGCCGCCGAGGAGATGGAGTTTCCCGAGGATGCCCGCATCGCCTCGCGCGGCGATGCGCACCAACTGGGTGAATTCGTTCCACGGGGCTTCCTCAGCGCGGTCTCGACGGGGCAGCCGGCGCCGGAGATCGATCCACATTCGAGCGGCCGGAAGGAACTTGCGGATTGGCTCACCAGTCCCGGCCATCCGCTGACAGCGCGGGTTTACGTGAACCGCATCTGGCACCACCTGTTTGGCCGCGGCATTGTGGCAAGCACGGACAACTTCGGCAGCCGCGGGGATGCACCCACCCATCCGAAGCTGTTGGACCATCTGGCAACGCGGTTCATCGAGAATGGCTGGTCGACGAAGAAGCTGATCCGTGAGATTGTGCTGACGCGAACCTATCAGCTCTCGAGCCAGCCGGTGCCTCGCAACCAGGAGGTGGATGCCGGCAATCTGCTGTTGTGGCGTGCCAACCGGCGGCGGTTGGAGGCCGAGGCCATCCGGGACGCAATTCTGCAGGTGAGCGGGCGCCTCGATTCCGCGCGCGGCGGCACCGCGCTTCCCCTGACGGCCGAGAATCTGCATACGATCGCTCCTTACTTCCTGGAGGACGATTCGAAGATCGAGCCTCGGGTGAAGTACCGCCGGACGGTTTACCAGCCCATCATGCGCAACAGCCAGATGGAGGATGTGGATATCCTTAATCTGTTCGACTTCAAGGATCCCGATCAGATTGTGGGCGTGCGAAGCACGACGACCGTGCCTCCGCAGATGCTTTACCTTATGAATTCGCCGTTCCTGAAGACGGAGGCGCGAAGGCTGGCGGAGGCGACGGCGGGGCTGGGCGACCGGGAACGGGTTTCGAAGATCGTGATGGATGCGCTCGGCCGGCCCTCGACGGCGCGGGATATCGATCAGGCTCGGCAGTTCGTATCGGATTTCCAGGCGCCGGCGCGCAAGAACAATGCCGCCGACCCGGGGCTGGAAGCGTGGGCACGTTACTGCCACGCGGTCTTTGCTTCGAGCGAGTTCCTATATCGCAGGTAAGAAGAACCATGGCACACCTTATCGCTCCCGCACCCAATGACCGGCGGGGGTTTCTGCGTTCTCTCGGCGGCGGCTTCGGGGCGCTTGCATTCAACGCGATGGCCGCGGCGGCTGCCGATCCGCTGGCGCCCAAACAGTCCCATTTCCCGGCAAAAGCGAAGCGGGTGATTCTGCTGTGGATGCAGGGTGGCCCGTCCCAGATGGATCTGTTCGACTACAAGCCCCGCCTGAAGAAAGAGGGCGGCGAGAAGATTCCGTTCACGGTCAATTCGGCCAAGGAGCGCTTCGAAGATCAGGCGCGCCTGATGCCGCCCGTGGCCGAGTTCAAACAGGCCGGGCAGTGCGGCATGTGGATCTCCGACCTGATGCCGCATCTGGCCGGGAAAGCCGACGAACTGTGCTGGCTGCGGGCCATGGTGACGGACAGCCCGGCACACCCCGGGGCAATCCGGCAGTTCCAGACCGGATCCTTGCAGTTTGTGCGCCCGTCGATGGGGTCGTGGATCGTCTACGGGCTGGGCACCGAGAACCGGAACCTCCCGGGGTTTGTGGTGATCAGCCCGATGCTCTACGGCGACGACGGCAGCCCGCTGCACTACTCGAACGTCTTTCTGCCGGCTATCTATCAGGGCACCCGTCTTGGTGACGCGCGCACGCCGGTGAAGAACTCGAAGATCGGCTACCTGGGTGATCCGTCACTGACGCTGGCCATGCAGCGGCAGCATCTTGACCTGATCCAGGCGCGCAATCGAATGGATCAGGAGATTGGCGGGGCCGATCCGAATGTCGAAGGGCTGATTCAGTCGTATGAACTGGCGTTCCGGATGCAAACGGCGGCGCCGGAGGTCTTTGATGTGATGCGCGAGTCCGAAGCCACCAAGAAGCTTTATGGCATTGGGGAGGAGGCAACGGACAACTTCGGGCGGAAATGTCTTATGGCCCGGAGGCTTGCGGAAGCGGGCGTTCGCTACATTCAGGTGACCGATAACGGCTGGGACCATCACTCCAAGATCGCAACCACGTTGCGGAGGAGCGCCACCGGCATCGACAAACCTCTGGCCGGGCTGTTGACGGACCTGAAGGCGCGCGGCCTGCTGGATGATACTCTTGTCATTTGGACGGGCGAATTCGGGCGCACCCCCTATGATCAGTCCCTGGGCGGCGGGCGTGCCGACGCTGGACGCGACCACAATCCCTACTGCTGGACGATGTTCCTTGCCGGCGCCGGGGTGAAGCAGGGGATGATCCTGGGCGAAACCGATGAGTATGCGTGGAAGGCGGTTGATGGCAAGGTGCATGTCCACGACTTGCACGCCACGATCCTGCATCTGCTTGGTTTGAATCACGAGCAGTTGACGTACCGGTACAACGGCCGGGATTTCCGGTTGACCGACGTGTACGGCAACGTCGTTCGGCAGATACTTTCCTAAACCGCGACGAGATTCGGGCATTGTTCACTGACGGCAGCGTGCAAGCGTGACTACGGGGAGGTGATTTTCAACCGTGGCCGCTCTGGGCGTTTGGGCCCCGATGGTTGGGGCCGTGACCGGGTGCGCGAGGAACGAACGGATGGGCGTGTAAAGGTCAGGAACGTTCCAGTACTAATCTGTTTGCTTTTTCGCCGCCGACCTGCTAGACTCCCAACGAGGCAATTTTCTATTGCCTGATGTTCAATACTTCATACTTCAGGAAATTCAAATGCAATCTTCACGTATCACAGTTGCGGCGTGCGTAGCCGCGTTTTCGATGACCCTGCCGGCGACAGCCACCATCATTGGTGGCACTGTCACGTTCGGGGGGGGGAGTTTTCGTCAAGCTCGCACCGGGGTTTACGGAGTCCACTCCGGACAACACGGTGGGCAACGACACCTTCCAGTCGCCCAACCTGTGGGGCTTCGATGAGGACCAGAACATCGTTTTGGCGGCTCCGCTGACTGTTAACATCGTTCCGTCGGGCCCTCTGACGCTGCCGACCGGCACCACGGTGGCGAGCCACTATATCTTTTACGACCCAACCTCTGGCCGTGTAAAAGGAACGGTGGACTTTGACTCGGCCATTGTCGCGATTCTGACCTCGACAACGAACCTCGCGGCCAGTGACTTTTTGGCCAACACGGGCGTGACGTACCTGAACCCGAGCGCACGCGGTCTTGAAACAGGGGACATTGTGACCATCTCCGGGCCAAACCAGATCAGCGTGGACTTCACGGCCAGCACCCCGGGAGACTACATCCGCGTGCTGACGGCGTATTCCCCGGCAGCGGTTCCGGAGCCCGGCACGAGTCTGCTCATGGCGGGCGGCCTTGCGCTGGCAGCGCTGGTGGCGCGTAAACGGAAGTAACGGGTCACCGAGCCAGCGGGAAATCAATTGGGCGGGCGGGCCGCACGAGTGGTCCGCCCGCCTGTTGTTCTTGTAGCTCGCCGCGGCACGGTGGTCCGTGATGCGGAAACAGCGCACCTGTACTTTCGAGGCCCGGCCATGCGCGCGGGAATTCGTCAATTTCCGGCGGGTTGTCGATTGGAGGAGAACGTGCCGGGGTGGCCACCATGCTCACATTCACTTACGTGATTTCAGTGCTGTTGAGCGCTGCGCAGGTTCAGGGGGCCAGTCCGTTCGAGGGACGGTGAGAGGCCCGGTTCAAGGGGGCAGTCGTTTGCTCGATTGAGCTCGGGTCTGGTGAACGGCCCCGCGGGACGACGAGCGCGTGCCGGATCGACATTGATTCGGAGGACAATCTGATCGAGGGTGATCCGGCGGACGCCGCACGCTCACCGCGGTGGCCTTTCTGGTAGGTGAGGCACTGGTAGACCCGAGACCGGGGACTTGCGGAAAACGGTGGTTCGAACCGTCCCGATCGTCTCACGGTTCTGGAGCAGGCCGATGCCTCGCGCTCAGCGATCCAGGTGTTCTCCACAATTGGGTTCCCGCTTCGTGCGTCCGCCAAAACGAACGATACAGCGCCGAGTTCCGAGGCGGAACATGCCTGAATGGCCCGGCTGCGCTCAATGGAGTGCCAACCGCCAGTCACTCGCCGTGGGATTCACCGAGTTGGAAGCGGAATGCCCCACCCGCCGTGAGGCTGGCGTGGAGGCTTTGGAGGGCGATGCGGCCGGCCATGGCGTTGAGAAGGTGGCGGGAGATCTCCGGGAGGAGGGTGGCGTCGAGGAGGTGATCGATGCCACGGGCGCCGGCGGCTTGCGAGGAGGTTCGGGCGGCGATCTCATCGGCGAGTTGATCGCTGAAGGTGAGTTCGATGCGGCGGGTTTGCCAGAGACGGCGGCGGATGCGTTCGAGCTTCATGTCGACGATGCGGCGGAGGGTGGCGGGGGCGATGGGGAGATAGGGGACAACGGTGACGCGGCCGAGGAAGGCTGGTTTGAAGATGGCCCGGAGAGCGGGAGCAGCGGCGCGGCGCAGGGCCTCGATGCTGGGCGCGGGCATGGCGGCGGCGCGTTCGATGTCATCGGCGCCGGCGTTTGAGGTCATGAGGATGATGGTGTTGCGGAAGTCGATTTCGCGGCCCTGGGAGTCTTCCATGCGGCCTTTGTCGAACACCTGGTAGAAGAGTTCGATGACATCGGGGTGGGCTTTCTCCATCTCGTCGAGCAGAAGGACGGAGTAGGGACGGCGGCGCACGGCTTCGGTGAGCACTCCGCCTTCGCCATAGCCGACGTAGCCGGGTGGCGAGCCCTTGAGCGACGAGACGGAGTACGCTTCCTGGTACTCCGACATGTTGATGACGATGGCGTTGCGCTCGCCACCGTAGAGGACTTCGGCGAGGGCGAGCGCGGTTTCGGTTTTGCCGGAGCCGCTGGGTCCGGTGAGGAGGAAGACGCCGGTGGGGCGGGCTTCGTCCTCAAGGCCGGCGCGGGCCGTGCTGATACGGCGCGCGATGGCCTGCAGGGCGTGATCCTGGCCGGCGATGCGTTCACCGAGCAGGTGGACGAGGTTGAGGAGGGCGTGGATTTCGCCGGCCAACATGACGCCGGTGGGGATGCCGGTCCAGCCGGCGATGACTTCGGCGACGGTGCGTGCGGCGACGCAGGCGGGGATGAGGGGCGATTCGCCCTGAAGCTCCGCGAGTTCCGCGGCGGCCTGGTCGAGCGAGGCGCGCAAGGGGTGAGGCAGACCGTCGTCGTTGGGCGGGCCGGATTCGATCTGGCGGCGCAGTTCAAGGACGCGCGCGACGAGACGCCGCTCCTCCTGGCATCGGTCCTCAAGGTCGGCGTGCTGGGTTTCGGCGACCGCGAGTTGCTCGCGAAGGGCGGCAAGGCGCTGGCCGGACGGAGTGCCGGAGGCAGCATCGCGTTCAAGGGCGGTGAGTTCGGTTTGCAGGGAGGCGATGCGGCGCTGAACATCCTCCAGACCGGGGGGCGTGGCGTTCTGGGCGAGCGCGACGCGGGCGCAGGCCGTATCGAGAACGCTCACCGCTTTGTCCGGCAACTGGCGCGCCGTGACATAGCGGTGGGAAAGGCGCACGGCGGCTTCGACGGCTTCATCAAGCAGGCGGACGCCATGATGGCGTTCGAGCGCGGGGACGAGGGCGCGCATCATCTCAATGGCGCGATCCTCAGACGGTTCGTCGACGCGAATGGGCTGGAAGCGGCGGGCGAGCGCGGCGTCGCGTTCGAAGTACTTGCGGTACTCGGTGTGGGTGGTGGCGGCGATGGTGCGCACTTCGCCGCGGGCCAAGGCTGGCTTGAGGAGATTGGCGGCGTCGCCCGCACCACCGATCAGGGTGTGAGCCTCATCGATGAAGAGGATGATGGGGGGCACGGCAGCGCGCACTTCCGCAATGACGGCTTTGAGGCGGCTTTCGAACTCGCCGCGAACGCTGGAGCCTGCCTGGAGGAGGCCCATGTCCAGGGTGCGGACGGAAACGTCCCGAAGTGCGGGTGGTACATCTCCGGCGGCGATGCGGAGGGCGAAGCCTTCAACAATGGCGGTTTTGCCGACGCCGGCCTCACCAGTGAGGATGGGATTGTTCTGGCGGCGGCGGGTGAGGATGTCGATGAGGTGGCGCACCTCGGAGTCGCGTCCGACGACGGGATCGATTTCGCCGCGGCGGGCGGCGGCGGTGAGGTCGATGGTGTATTGGGCGAGGGCCGTGGTGGAAGGGGCAGGGGGGTTGGGGGCGGTGATCTCACCTTCGGCGGGGGAGAGGAGTTGGGTCCACTGCTGGCGCAGGACGACGGGGTTCAGCTTGAGGAACTCGGGGGAAACGGCTTCGAGGGAGCGGGCCAGATCAGTGGTGGAGAGGAGGGCGAGAAGCAGGGTGGCGGAGCGAATGTGGGGCGCGGAGAATTCGCTGGAGGCGAGTGTGGAGGCTTCGCTGAGGAGTTGGATGAGGCGTGAGGAGAGAACCGGAGAGCGGGGGTTGCCGGCGGGTAGGCGTTGGAGGGTCTGTTGCAAGCCGAGGGCGAGGCGTTCGTGGTTGAGGCCGAGGGTCTGGACGATGCGGGCGGCGTCGGTGTCAGGGGATTCGAGGAGGGGGAGGAGGAGATGTTCGAGGTCGACTTCGTAGTGGGTGCGTGAGACACAGAGGGCCGCGGCGCGCTCCAGGGCAGCGCGGCAGGCGGGATTGAGTCTGGCGACCAGGGACTCCGTGTTGCTCAAGACTCTATTGTGTCCGATGGTGGGTGTGTCCGATGGTGGGTGTGTCCGATGGTGGGTGTGCGCGATGAGTGTGTGTCCCGACCGGGGGCGGAGGCGGTGTACGATGCGGATATGACAGGCTCCGTGGCGGTGGCGGCTGTGTGGGGCCTGGTGGTGGCGCAGACGCCAGAGTTGGAGTTGGGGCGGGCTTTGGTGGCGCAGGGGGAGTTTGAGCGGGCTCGTGTGGTGCTGCGGGATGCGGTGCGCGCGGGTCCTGGTGGTGTGGAGTACCGGTATCTGCTGGGTGTGGCCTGTCTGAAACTGGGCGATGCCGAGGCGGCGATTGAGCAGTTTGAGGTGATCGCGCGGGATAAGGCGAAGGACACGGCGTTCGCGGTTTCCTATCGTGAAGCGCTGGAGCGGCGAGTGGCGGAGTTGGCGGGAAAGCTGGCGGGGCTGCCTGAGAGTTCGGCACGGCGGGCGCATCATCTGGCCAAGGAATCGCTGATGGCGGACCGGGTGGAGGAGGCGCTGAGGCTGTTCCGGCAGGCCGCGGTGCTGGACGGGGCGATGACGGGTATCTACGCGGATGCGGGCGAAGCGCTGTGGGTGCGGCGCCGGTATCAGGAAGCGGCGGCCGCGTTCGCGGCGGAGTTGGAGAGGGATGAGAACGCATTCCTGCCGAACCTGCGGCTGGGACAGTATCTGCTGGGGACGAAGCGCACGGAGGAGGCTGTTCCGCATCTGATCACAGCGGCGCGGCATCAAAGGCTTCCGGAGGCGCACCAGTTGCTGGCTTATGCCTACGATGTGCTGGAGCGGCGGGCGGAGGCGAAGGGCGTGCTGGAGACGGCTCGGGAACTGTTTCCGTACCACGGCGGGGTTAAGGAGGCGCTGGCGGGGCACTCAGGGAAGGCGGTGCCGATGACACGGCGGCTGTTGCTGCGGGACCGGCAGCAGTACACGCACCTGCTGCGCCGGCGGGAGGATGAGGAGGCATGGTTCCATCTGCACCAGATCTATGCGGGCCGGGTGGCGTCGTTACGAGGGCCGGGTGAAACGGGAACCTTGAGATAATCGAGACTGCATGATGAACCGACGTGAGTTTCTTCTTTCCAGCGCCGCGGCCGCGGCCTGGCAACCGGGTTCGGTGACGCATCTTGTGCCGGCCGTGAATCATGAGCGGCTGCTGTTGAAGGCATCTTTCGCGGGTGCGCCGGCCGGAACTCCGGTCTTGCGTGTAGGGCAGCGGGTTGCGGCTGGGCGGATGTCGGACACGGCGGGCCGGTTCTGGCAGTTCGATGTGACGGGGCTTGCGCCGGGGACTCCGCATACGCTGGAGTTGTTCGATGGCCGCAAGCGGGCGTTGTGCGATGTGTGGAAGGTGGCGACGTTTCCCGAGCCGGGGACGGCGGCGGCACGCTTCCGGCTGCTGATCTACACCTGCGCCGGCGGTGATGAGCGGGCAATCAATCCGAGCGGGCTGAAGGTGTATCACCCAATAGCGCGGAGGCAGCGTCTGCTGGACCGGGCGCTGACCTTTCAGCCGGACGCGGTGATCGCGAACGGGGACCACATCTATTGGGATCTGCGGCAGACGGGCGCGCCACCCGGATATCGCGACGAGTTGGTGCGATCCGTGGGACGATTCGACCGGACGCTGCCGGTGCTGGGCACGGCGAACGAGGATGTGCTGAAGCGGGTGGCGCAGGAGCAGATCGGACGGTTGTATGGAACGCGGCTGCGGTCGACGCCGGCGTACTTCCTGCAGGACGATCACGATTACTTTGAAAACGACGACGCCAATGAGCGGATGGTGACGTTCCCGCCCGATCATCTGATGTTGCAGCTTGGGCGCGGGACGCGGCGCCTGTACTTTCCGGAGTTTCTGCCCGATGCGAACCGGCCGGTGGGACTGCCGGGCTCCTCGGCGCCGGATGCTCCAGCGGGCACCAGCGAGGCGTATGGCACGCTGCGGTTCGGGCAGTTGGCGGAGATCCTGTTGTTCGACTGCCGGCGGTACCTGACGCTGGCGGGGCAGAACGCAGTGACGATTGCGCGGGAGGCCGAGGATTGGATCAAGGCCCGGATGGCGGCGCCGGGAGCGGCACACGTGGTGAACGTGCCATCGATGCCGCCGGTGTGGAGCGCGGGCAAGTGGGGCGACTGGTACGCCGACATTCTGGGCGCCGATGGGCGGCTGACACACAAGGTGCCAAAGCCTTTCTATCAGCCGGGATGGACCGCTCAGCATGACCGGCTGATGCAGGCTTCCTCGGCGATGGAGGAGCGGGTGCCGCTGTGGATCAGCGGCGACATGCACGCTATTGGAGAGGCGCGGATTGTACGGACCGGTAAGGTGGATTTGAGCCGCCGGCCGGTGCATGCGATCCTGCCGGGCCCGGTGAGCACGCTGAACGGGTGGCCTTCGCAGGGGCGGCGGACGCATCCGTATCCGTCGTTGCATGTGACGGTTGAGGAGCGCTTGCCGGCCGTGGAAGAGAACGGCTTCCTGCTGGTGGACTTCACTTTCGATACGATGGTTACGCGGTTTTTCCGTTCGCCCGTGACGCAGCCGGTTGAGGAGATTGACCGGCTGGAGGCATTTCGGGAGATCGAATACAAGAGGGGGGTAGAACCTGATGCGTATTTTTTGTCTCGCTTTGATGACGGCGGCGGCGGCGATGGCGCAGTCGACGACCGCGAAGGTGGTGGGTACGGTGACCGACCCGTCGGGAGCGGTGATCGCGGCGGCCAAGGTGGAGGTGCGAAACACCCAGACCGGCCTGGCGCGATCTGCGCAGACGGACCAGAGCGGCGGGTACGAGTTCAATTTTCTGCCGGTGGGCCCGTATGCGATGAGCGTGGAGGCGGCCGGCTTTCAACGGGCGGAAGTGGAGGGCCTGGCGCTGAGTGTGGATCAGGTGGCGCGCGTGGATGTAAAGATGACGCTGGGGCAGGCAGCGCAATCGGTGAAGGTGGAGGCGGCGGCGCTGCTGATGCAGACCGAGAATGCCACGGTGGGCACGGTGATCGATTCGCAGAAGGTGGTTGAGCTTCCGTTGAACGGGCGGAGCTTCGTGCAACTGGCTCTGCTGACGCCGGGGGTGAATCCGGGCACACCGGGGAGCATTACGGTGCGGCGTCTGCGCGGGTCGGTGGGACAGGCAGTGGGGATGTCGGCGAATGGAGCTCGCGATACGCAGAACCGGTTCTATTACGACGGGATTGAGGCGATGGACCTGGACAGCTATAGCTTCAGCTTTTCGCCATCGATCGACGCGATCAATGAGTTCAAGGTGCAGAGCAGCACCTATTCGGCGGACGTGGGCGGAGCGCCGGGCGGCCAGGTGAATCTGACGACGAAGAGCGGAACGAACACGTATCACTGGACGGCGTGGGAGTTCAACCGCAACGATGCGTTCACGGCGCTGAACGGTTTTCAGCCACGGACGCCGGGTGCGAAGCCGCCGCGTTTGAACAGGAATCAATATGGCGTGAACATTGGCGGGCCGGTGCTGATCCCGAAGATTTACAACGGGAAGAACAAGACATTCTTCTTCTACAACTGGGAGGCGGGGCGTCAGGTGGCCGGATCGTTTGGCGGGCAGGCGCTGGTGCCGCCGGCGGCTCAGCGGCAGGGTGATTTTTCCGGTGTCGCGGCGGTGATCAACGATCCCGCGACGCGGACTCCGTTTCCGGGCAACCGGATTCCGGCGGCGCGGGTTGCCGGTTATGCGCGGAAGTTCCTGGACGGCTGGGTTCCCTCGCCGAACACGAATGAACCGGGGATCAACTTCCGGGGGCCTCGGGTGGCGGCGCCGATCACGCAGGATCAGCATGTGGCGCGCGTGGATCAGAATTTGGGCGCGAACGATACGCTTTCCGTAAGCTATATCTACAACCAGCAGGCGGACAACACGACGCCGACGTTCGGGTTCGACACGCGAGGAAACACGGCGCGCGGCCAGAATGCGAGCCTGGCGGAGGTGCACGTGTTTTCGCCCACGGTGATCAACGAACTGCGCTTGGGGTGGCACCGGTTCTTCGAGCATGAGTTCTTCGGGACGACGGACAAGCCCGAGTTGGATATCGCGAATCTGATCGGGATTCCGGGCGTGGCGAAGCGTCCGCGCGATTTCGGTCCACCGACGTTCACGGCGGGGTATGTGCTGCCGACGGTGCGCGGGATTGGGCCCCGGGACCGGTTGAACCAGTTGTGGCAGGTGAGCGACAACCTTTCCGTAAGGCGCGGTGCGCACAATCTGAAAATCGGCGGGTTGGTGGCGCGGCGGAACTGGACGTTCGACGAAGCGGTGAACGCGCGTGGCTCGTTCGGGTTTGACGGCACGGTGACGGCAGTTGGAGCGGCGACGCGGGATCATCAGTTCGCCGAGTTTCTACTGGGGCTGGCAACTACGGCGCAGGTGAGTGTGGAGCCGTTCGCGACCCGCATGAACAACAACTGGCACGGCTACTATTTTCAGGACGACTGGAAAGTGTCGCCACGGCTGACGATCAACTACGGGATGCGGTACGAGTACTTCAAGCCGCCGGTGCAGCGCGGCACCGCAACCAACTTCGACCTGAACGGGTTTGTGCCGGTGCGGCAGACCTTCCACGGTTTCCCGGAGATCCCCAACACATCGGACCGGCCGGCGGCGCTGGTGTATCCGGACCGGAACGATTTCGGGCCGCGGTTCGGGTTTGCCTACCAGGTGCCGCGGTTGAGCGACTTTGTGGTGCGTGGCGGCTATGGCGTGTATTTCACGCCGGAGATCACGAATTCGTGGACGACTCTGACGCTGAATCCTCCGATTGTGAAGACGTTCGCGTTCACGGGGAATGCGGCGAACCCGATCCGGGTGGAGACGGCGTTCCAGACGCAGGGGCAGACGCGTGCGGGGCTGTTTGGATCGGGCGCGCTTGATCCACATCTGCGCACCAGCTACACACAGCAGTGGAACCTGACGCTGCAGAAACGGCTGCCGGGCGGCATTTTCTGGGATGTGGGTTACGTGGGATCGAAGGGAACCCGGCTGACGGCGACGTTCGACGGGAACCGGCCGATTCAGACGCTGGTGCCCTCGCCGACAACCCCGTCGATTGCGAGCCGGCGGCCGTTCCAGGGGTTCGACAACATCAGCGTGACGAAGGCGATCGGGAACTCGACCTATCATTCGCTGCAGATGAAGGCGGAGCGGCGGGTGGCGAGCGGATTCACGATGATAGGGTCGTTTACGTGGTCGAAGAGCCTGTCGAATGCGGATATCTCGAGCGTGGGCGGAGGGTCTTTCCTGTCGGGCATTCAGGATTACTTTGACCTGCGCGGAAGCCGGTCGGATTCGGTGTTCGACATCCGGCACAGGTTCTCGCTGGCGGCGATCTACGATGTGCCGCTGTTCCGGAATGCGTCGCGTCAGGCGGTGAGAACGTTGCTGGGCGGGTGGCAGTTGGGCACCATCACGACGCTGCAGACGGGCTTCGGTGCGGCGCTGGCAGGCGTCGTGGACACAACAGGCACCGGAGTGGTGTCGCGGCCGGAGGCGGTGGCGGGCCAGAAGGCGATGCTCGACCGGGGGGGCCGGACGCGTGCGCGGTGGTTTAACACGAGTGCATTCACGCTGCCGAGGCCGGGAGCGTTCGGATCGGCTCCGCGCATTGCGCTGCATCTGCCGGGGCTGAGCCAGGTGGACGCGTCGGCGAACAAGAACTTCCGCATCGGGGAGCGGCATAACTTCCAGTTCCGGGTTGAGATGTTCAACTTCTTCAACCACGTCAACCTGGGGGCGCCGGGCTTGAACATCCGCGACCCTGACAACTTCGGCCGGGTGACGAGCACGAATCAGGGCGCGGCGGGTATGCCCGGCGATGCCCGTGTGGTTCAGTTCGGATTGAAGTACATGTTTTAGACGCGATGACAAGCGCGGCGGGTCTTCTTCTGTTGGCTGGCGTGGCGGGGCTGGACCCGCGGACGAAGGCGGAAGACTACCCGTCGCACGGCGCGATGACCGGGATGGCGGTGGGCGCGGAGTATCTGGTGCACAGCTTGATGCACCAGGGGGTGTCGCATTTCGTTCCGGGCTATCTGGTGGTGGAGGTTGGGTTGTACCCGGTGCGCGGGCGGCCGGTGGCGGTGAACTCAGGACACTTTCTGCTGCGGGTGAATGGGCGAAAGTATGCCATTCTCTCGCAACCTCCGGGGTTTGTGGCAGCCTCGTTGAAACACGGCGACTGGACGCGGCGCCCCACGTTCCAGGCGGGTGGCGGCTTGGGAGACGCGGGGGTTATTCTGGGGCGACCGCCACGGACTCCGCGGTTTCCGGGCGATCCGACAACGCGGCCCTTACCGCCCCAGCCGCGGGCCCCGGCGGAGGAACATCAACGGCTGGAGAAGCCGGAGAGAGTTTCAGCGGATGAGGCCGTGAACGATGCGGCGCTCAAGGAAGAGACGACAGATGGCGCCGTAGCGGGAACGTTGTATTTCGCCACAGACGAAAAGGCGGGGAAGATCCGGAAGCTGGAGTTGGTTTATCGCCGGGAGAACCGGGAGGAGACGTTACTGCTGTTCGAGCGGAAGTAATCTCCGGTGGAAAGAGGCACACAATTGAAGCATCTTGCGTTGTTCATGCTGGCCGCCGCGGCGGTGTGGGGACAGACGGCCTCGACACAGATTCTGGGATTGGTGAGTGACGCCAGCGGCGCGATGATTCCGGGCGCCACGGTAACGGCCAAGCGGCTGGAGACGGGGGACACGCGGTCGACGGTGTCGAATGACACGGGGAACTACATTTTCCCGCTGATCGAGTCGGGCACCTATGAGGTGTCGTGCGCGGCGCAGGGGTTCAAGACCGAAGTGCGCCGGGGCGTGACGATTGAACTGCAGCAGAAGGCGCGGCTGGATTTTCAACTTCAAGTGGGGCAGCAGGCGGAGCGGGTGGAGGTGACGGCGTCGCAACCGCTGTTGAAGACGGAGGACGCGACACTGGGATCGGTGGTGGAGCGGAAGCGGATCATTGAGTTGCCGTTGAACGGCCGCAATTTCGCGCAGGCCGCGACGCTCATGCCAGGCGTGGTGTACGGGTCATCACGCATGGGCGTGGACGGCAACCAGACGATAGGCACGCGCGCGATGCCGGGACAAATTGTGGGGCTTTCGGCGAACGGGCAGCGGGACACGAACCAGAACATCACCCTGGATGGTGTGGCGGCGGTGGACGGGTTTAAGAGCGCGATGCTGTTTGTTCCTTCGCTTGAGGCGGTGGAGGAATTCAAGATTCAGAGCGCCGTGTATTCGGCCGAGTACGGGATGAACTCCGGGGCGCAGGCAAACGTCGCGATCCGGAGCGGGACGAATCAGTACCATGGGGCGGCGTTCGAGTTCCTGCGGAACGACACCCTGGATGCGCGAGGTTATTTTCTGGCGCCGGCGCAGAACAAGAACAAGCTGCGGCGAAATCAGTATGGCGGCGTGCTGGGAGGCCCAATCAAGCGTGACCGCACGTTCTTCCTGGCGAACTACGAGGGGCGGCGCGAGGTGCGCGGGACACCATTGCGTCAGGCGGTTCCAACGGTGGCGATGCGAAACGGAGATTTTTCGGAGATCATTCAGCCGGGCAACCGGTACTACCCGCGAGACGCAAATCCGGCGGCGGCGCGGTCAATACGGGCGCCGGGAGACACGCTGCCGTTTCCAGGGAACATCATTCCGCGGAGCCGGCTGAATCCCGTGTCCTTGAACGTGCTGACATTCAAGAAGTCGAGCCCGTTCCCGGAAGGCGGGTTCGTGCCGCCAGCGAACTTCGACGCGGAGGCAAGGGCGCAGGGTTCGACGTTGAACCGGGTGGGGACAAACGATCAGATTCTGAATTCGGATCAGTATCTGGGACGGTTCGATCACCGGGTGAACGACAACAACCGGCTGTTCGCACGGTATGTGGTGGTGGAGTCGGCGTGGACGAACGATCCGCTGCAGCGGACGACAAAGTTCGTAACGCGGTTCCGGGCGCAGAACATCGGCGTGGGGTATACGACGGTGTTGAGCCCGACGATGCTGAATGATTTGCGGGTGGGGTACAACCGGATCCGCGCGAATCAGCTTGCGATTCAGACGAACACGGATTTTTCGCACCGCGAACTGGGGCTGGATTTCCGGGTGACGGGCGACGGCAACCGGACGCTGAATCCGCGGGAGGAAGGATTGCCGAACATCAACATCGCGAACTTCGCGGGGGCGGGCAGCGCCAACGTGACGTTCAACGTGAACGAGACGGCGGAGGTGGCTGACAGCATCAGCATCAATCGGGGCCGGCATAACTTCAAAATTGGGGGACAGTGGAGGTCGAGCCCGGTGGTGAACGAGGCGTCGAATCTGCCACGCGGCCAGATCACGTTCACAGGTGACATTACGGGTGTGCCGGATGCGTTCGCCGCGTTCATGCTGGGGATTCCGCTGAACGCGAATTCGGCGGAGGGCGTGCCGACCAACGATATGCATCAGCAGAAGGTGGGTTTGTACTGGCTGGACGACTGGAAGGCGACGACGCGGTTGACGATCAACTATGGAATGCGATGGGACTGGTACGGGCCGGTGATCGATGCGGGCGGGCGGATCAGGAACCTTTCGTTTGAGGGCGGGCGGACGCTGCCGCTGCTTGTGCCGGAGCCGTTGGCGGTTGCAAAGCTTTACGACGTGAACTGGAAACAGTACATGCCGCGGCTGGGGGTGGTGTACCGGTTCAATGACCGGACGGTGCTGCGGATGGGATCGGGGTTGTTCTTCAGCCCCCAGCAGACGAATAACTTCAACATTCTGGGGTTGAATCCGCCGCTTTCGGGATCGACTGTGTTTCAGAACGACCGGGCGCGGCCGACCGCGACGATTCAGAACCCGTTCGCCGGGGCGCCGGTGGGTGCGGGGCCGGCGGCGATTGTGATGCTGGGCCACTTGAAGGCAGACCGCAATCAGCGGTCGATGTATTTGAACAACAAGATCTGGCAGTGGACGGCCGAGATAGAGCGGAGCTTCGGGCAGAACTGGGTGAGCGGCATTGCCTTCGTGGGCAGCGCGGGCAGCCACATCGACATGCCGGTGCAGAACTGGAACAACCCGGATCCAGGTTTGGGCAGTGTGCAAGACCGGCGTCCGCACCCGTTCTACGCGGATTCGCGGGCGCCGAACACGCGCCTTCCACTGGGCACGGTGCGGAGACTGGAATCGAGCACGTCGTCCAACTACAGCGCGGTGCAGGGGCGCCTGGAGAAGCGGTATTCGCATGGGTTGACGTTCCACACGTCGTTCAACTATCAGAAGGCGATGTCGATTGGATACAGCGTGAACGAGAACGGCCCGTTCGGGGCGAACTACACGCAGGATCCACGGAACCGGAAGGCGGACTATGGACGGTCACAGATCGACCAGCGGTTCCGCGGAGTGTTCTCGCACATCTGGGAGATCCCGTGGCTGCGCACGGCGCGCGGCCCGCGCGGATGGCTGTTGGGCGGGTGGGCGGTGAACGGGATTGTCCAGTTGAGTTCAGGGCTGCCGGTGACGATTGCGCAGACGGGCGATTCGCAAAACACGGGTCCGCAATCGAGCCCGCGGCCAAATGTGGTGGCGGGACAGGCGGTGGATCGTGTGTGGGCGCAGAGGACACCCGAGCGGTGGTTCAACACGGCGGCGTTTGTGCGGTCGAAGTGCGACGGGTGCGCGGGGGAGGGCACGTTTGGCGGCGGGCGGGGGTATGGGAATGCCGGGGTTTCGTTGTTCGATTCACCCGCGCATAAGACTTGGGACTTTGCGTTGTTCAAGGAGTTCCGGGTGCGGGAGGGGCATAAGCTGCAGTTCCGGTGGGAGTCGTTCAACTTCCTGAACACACCTCAGTTTTCGGCGCCCAGCCGGTCGTTGGGGGCAGCGGATTTTGGGCGGATTAATTCGACGATCATCAACAATCGGGAGATGCAGTTCGGGTTGAAGTATCTTTTCTGAGACTGAGCAGCCGGTTCGAGACTGTTCTGGTGTATCGCGTGAAGGCTTCGGCGACCATGATTGTGACCGGGGGGAGCCGTGGAATTGGCGCAGCGACGGCAAAGCTCGCGGCGGCTCGCGGATATGCGGTTTGCATCGGGTATCTAAGCAATCGGCAGGCGGCGGAGGGTGTGGTGGGCGAGATTGTGGCGCAGGGCGGCCGGGCCATCGCCGTCCAAGCCGAGGTCAGTTCGGAGCGGGACGTGTGCGAACTGTTCCGGCGAGTTGATCAGGAATTCGGCGGTGTGACAGCCCTGGTGAATAGCGCCGCAACAATCAACACTCAAACGCGATTGGATTCGATGGATGCGGACCGGATCCATCGGATGTTGGCTACGAATGTAGTGGGGTCCATGCTGTGCGCTCGGGAATCCGTTCGGCGGATGTCCACCCGGTACGGCGGCAACGGCGGGAGCATCGTCAACGTCTCATCGGGAGCTGCGAAATACGGCTCGCCCGGAGAGTACCTGGACCATGCGGCGAGCAAAGGGGCCATCGATACGTTCACCATCGGTCTCGCGAAGGAAGTCGCCCAGGAGGGCATCCGCGTTAACGCGGTCCGTCCGGGATTCATCTACACGGACCTGCACGCGAAGGGCGGCGAGCCCCAACGAGTGGACCGGGTAAAGGCTCTGGTCCCCATGCAACGCGGCGGCCAGCCAGAAGAGGTTGCCTCGGCAATCCTGTGGCTTCTTTCACCCGAGGCCTCCTACGTCACCGGCGCGTTCATCGATGTGGCTGGCGGGCGCTGAAATCAGCTTGTCCTCAGTCGAGAACCACGCGCGGCTATTCCGTGCGTGCCAACCCGGCTTGCGCGCACTCCGATGCCACAGTCACATAGCGGACCACGGCGTCATTCCCGATCACATACGGGTTCCGATCACCAGGCCGCCGCTTGGCCATCATGGGGAGCTTGCTCTTCGCATCGTCCAGATGGGTGTGATTTGCTATCAGCACGTCCGCCCCGGCCTTGGCCACGATGTCGCGGAACCGGTTGGCTGACCGGATGTAGTGATCGAACCAGAACTTGCTGGGACGGCCCGGCGCGATGTAGGTGCTGTCGCTCAGCCAGTTGAAACCGGTGCCTCCCCAGGATGCCGCCAGGTGCGGCTTGCCCTGATCCTTCACCGGAACCAGCACGGAAAGCGTGCCCAGCGTGTGGCCCGGCGTCACGTACAGGGTGATCGTGGTGTCGCCAAGAGTGAGTTTCTGGCCATCGGTAGCCGCAATGTTCCGGCTGGGCTTCAGCCAGCTCGCGGGCGTGTTTTCGAGCAGCGTCCAGTCCTCGGCGCCCATCACCACCTTGGCGCCGAAGTGTTCCTGCAGATAGCCCGCGCCACCCACGTGATCGCGATGGGCGTGGCTCACGATGACGTACCTGATGGTGGCCGGATTCAGGCCCAGCTTCTTCAGCCCGTTCACGATTTCGTCCTCCACCGAGTAGTCGAAAATCGCGTCAATGATGATGATCCCTTCGGACGTGGTCACCGCCCAGGCGCCGTAGTCCTTCTCGCCCACGAAATAGAGGTTGTCGAACACCTTCACCGGCTCGGCGTGCCAGGCGGCGCGGTCCGGCGGACCGCCTCCACCGGGGGAGCGGCGCACCGGCTTTGCCGCCGCCGGGCCGCGGGGCTGGGCGAACTGCGTGCATATTCCTTCAAAGATTCCACGGTGTTCGGCGCCAGCCGCTTTGCGCGCTGCTTCGATGTGGGCAGCGACCGCGGCTTCCTTGTGCGGAGATTGGCCGCTGAGGGTCATCAGGGCGAGAAAGATGAAGAGAGTGGTGAAGCGTTTCATCCGGTTGCCGGCCTTTCAAGTGCCATTCAGGATAACAGTATGGGATCTCTGAGTCTTCACGACGGAACTCCCGCCGCTTCAGTCGAACTCCATGCGCGGGGCGGGCTGATCGGGTCCAGTGCTGCCGGCGGCGATGGCGGCACGGGCGTAGTTTTCGCCCCGGACAGGGGCCTCGGCGAGGCGGCGCAGCATGGCGAGTTGGCCGGTGTGGGTGAGCGAATCGGCGATGGGTCCCTGGATGAGTTTCTCTTCGGAGCAGGCAAGCGGGGCTTCGGAGGCCAGGTATTGATCGAAGGCGGTGAGGCTGGTGAAGAAGCGGGTGCATTCGGCGGGCCAGGGGAGCGGCTCCGAGTCCTGCCATTTCTGGTTGCCCTGGGCCATGGAGAGGGCCCAATCGTAGAGGTCGCCCATGTGGGCCAGGATCTTGGCGGGCGTTCGCGTGGAGGGCCCGGCAGCGAACCCGGCGAAGGATTCGGGCGCGCCGCGCAGGGTCTTTCCGGCACGGTATGCCACGGTGGCCACGGCGTGGCGGAGCAGTTCGCGCTTCGGGTCAGGCATGGTTCATAGTCGCATGGTGGCAAACAGGAACAGCGCGAGACCTGTGACAATGGCGGCCCAACCGGAGCGACGCACGGAACGGAGGTTCCACCACATGATGAGGCCGCTGGCGATCCAGACGATCATGCCAAGGCAGACCAGGTCGACGATGACGGCCCAGAGGTCGTCGGCCAGGCTGGCCTGTTCGAAACCGCCCCGGGCATGCATGCCGGTGAGAAAGTGGTCCCAGCGGAAGCGCCGCTCCTCCACGGTGAGGGTCTTCTTGCCGCTGTCATAGGTGAGCCGCATGGCGGTGAGGAAAGTGTGCTGGAAGACGACAACTTTGGTTCCCTGGAGCATGACGCCAAAGGCGCCGCCGATGTTCTCCCCACGCAGGATGCTCTCGCCCGCTTCACGCTGCCGTCCCGGCTGCGTCATGGGCAGGTCGAAGGGCTTTTCGTATTTCACGGTCCACTGAGGGATGCCGTCCTTCTCGTACCGATCGCCCATCCAGCGGGGGTGGCTGAAGGGTATGGAGGAGACGCCATAGATGAGGAACCACGGCAGCAGGGCGAGAGCCAGATAAAGGTGCGTGCGGCGGTTGATGTGGTGGAACTTCATGACTCTGGCTCCTTACACGTTGAAGACGAACCACAGAAAGACCGCAAGGCCGCCGGCAAGCGCAAGAGCGCCGAGGGGCCGGGTGACTTTGAGTTCCCACCACATCCAGAGGCCGGTGAGAACCCAGAGGATGAGGGCGGCGATGACGAGGTCGACGGTGACGGCCCAGACGTTGTCCAGCCAGTAAGCATGCTGGAAGCCGCGGCGGCGATGGAAGCGTTCGAGGAACTGGGGCGTGGAGTAGATCATGCGTTCCACGGTGACTTTGCGTTCCGCGGGGATGTAGGTGAGGCGGCGCGGCGTGATGAGGTCCTGGCGTTGGATGACGACGCGGCCATCGGGTTGCGGGCGGCCGATGCCATGGGCGCCGTCGAGGCCAGCGGCCATGAGAACGCCCCGCGCCAGCGCCAGAATGTTGCCTGGCTCCGGCATTCCGCCGTCGTAGGAGAACTCGCGTTCAGGGACGAACCTGGGGGCCTCCATGCCGGTGATTTCCCGCAGCAGGACCCGATGGTTCATCGCCATCGTCGAGACGGCATACATTAAGATCCACGGTGAGAGTGCCAGCGCCAGGTAAAGGTGCGTTCGCCGGACGATCTTCGACAACATTCCGCAATGATAGCCAAGCGGCTAATCCTTGTCCAGGATCATGGCTCCGATCATGCCTCCCAGGCTGGCGGCGACGGCGAAGAATGCGAACTGAAGCAGGGAAAGGAGGATGAGTTGCAGCGGATCCTCCAGCATCTTGACAAGCTGGTTGTACGCTTCGGCGGGCAGACCCATTTCCGCGGCGTTGGTGTTTTGCACAACGTTCGCAAAGGCCACCATGGCCAGGGAGAACAGCAGAAGGCTGATGGCGCCGACGATGACGCCGGTGATCCAGCCAAGGCGGGCACCACCGCGCGGCGTGGGCAGATAGCCGGTGCGCTTGGTGTAGAGATGCACGGAATAGAAGCCGGCCGCGGGCAGCAGGACCAGGGATACGATGCTCAGCAGGACGAACGACAGCAGCGCCGTGAGGTAGCTTGCCAGCAGTGTGAAGCCCGCGGTGCGAAAGCCGACGCGCAGGGCGATGCGGTTGCGGAAGTTGATCTCGGCGGGGCTTTCACTGGACGGCGCGGGCGCCGATGAGGGCGAGGCCGTGAGCGGAGCGTCGCTGCCGCTCGGAGACTCCGCAACGGGCTCCAGGGACGGCTCTTCCCGCTGCGGCTTGCCGCACTTGTGGCAAAACCGGGCATCGGGGGGCAGCAGCGCACCGCATGTGCAGGACTCAGGCACCATTCCAGTTTCCCATATACTGTTCCTTTACCCATGAAACCCGTCCACGTGCTGGTGATCGCCAACCCGGCGGCCAGACATTTGAAACTGCTGAGCCGCTTGCCGGATTCGACGACGATCACGGTTGGCAACTCGGTGGAAGCGTTTGATTCGGCCATTGGCACGGCCGACGTGCTGGTGAACGGGTCCCACCATGCGCAGGTGCTGCGCGCGCTGTGGGGGCGGGCGGCCCGCGTTCAGTGGGTGCATGCGCTGGCCGCTGGCGTGGAGCAGGTGTTGTTCCCGGAACTGTGCGCGAGCCCGGTGCCGCTGACAAACTCGCGCGGCATCTTCAGCCCTTCGCTGGGTGAGTTCGCCATGGCCGGGATTCTTCACTTCTCGAAGGACCTGCGCCGGATGGTGCGGCAGCAGGAAGCCGGCCGGTGGGAACAGTTCGACATCCGGGAGTTGCGAGGGCTGACGCTGGGCATCATTGGGTACGGCACCATCGGGCAGGAAACGGCGAAGCGCGCCAAGGCGTTCGACATGAGAGTGCTGGCCGTGCGGCGGCGGGGCGCGGCGGGCGGCGAGGCCCCGTATGCGGATGAAGTGCATGGGTTGGAGCGCATGATTGATGTGATTGAGCGTTGCGACTACGTGATGATTTCGACGCCGCTGACGGCGGACACACGCGGATTGATCGGCGCCCGGGAACTGGCCGCAATGAAGCCCGATGCGGTATTCCTGAACCTGGGACGCGGACCGACCGTGGTGGAGAGCGCGCTGCTTGAGGTGCTGCGTGAGCGCCGGATTCGCGGCGCCGTGCTGGACGTGTTCGATGTGGAGCCGTTGCCCGCCGGGCATGAGTTTTATGGGCTGGATAACGTGTTGCTGTCGCCGCATTGCGCCGACCACACGGACGACTGGCAGGAGCAGGCGGTGGAGTTCTTTCTGCGCAACTTCGACCGTTTCGTGAACGGGCAGCCGCTTGAGAATCTGGTGGACAAGGGCTCCGGTTACTAGGCCATGACGGTCACCTATTCGCAAATCGAGGCCGCCGCGGCCCGCATCGCTCCCATTGCGCATCGCACTCCAGTGCTGACGTCGCGCACATTCACGGATCGCACGGGGATGGAGGCGTTTTTCAAGTGCGAGAACTTTCAGCGCGGCGGAGCATTCAAGATTCGCGGGGCTTCGAACTTCATTTTCTCTTTGAGCGGTGAGGAGCGGGCACGCGGCGTGGTGGCGTTCTCGTCGGGCAATCATGCACAGGCCGTGGCGATTGCGGCGCGTTCGGTGGGCGCGGCGGCGACGCTGGTGATGCCCGATGATGCCCCGAAGTCGAAGTTGGCGGCCACGCGGGCGCAGGGCGCCAACGTTGTGGTGTATGACCGGATGCGCGAGGATCGCGAGGCGATTGGACGTCGCATTTCACAGGAGACGGGCGCTGTGCTGGTGCCTCCGTTCGATCATCCGCTGATCATTGCCGGTCAGGGCACGGCGGTTCGTGAGCTGATTGAAGAGGTGCCCGGGTTGGATGCGCTGGTGGTGTGTCTGGGCGGCGGCGGGTTGATGTCGGGGTCGAGTATCGCGGCTCGGGCGATGTCGCCGCGAACGCGGATTTTTGGGGCGGAGCCGGAGCTGGGCAACGATACATGGCTTTCGTTCCGGAAGGGCGAGCGGGTGGGCATTTCGCCGCCGGAGACGATCGCGGACGGGTTGCGGTCGCCGATGCCGGGAGCGATTACGTTTCCCATTATTCAGCGGAATGTGGAAGATATTCTGCTGGTGACCGAGGAAGAGATCCGGGAAGCGATGCGGTTCTTCCTGACGCGGATGAAGATGGTGGTTGAACCGAGCGGCGCGGTGGCGGCGGCGGCAGTGTTGGCTGGGAAGTTGCCGGCGGGGTTAGGGCGCGTGGGAGTCGTGATATCCGGCGGTAATGTGGACCTGGATTTTCTGGCTACGCTGTGAGGGAAGACGCTCGCCTCAGGCATAGAGAGCTCCCCCAACGGCAATGACTGATCTCGGGCTGCCATGGGCGGCAGAGACTTGGTGAGTGTGATACGGTAGGTCGAAGGTTCGGTCATTGATGCCGGGCCGAGGGAGGTTTCATGTCGATTTGCCCGAAAACCGGACGCTTCACCGGACTGAGCCGCCGCGGCTTCTTGCGCGGCGTTCTTACCGCCACCGGCGCCGTTGCCGCTGCGCCGCTTCTGGGCGCCAAGCGCGCCGCGACGGACCTTGTGCCGTTGGGAAACACAGGGATAAAGGTGACACGGCTTGCCCTTGGCACGGGCACGAATGGGGGCCGGATTCAGCGTGAACTTGGCCAGCAGGCGTTCACCCGTCTGGTGCGCCATGCCTACGACCAGGGGGTCCGGTTCTTTGAGACGGCGGACCGTTACGCTGGCATGCAGGTGATGTTGGGTGAAGCTTTGAAGGGCTTGCCTCGCGACAGCTACCGCCTGATGACGAAGTTCAACTTCCGTGAACCGAACAACCCGCAGGCCAGCATTGACCGGCTGCGGCGTGAGTTGCAGTCCGAGTACTTCGATATTCTTCTGATCCACGGCGTTCGCAGCGGGAACTGGCCCACTGAGCTGGAAGCCTTGCGCGACGTGATTTCGGAAGCCAAGCAGAAGAAGATCGTTCTCTCGCATGGCGCCTCGGCGCATGGGCTGCGGCCCATCCGGGCTTTTCCGGGCAACAAGTGGCTGGAGGTGGCGTTGATGCGCACCAACCACAACGGTACGCGCATGGACAACCTGAACGACGTGAATGAGGATCCGGGCGATGTGCAGGAGGTGTTCTCGCACGTCAAGGCTGTTCACGGCCAGGGAACTGGGGTCATCGGCATGAAGCTGATCGGCGAGGGGCGTTTCACGAATCCCGACGACCGGCAAGCGGCGGTGAACAAGGTGTTCCGGTCGGGCCTGGTGGATGCGGTGACCATCGGGTTCAAGTCCACGGCGGAAGTGGACGAGGCGATCAGCCGGATCAACACCGCGCTGAACGGCTAAGTCCGGTCTGGGCTATTTCGACCACGCACTGAGCAGCCACTTGTAGAACGCCTCGCGATCCACCTGGTGCAGCACATCCACGCGCCGGCCTGACGTTGCGCGGCGGGTACGCCCCTGGCTTGGGCCTTCCGTCACAATCTCCGTCTCCACGGTGCGGATCGAAAACAGGTCCGGCCGGGCGAGCCATGCCACGGTGAGCAAGTCCCAGAAGTAAAGTTCTCCGTCGCCGGCTGAGGTGTCATAGGCCCGATGTGCGAGCGCGGCGATGGGGAAGCTGGTCAGCGATTTGAGCCGGTTCAGGAAGTCCCTGGTGAGCGGCACGCTGTTGGTGATGTCAAGCGGGCACATCAGGATGGGGATGGCGGTGCGCCAGAGGGCGGCGGCGGCCGGGGGATCCCAGTAGACGTTCCACTCGGCGGAGCCGTCATGGCCGGGCTCAACTACATTGCCGGGCACATCGATTGCGCCGCCCATCCAGAGGATGCGGCGGATTTTCTTTTCCACGGCGGGGTTCAGGGCGAGTGCGGCGGCGATGGTGGAAAGGGGGCCCGTGACGGCGAGGGTGACCGGGGCGGTGGCCAGTTCCAGTTGCCGGGCGAGGAATTGCTGGCCCGGGAAGCCGGCCAGAGGCGCCTGCGCGCGGCGATCCAGCAGCGGCGGCATGCGGCGCGAGGAGCGGCGCCAGGGTTCGGGGAACGGGTTCACGGGACGCACCGTGCTTGGCGCCACAGGGACGCGGGGCCGGCCGGCAAGCGGCAGCAGGCGGCGCGTGGCGAGCACGGCCGGGCGGATTTCGCAATCGGCCGGGGTGACCACGACACCGAGCAGATCGACGTTGGCCATGCCGGCCACCAGCGCGGTGGCGAGATAGTCGTCGGGCATGCCGCCGTCGTGATCGAGCAGGACGGGTTGGGCGCCATCCTGGGCCATGAGGGGCATGGTGAGGAGTTGGCGACGGGTCACAGTGCCACCCGTTTCAGGCCGCGTCCCAGGGCGAAGAGCAGGACGGTTCCGATGAGCGGCATGAGGGAGGCGAGGATGAACACCGGCGTGTAGGAGACCTTGTCGACCAGGTAGCCGGTGAGGATGGGGAAGGCCATGCCGGAGAGCCCGCCCGCGATGCCGGTGAGCCCGGTGGCGCGCCCGGCGGCGGCGGGCGGCATGAGGTCCGCGATGGCGGCGAACATGTTGGCGGAAAGACAGGTGTGGCCGGCAAGCACCAGGCAGATGAAGGCGATGGCGGCGCCGGCGGATTGGGATAGAACCACGGCAACGCTGAGGAGACAGCAAGCGGCGCCGATACCCATGGTGAGACGGCGGGCGCGCTCCAGCGGCATGCCGCGGCGCATGAGCCAGCCGGCGAGCCAGCCGCCGCCGACGCTGCCGATATCGCCAAACAGGAAAGGCAGCCAGCCGAACAGGCCGATTTCACGGATGTTGAGGCCGTGCTGGCGGAAGAGAAATTCGGGCGTCCAGAAGATGTAGAACTGAACCACGGGTCCGATGAAGAAGCGCGAGAGCATGAGACCCCAGACCTGAGGGTGGCGGAGCAGGGTTCGATTGCGCGGCATGGGCCCTGCGGGCGGACCGGCGATGTGCTGAAGTTCGGCGGGTGTGACGCGGGGGTGCTCGGTGGGCGGGTGGTACACCTTGAGCCAGAGCAGCACCCAGACGAAGCCGAACAGGCTGGGCACCAGGAAGCTGGCGCGCCAGCCGTAGTTCACGATGAGGAACGAGAGCAGGGGCAGGGCGATGACGCTGCCCACCATGGCTCCGCCGTTGAAGATGCCGGTGGCCAAGGCGCGCTCGTGCGGGGGGAACCACTGGGCGACCACTTTCATGCCGCCGGAGAAGTTGCCGCATTCGCCGGTGCCCAGCCAGTAGCGCAGGGCGGCGAACTGCAGGCGGCTGGACCCGAAGGCGTGCATGGCGTTGGCCAGGGACCACCAGAGGATGGCGAAGGAGAAGCCTCGGCGGACGCCGAAGCGGTCCATGATCCAGCCCATGGGGAATTCGGCGGTGAGCATGCCGAACATGAAGGCGGAGACGATGAAGCCGTAGTCCTGGTTGGAGAGGCGGAACTGGTCGCGCAGGAGTGGGGCGGCGACGGAGAGGGCCTGGCGGTCGACGAAGTTGATGACGGTGGCGAGGAAGAGGGCAGTGAGGATCCACCAGCGGACCTGGCGGTGGAGGGGAGGAAGCGGGCCGGGCACAACACAAGGTACCACGCGGTGGGCGGAGGGTCAGGTTGGAGGGTTGGAATCAGATCCCACGGACGCACCGGAACCCGAAGCTGACGACCCTGCCGCCAAGCCGGCTCCTGCCGCGGACCGAAGCGTCGAGGTTCCTGGAATCGAAGGCCCAGGAACTACCGCGGAGCACTCTGCTCGTCTCGTATGGCTCCCTGAGGGTAAATGCCGACGGACGTTGTCTGTTTGACGGTCGCCGCCGGAGAAACATTCACTCATTACGGGCATCAGCCCCTGGCGATGGCCCCGTCGCGGGCCTTATCGCGATAGGGAGCCAGGTCGATTTCGGTAGACGCAATGAATGCCCGCGACATGTACTTAATTTAGATTGTCCGCGGAAGGGGGTTGCGGACCAACCAACGAAAGATCAAAAACGCCAACGGGTGGAGAAAGCCCATGATGATGAAGATGGCGTTGTAGGAGTGGTGCTCAACCACCCAACCGGTGAACCAGGTGAAGAGCGCGCCGCCCAGGCCATTGCCGAAAGCGACGATGCCGGCCACGGACCCCACCACGCCCGCTGGATAAAGATCATTGGTCACGGTCATGATGTTGGTCTTCCAGGCCATGTGGGCAAAGGTCACGGTGCAGATGACGGCCATGGTGATGAGCCGGGAATCGGTGAAGGCGATGAGGCAACTGAGCGGCATCAACAAGGCGAACGGCCACATGCCGAGGCGGCGGGCGCCCAGTTCCGTGCGGCCGCGCTTGACCAGAAAGCCGGAGAGGATGCCGCCGGCGATGGCGCCAATGTCGGCGGCGAGGTAGGGCAGCCAGGCGAGCAGCGCGATGTCGTTCATGGTGAAGCCGCGCTGATCTGAGAGGAACTTGGGGAGCCAGAAGAGGTAGAACCACCAGACCGGGTCCGAGAAGAACCGGCCGAGCATGAGGCCCCAGGTTTCGCGATAGCGGAGCAGGCCGGCCCAAGCCTTGAAGGTATTTCCGCGCGGAGTTGCCTCAGGCGGCGGGGTGAGCGCCAGCTCCTGGGGCGTGATGCGGGGATGTCGGCCGGGTTGATGGAAGATGAGAAGCCATGCCGCCAGCCACACCACTCCCAGAGCGCCGGTGAGCGTGAACGCCATGCGCCAGTCATAGACCTCGATCAGCCAGACGATGAGCGGCGGAGCAATGACGGCGCCCACGCTGGCGCCGGCCTGCACCAGGCCGTGCACGAAGGCGCGTTCGCGCGCCGGGTACCATTCGGAAACCACGCGGGCCGCAGCCATGAAGTTGCCCGGTTCGCCGATGCCAAGCAGCAGGCGGAACGCGCCCAACTGCATGGCTGAGCGGGCGAAGGCGTGGAGCATGTTGCTGACGGACCACCACGCGACGAACGCGGCGAGGGCCCGGCGGGTGCCCCAGCGGTCCACCAGGAGGCCCGAACCCACGTACATGACGGTGTAGGCGATAAGGAACGCGTTGAGGATGGCGGCGTACTGGCTGGGTGACAGGTTCAGTTCACGGGTGATGATGGGGGCGGCGACGGAGAGCACCTGCCGGTCCACGTAATTGATGACCGTGGAGAGAAAGAGCAGACCGGCGATCCACCAGCGGAGGCCTGGAATCAGAAGATCACCTTCAGTCCGAATTGAATGATGCGCGCGTCGCGGGCCGAGTTGACCGTGCCGAAGGTGGCACTGCGGTTGCGGCCATCGGTGCCGGCGACGAAGTTGTCGTCGGCCAGGCCCAGGTTCACTCGATTGGTGAAGTTGAACGCTTCGGCGCGGAACTCGACGCGGAAGCGTTCGAGGAACGTGGTGTTCTTGATGAGCGAGAGATCGAAGTTGACGGCGCCGGGATGGCGTGCGTCGGGGATGGTGCGGCCCACGTTGCCCAGCGTGAATTCGGGCGGATTGACAAAGGCCTGAGTGTTGAACCAGCGCTCGCGCGTGCGGTCATCGAGTTTGGAGGAGACACCGGTTGAGTTGGGGCGGTCGGCGGCAAAGTTGGTGGCGCCGCGGACGGTGAGTGGAATGCCGCTCTGCATCACGCCGATGGTGTTGATCTGCCAGCCGCTCACGATCTTGCGCAGCACAATGTTACCGGGGTTGAGGGCCTTGCCGGGTCCGAAGGGCAGTTCGTAGAGGACGCTGATGACGGCGCGTTGGGCAACGTCGGCGGGGTCGACGGCACGGTTCATGCGGCGGTTGAAGAGGCCATCCTGGAAGCCGTTTTCATTGGTTTGTTCGATGGCGCCAAAATCCACCGGCACGGCGACACCGTCGCTGATCTTCTTGCCGCCGGTGTAGGCCAGGTGCACCAGCAGTCCGCGGGCCATGCGGCGCTTGGCGTTGATCTGCACCTGGTGGGAGACGTAGTTGCCAAACCGGGGATTGCGGATGCTCACCCCCTGATAGTGCGGATACGGAAGCAGGGCCCGCTCGCGGGTGACAGTGGCGGCGCCCAGGCCTCCGGGCACGCGGCCGGCGAGCGGATTGGGGACGACATCCTGAAGAGAGCGGCCGCGGCGAAGGCGTTCATCGGGTGAGAGCGCGTTCAGGTTGTAGCTGTTCGCGATGAAGTGGTTGCCCTTGTTGCCGGCGTAGGTGGCATCGAAGAGCCACTCGCCGATCTGCTGCTGCAGGGACAGGTTCCATTGCTGGGTAAGGGGCGTGGTGCCGTCGCGTTCGGTGATGTTGACGCCCTGGCCCAGCAGCGCTCCGGGTCCGGCCGCGGCGCCCGGCGATTCGATGGGGGCTCGCGGGAAGCCCTGCGAGAACTGGAAGGCGCGCAGGCCTGGGCTCGAGGCCACATAGGATGTGGTGGTGGTGGAAAACAGAGCGGTGTTGCCCAGAAAGTTGCGGAAAAAGATAGGCGGGTAGAAGACGCCGTAGCCGCCGCGGAGAACCGTCTTGCCACGGCCGAAGACGTCCCAGGCGAAGCCGAAGCGCGGGCTCCAATCGGTGTAGTCCTGGTCCATGAAGCTGCGCGGCTGCCCGTCGGTGCCGGCGTAGACGGTGCGGCCGGCGAAACCCGCGGCGTCGCGGCCGTTGAGGTCGAAGTTGATGTGGCCGTTGTGCCGCTCATAGGGTTTCTGCTGGAAGTCCCAGCGGATGCCAAGGTTCAGGGTGAGCCGGCGGGTGATCTTCCAGTCGTCCTGCAGGAAAGTGCTGGAGGAGAACCCGTGCCAGGTGTTGCCCAAAATGCGATCGATGGTTGCGGAGGAGACATCGCCCAGCAGGAACTGCGCCAGGTTGTTGCCGCTGGCCGCGGGCGCCTGCGGGTTGGCGGTGAGGCCGCCGAAGGAGAAGTTGCCGGAGAGCGCGGCGCCCTGCAGATTGCTGCCTTGGAGGATGCGGTGGTTGTAGCCGATTTTCAGGGTGTGGTTGCCGGTGACCTTGGTCACCATGTCCTGAATGTCCCAGTTGAAGCTGCCGCGATTGCCGGCCGCGCCGCCGCCGATATCTCCATAGCCGAAGTTGATGAGCGGCATCTGATCGTTGGGCACGATGGACGGCAGGCCGAGTTTACGGGGCCAGCCCTGGTTGAAGTTGACGGCGACAAAGATGAAGCTCTGGCGCATCACCCCCACGCGCAGATCGTTGATGAGGGTGGGTGAGAAGGTATGGGTGTCGCTCACAACGGCGTTGCGGTTGGTCTGGTCGTCGGCGCGATTGGCCCCGGCGGTCTGATCGGTGAAGAAGGAATCGCTTGAGGGCTGATGCTGGGCAGAGGTGTAGCGCACGAACATCGAGTTGCGCTGGCTGATGCGGTGATCCACCTTGAAGTTCCACTGGGCCCAATCGATGATGCCGCGCCCGGCATCCTGGTAATTCCGAGCCTGGGTGAAGGGGTCCTGGGGCGGGCGGTTGGGCAGCGGGAAGAGTTCCACCACTTTGGGTGTGATGGGGTCAAAACGGTTGCGCGGGACGGTGTTGTTCGGAAAGGGGTCGCGCACCTGGCCGGGTCCGCTGGGGTTGGCGCGCGTGGTGGCCGGGTCAAAGATGGGGATGAGCGCGCCGGCGTTAGTGAACAGGGTGCGGAAATCGCCGCCGCGCCACTCCGCGGTGGGCATGCTGGCGATGCGCGGTGAACTGCGGCGGGAGAGGTACTTCTCGTAGTTGAAGAAGGCGAAGGTACGGTCCTTGCGGATGGGCCCGCCGATCGTTCCGCCGAACTGGTTGTAGCGGAAGGGCAGGTTCACGGCGGAGAAGGTGTTGCGGGCGTCGAACTTGTTGTTGCGCAGGAACTCATAGAGCGACCCGTGAATCTGGTTGGTGCCGGACTTGGTGACCAGGTTGATGGTGCCGCCGGCGGTGAAGCCGAACTCGGCGGACATGGTGCCGCTCTGCACCTTGAACTCTTCCACGGCATCGACGGCCGGGGGCACGCCCACCTCGCCCACGTAGCTGAGGACGTTGTTCGAACCGTCGAGCATCTGGGCGTTCATCGAGTTGGGGCTTCCGTTGATGGAGATGGAGGAGATCTGGATGCCGCGGTCGCCGAAGCCGCTGTTGGTGGGTCCCGCGTTCGAAACGACGCCGGCGGTAAGCAGCGTCAGGGCCAGGGCGCCGCGGCCGTTGAGCGGCAGGTCGCGCACGCGGCGATTCTCAATCACTTCGCCCACTGTGGCGTTGGCCGCGTTGACCAGAGGGGCCTCGCCCACCACCTCCACCCTTTCGGCCACCTGGCCCACTTCGAGGCGCACGTTCACCTGGGCGTTCTGGTTCACCTGCAGCGTGATGCCGCTGCGCACCGAGCGCTTGAAGCCCTGGAGTTCGGCGGTGATTTCGTAATCGCCGACGGGCAAGCCCGGCGCCGTATAGAAACCCTGCTCATTGGTGCGGGCGCGGAAGACGGAGTTGGTGCCGGTGTTGCGAACCCGCAACTCAGCCCCGGCGATGACGGCATCCTGAGGATCCGTCACAACGCCCGAAATGGTCCCGGTGCCCTGTTGCCCCCAGGCGGCGGCCAGGGCGGTCAGCAGCCCGAGACAGCGTGTGAATGCGCGCATGATTCAACCCCCAGCTATGCTTAAAGTTTCCAACCAGCATGACACAGAAAACCGGCGATACCCAAGCGCCAACCCTTCGCGGCGTATACCCCATTGTGGTGACGCCGTTCCATGACGATGGCACGGTGGACTACGCGTCGCTCGACCGGCTGGTGGAGTATCTTCTGGAACAAGGCGCCCACGGCCTGGGGCTGTTCGGCAATGCCAGTGAAGGCTACACACTGCTGGCCGAAGAGCGCACGGCGATGTTGACGCAGATTGTCCGGCGCGTGAACGGCCGCGTGCCGCTGGTGGCCAGTTCCGGCCACACGGGAACGTTGGCGGCCGCCGCTCTGAGCCGCGAGGCGCAGGACCTGGGCGCGGATGCGCTGATGGTTTTGCCTCCGTATCTACTGAAGCCCGATGGCGAGGGGCTGATGGTTTACTTCGATGCCATCTCGAAGGCCGTGTCGATTCCGATCATGGTGCAGGACGCTCCGCTGATGACCCAGGTGGCGATGCCGGCCGCGTTGCTCGCCCGGATGGCGCGCGAGATCGAGAATGTGCGTTCGGCGAAGGTGGAGGCGCCGCCCACGGCTCCCAAGATCGCGGCGCTGCGACAGGCCTTGGGTGAGTCTGGTGGCGGGTTTGCGATTTTCGGCGGATTGAATGGCCAGTTCCTAATCGAAGAGTTCGAGCGGGGCGCGGCAGGAATCATGCCGTCGAGCGATATCACCAGCACCTACGTTGCCATCTGGAATCACCTGGAGCGCGGTGAGAAGGCGGCGGCGTGGCGCAAGTTCACGGAGGCACTGCCGCTGATCCGGTATGAGCTTCAACCCGGCCTGGGTGTTTCGGCGGCGAAGCACAATCTGGCGGCGGCGGGCGTGATCCGCAGCGCGGCGGTGCGTCATCCGACACAGGCGCTGAACGCCGCCGGGTTGGCGGAACTGGCCGTGATCCGCGAGATGCACCGTGCGCATTCGTAGCGTGGAGGCACGGCCCATACGGCTGCCGCGCGACATCACGGCGGCCACCGGAAGGGCCGGGTCGCCGACACAGTTGGCGGCGGGTGCGAGCCGGTACCGCTGGTCGCAAGTGTTCCCGTGCCTCTACTCCACGGACTTTGAGACAGCCCTGGTGCGGATCACGACCACCGAGGGCCGCGTGGGTTGGGGCGAGGCGCAGGCGCCGTTGGCTCCGGAGGTGGCGTGCACCATCGTGGAGCGCCTGCTGGCGCCGGTGCTTGAGGACCAGGAGTTTGAAGGCTCGCCGGAATCGATTGCGGTGTGGTGGGATCGCCTGTATTCCACGATGCGGGTGCGCGGCCAGACGGGCGGGTTCATGCTGGATGCGATCAGCGCGGTGGACACGGCGTTGTGGGATCTGGCGGGCCAAGCCGCCGGGAAGCCGGTCTGCGAAATGATCGCGCCGAAGCCTAAGCGAAGCATTCCGGCGTACTATAGCGGCCTGCCCGCCAACGGCCGCGCGGAAGCTGCTCGAGCAGCGGGGGACCGGGGCTTTACGCAGTTCAAGCTGTTCTACGACACGCCGGAGCCGGAGGCTTTTCTGGGGTCCATGGACGCCCTGCCACCCGCCAGCTACGCCGTGGATGCGCTTTGGCGGCATACACCGGAAGAGGCGGCGCGGTTTGGTGCCGAACTGGACGCGCGTCAGGCGTTGTGGTTTGAAGCGCCGCTGGCGCCGGAGGATGCCGTGGCGCACGGCCAACTGGCTCGTCTGGTGAGGACGCCCATCGCGATTGGCGAGAGCTATCGCACGCGCTTTGAGATGGCTGCCTTCTTCCGTGAGCGGGCGGTGGAGGTGTTGCAGCCGGACCTGGGCCGCTGTGGCATCACCGAGGGCTTACGTCTGGCGGCGATGGCGGCGGAGGCCGGGATTCCGGTGGTGCCGCACCTGAGCATTGCGTTCGGGCCCCAGATCGCGGCGGCTCTTCAGTTTGCCGCAGCCACGGAGAACTGCCGGTTGGCGGAATACAACGAAGCTGTGCTTGAGACGGCGAACCGCTTTCTTGAGCGGCCCATTGAGATTCTCGATGCCGCCTACCAGGTGCCGGACGAGCCGGGCCTGGGGATTCGATTAGCCGAAGCCCTATAATTCGGGTATGTCTCGCCCGGGAAAACTGCTCTGTCTTTTCGCGTCCGGCGCGTTCTTGTACGCGCAGAACGCGTTGGTGTCGGGCCGGGCCATCGATTCAAGCGGTGCGTCGGTTCCTGGGGCACGGGTTGTCCTGACGAACCTGCAGACGGCCATCGAATCGTCCGGTGTCGCGAACGCCGAAGGGTTCTACGTCCTGCCGCCGCTTCCCCCCGGGCGGTACCGGGTGGCGTGCTCGGCGGCGGGCTTCAAGGAATGGCGCATCGACGGGGTTGTGCTGGAGATTGGCCAGGCGCGTACGTTCAACATGACGCTTGAACCCGGCGAGGTGAAAGAGTCCGTGACGGTTACCGACACCGCACCGCTGATCACCACCAATCGCGCCGACCGGGGCTCCGTGGTGGAGAACAAGTTTCTTTCGAGCATTCCGCTCAACGTGCGCAATCCCTTGTTCCTGTTGACAACCGTGCCCGGGGTGACAACCGGCCGGCTGGCTGGAGACAACACCGCGTCGCAATCGACGACGAACAACTTCCGGATCAATGGCGGGCGCGGGGCCACAAGCGAAATCCTGATTGACGGCGCGGCCAATACCGGGACCTACAACAACCAGGTCTCAGCGATGCCCATGCTGGATTCCGTGCAGGAGTTCCGTGTGAACACATCGCCCTACGCGGCTGAGTTCGGCCGCACCGGCGGCGGCATCGTCAGCTTTTCCATCAAGAGCGGCAGCAACAGCCTGCATGGCACTTTCCATGAGTTTCTGCGCAACAGCGTGCTGGACGCCGCCGGGTTCAACTTCAACCGGGCCGGGCTTCGGGGCAAACCCAGTTTCAAGCGCAACCAGTTCGGATTCACCTCGGGCGGGCCCATCCGCGTGCCGAAGGTCTACGACGGCCGCAATCGCTCCTTCTGGTTCGTGGCCTATGAGGGGCTGCGCCAGCGGAGCCTGAATCCGTACACGGGCACGGTTCCCACGGAGGCCGAGCGCCGCGGCGACTTTTCCGGATCGCGTGACACGAACGGGCAGTCTTTCCTGATCTATGACCCGCGCTCGACCCGGCTTGACCCGGCGCGGCCGCAGGGCACCACTCGCTACGTTCGTGATCTTTTTCCAGGCAACATGATTCCCGCCGCTTCGGTGAGCCCGGTGGCCGCCGCCGCCGTGCGCTTCTATCCGGCGCCAAACCAGCGCGGCCTTGGACAGAGCGACATCAACAACTTCTTCGTGGCCGCCGCCAACTCTCTGGATGGGGACCGCGTGGATGGCCGCGTCGATCATCAGGTGAACTCCCGGCATCAGCTGTTTTTCCGTTACAGCTGGTTCGAGAATCTGAATGCGCAGCCGCTGGTGTACGGCCACGCGGCCTCGCCTGTCGAGACGCCGAACCGCATTCCGGGAATCAACTGGGTGGTGAACCACACGTGGACGGCGACTCCAGGCGTGATCGTGCAGCAACACTTTTCCATGGCGCAAAGCGAAACCAACCGTACGCCGTTGACGCTGGGCTTCGACCAATCGACCCTGGGGTTGTCGAAGACCCTGATTGACGGCCAGCGAGTGAAGTATTTCCCGGTGTTCGGCATCGGAGGGCTGACGCAGATTGGCCCCACGGGGACCGGCTACAACGCGGTGAAGTCGCGGACGTGGCAGTACAACTCATCGGTAACGATGCTGCGCGGCCGGCACACGTTCAAGACGGGTTTCGATTTCCGGCGTTACCCGGTGACCATTGATCAGTCATCACCGTTGAGCATCGGCGCCGGAGGCGGTTTCACCGCGGGTCCGAATCCACAGGCCGCCGCCGCTCGCACGGGCCGGGGGCTAGCCGATCTGATGCTGAACGCGGCCGGGGTGAGCTACACTCTGCGGCCCTTGGAATCTCATGTGCATCCTTATTACGCCGGATTCTTCCAAGATGAGTGGCGGCTGCGCACGGGGTTGACACTCACGCTGGGAATCCGGTACAGCCTGGAATTGCCGCGCACCGAAGCCAATAATCAATACGTCTTTTTGGATCTGGCCAGCACGTCGCCGCTCAACGGGCGTGTGTCGGGCATGGGCGCCTTGCGCGGCGGCGTTGGCTTTCCTGGCGTGAACGGCCTGGGCCGCCGGACGCAGATCGCCGACCGCACCAACTGGGACCCGCGCCTCGGCCTGGCCTGGGAATTGAACCAGAAGACCGTGGTCCGCACCGGGCTTGGTATCTTTACTTCGTCGATTGCGCCCAACACCGACTCGTCGCTGGGATTTCAGCGCACCACTTCGTCTCTCACAACGGAGCCTGATGGGGTGACGCCGCTTTTCAATCTGATCAATCCGCTACCCGGCGGCTTCCTGGCGCCGACGGGGAGTTCGCTGGGCCTGGCTACGAACCTGGGCCAGGGAATTGGTGGTCCACTGCGGCAGCAGCGGCTGCCGTATCAGGCGCAGTGGTCGTTTGACGTGCAGCGGCAGTTGCCGTGGAAGGCCGTGGTAGAGGTGGGCTACGCGGGCACGGCGGGCATCGCGCTGCCTGCCCCGGCGCAGTTCAACCAGCTTCCTAACGAACACCAGAGTCTGGGCACGGCGCTGAATGCGGTGGTGCCGAACCCGTTCCTGGGCCTGATCACGGATCCCACATCCACGCTGAGCCGGCCCACCGTGCAGCGCGGCCAACTGCTGCGGCCCCACCCGCAGTTCACCAGCACCGCGGCCAGCCAGACGCCCACCGGACACTCCACCTATCATGCGTTGCAGCTTCGGGCCGAGCGCCGGTTTTCCGAAGGCCTGGCGGTGCTTTTTGCCTATACGAAGAGCAAGCTGATCGATAACGTGGGCGATTTCGGCGGCTTCCTGGGGCCGTCGGGCGGCTACAGCAATACGTATTGCTTCTCGTGCGAGCGGTCGTTGTCGTTCTACGACATTCCGGACGTGCTGCGGCTGAGCTTCCGGTATGACCTGCCGTTTGGCGTCGGCCGGCCGAAGTTGAATCGCGGCGTGCTGGCGCGCGTGGCGGGCGGCTGGTCGCTGGGTTCGTTTTTCACTTGGGACAACGGCACTCCGGTGCAGGTGGGCGGGCCGAACGATTCCAACTCGTTTGGCGGCGGGCAGCGGCCCGATGCGACCGGCGTGAAGGCTCGCCTGAGTTCGCGGACGTTGCAGGACGGGGCGCTCTACTTTGACCCGGCGGCCTTCCGGCGAGCCCCGCAGTTCACATTTGGCACAGCCTCGCGCCTGTTGCCCGATGTACGGGTTCCGGGGACAAAGAACTGGGACCTGCTGATCGAGAAGCGGATCGCGATCAATGAGCGGTTCGGGTTCGATTTCCGGACGGAGCTTTTCAATGCGTTCAACAACGTGATCTTCGCCGGGCCGAACGCCGCGGTCACCTCGGCCGACTTTGGCCGTATCCGGCTGAGCCAGGTGAATGTGCCCCGGCAGATCCAGTTCGGATTGCGCTTCTACTACTGACGGACTACGGGCATCGCGGCGGCGACACGCCGTCTTATCCAAAACGAATTTCAAACGGAACCGGGGCTAGCGGAGCCGATTGAACCCGTGTAGCCGCACGCTACCCAAACCGTCCAGGCCATGAAAGCCGCTACCCTGCTCATCGCACTCGCCTGCGCCCACGGCCAGTCGCCCCAAAACCCGTCGCCAATGGTCGAGTACACCCGAGCCCACCCACGCCTCGTCCAGCACTCGCCACCCGGCCGCCGCGCAACCCTTGAAACAGGAACGCTCTTCATCCCCGCTTATAATAAGTGCCGTGGCTTCCGTGCGTATGATTCCGGTGCTCGCCGCGTTTGCCGGCGGGCTCACCGCGCAGACCATCGAACAGAACGCCCGCCGTGTTTTGGATGCGAACTGCAATGCTTGCCACGGCGCAACGGCGATGTCCGGGCTTGACCTTCGAACGCGTGAGGCAGCGCTCAAGGGCGGTTCACGCGGCCCCGCCGTGGTCCCCGGGAATCCCTCCGCCAGCCTGATCTATCAGGCGGTTCTGCGCCAGGGCGATCTGAAGATGCCGCCCGGCAAGCAGGCGCTTTCAGCGGCGGACGCCGCCACACTCAAGAGTTGGATCGAAGGCGGCGCGGCGTTCACCGCGCCAGCCGCGGCGGCCGAGCCCACATGGTGGTCTTTCAAGAAGCCGCGGCGGCCGGCGATTCCGGGTTCGGCGAGTGCCAATCCTATCGACGCTTTGCTCAAGACCGCCGCTCCGGCGGCGGATCGCCGAACACTGATCCGCCGCGCCACCTTCGACCTGCATGGCCTTCCGCCAACGCCCGCCGAGACGGCCGCCTTTGTGAATGACCCGGATCCCAAGGCTTATGAGAAGCTGGTGGCGCGCCTTCTGGGGTCGCCGCGGTACGGCGAGCGCTGGGGCCGGTTGTGGTTGGACGTGGTGCGGTATGCAGACACTGGCGGGTATGAGACCGACGTTCTGTTTCCCAACGCCTGGCGGTATCGCGACTACGTAATCCGGTCGTTCAACCAGGACAAGCCCTACGACGTCTTCGTGCAGGAGCAGATCGCGGCCGATGAGATCTGGCCCGACAACCTGGAACTGGACGGATCCTACGATCTGCCAGAATCGAAGAAGAAGAACCTGGAACGGCGGATTGGCACGTCGCTGTACACACTGGCCGCGATGCCGGTTGAATACTCGTTCTTTGGCGATCAACTTCGCGCGGAGTGGCAGGCGGAATCGGTGGAGACCACCGCCGCGGCGTTCCTGGGCCTGACCTTCAACTGCGCCCGGTGCCACGACCATAAGTTCGATCCGATTTCGCAGAAGGACTTCTACCGCCTCTCGGCGTTTTTCGCCGGCAGCGAGGAGCGCGAAGTGCCCATCGTGAGCCAGATGCGCATTTTCGAGTACACGCGATTCCAGACCAAGCAGGTGCACGTGGACGACCTGCGAGCCAGGTACAACGGGCTGAAGCCCGGTGACAAGGATGGCCGCGAGACCTTGTTGCGCCAAATCGGAGAAGCCTATGTCAAGACGCCCAGGATGTACGACAAGGCCACGCTGCTGGTGCATACGGCGCCCGTGCCCGATACACACGTGCTGCAACGGGGCGACTGGAAAAATCGCGGCGAGAAGGTGCTGCCAGGCACACCGGCGGCTCTGGGGCCCAGCCCGGAGATTGTCGAGCCGCCCGGAAACCTCTTCATCACACAACGGCGGCGCGCGCTGGCGCAATGGCTCACCTCGCGCGAGCATCCTCTAACGGCGCGCGTGATGGTGAACCGCATCTGGCAATCGCACTTTGGCCGCGGTCTGGCCGGCACCCCGAACGATTTCGGGCGTCAGGGCGAAGCGCCCACGAACCCCGAACTTCTGGACTGGCTGGCCGTGGAGTTCATGGATCGTGGCTGGAGCATGAAGGAGATGCATCGCCAGATCCTGATGTCGTCCGCGTACCAGGCTCGACGGCGGCCGCAGCGCATCGACGCCGAGTCGATTCGTGACGCGGTGCTGGCGGTCTCCGGAACATTGAACCCGGACATGTACGGTCCTCCGGTGGTGACACCGCTTTCAGAGGATGAAGAGGATGGGATGCGGGACATGTCGATGTGGCCTATCACGCCGGATGAGACGCAGCATGACCGGCGAAGCATCTACATGTTCGTGAAGCGGTCATTCCGGCTGCCGATGCTGGATACATTCGACGCGCCCGACACCTCCCAAAGCTGTGCCCGCCGCGATACCTCCACCGTGGCCCCGCAGGCGCTGGCGCTGATGAATTCCGAGTGGATGTCGCGCCAGTCGGCCCGCTTCGCGGCTTCCCTGGCCAAGGCCAGCGATCCGGTGGGCGAGGCATGGCGCCGGGCGTTGGCCCGCGACCCTTCGGGCGATGAGCGCGCCCGTGCCCAGAGCTTCCTGAAGGAAAGCTCATTGCAGAGACTGTGCCTGATGCTGTTTAATATGAGCGAGTTCATCTATGTCGACTGACCCGCGGCGGATCAACCCGGACGAGGCGCTCAGGATCTCGCGCCGCCAGCTTCTGAGCAGCGCGCTGGGCTTTCCGGCACTGGCGGCGGCCGCGGTGACGGATCCGCTGGCGCCCAGGAAGCCACCGCTTGCCGCGACGGCGAAAAACGTCATTTTTCTCTTCATGCACGGCGGCCCTTCGCACCTGGAGACTTTCGACCCCAAGCCCGCTTTGAATGAACTGAGCGGCAAGCTTGTGCCGCCAAGCTTCGGGCACGTGCAGCTTCAGTTTTCGAAGTTCAACGAACAACCCATCATCGGCTGCCGGCGCACGTTCCGGAAGCACGGGCACGCGGGCCTTGAGGTTTCCGATATCTTTCCGAACGTGGCGCGGCGGGCGGATGATATCGCTGTGATCCGGTCAATGTACCATGACGGCTTCACGCACACGGCGGCGCTTAACTATCTGAACAACGGCTGGCCACGGCTGGGACGGCCGAGCCTGGGTTCGTGGATTGTGTACGGGCTTGGATCTGAGTGTCAGAATCTGCCGGCGTTCGTGGTGATGCTTGACGGCGGAATCAAGAGCGGTCCACCGGCGTATGGCGCGGGTTTCCTCCCGGCGGTCTACCAGGGCACCACGCTTCGAGAAGGCGCTTCGCCGATTCTGAATCTCAAGCCGCCGCGGGGAGTCGGCGAGAGCGATCAGCGGACGATGCTGGAATCGTTGCGGTGGTTTAACGAACAGCACTTGGCGTCTCACGCCGGCGAAACGGAGTTGGAGGCGCGCATTTCCTCCTACGAACTGGCGTTCCGGATGCAGACGGCCGCACCCGAACTGGCCGATTTGAGCCGCGAGACAGCTGCGACGCGGAAGCTCTATGGACTCGATCAGGAGCATACGTCGGCGTTTGGCGGCAAGTGTCTGATGGCACGCCGGCTGGTGGAGCGCGGGGTCCGGTTTGTTCAGGTGTGGAGCGGCGGAACGACGGGCGAAGGCGATTGGGATGGCCACAAGCAGTGCGACAAGAACCACGTGAAGATGGCGGCGAAGACGGACCAGCCGGTGGCGGCGCTGCTTGAGGATCTGAAAGCCCGCGGCTTGCTGGAATCAACCCTGGTGATCTGGGGCGGCGAGTTCGGACGCACGCCCACCTCGGATGGGAGCCTGAACGGGGGCGGTGATTCCGAGGGACGCGACCACAATCCGTACGGCTTCACCATCTGGATGGCGGGCGGCGGCGTGAAGGGCGGCAAGGTGATCGGGCGAACCGATGAGATTGGCCTGCGGGCGATTGAGGATCCCATTCATGTCCACGATCTGCATGCCAGCATTCTCCATTTCCTGGGGATGGATCACACGAAACTGACGTACCCGTTCCAGGGGCGCGATTTCCGGCTGACCGACGTGCACGGGAGCATCGATCTGGCCAAGCGGCTGATGGCCTGATCTCTAGAAATCGTAGCGAAGGGCCATCTGCATGATGCGAGGGTTACCCACGGTTCCACTGATGCGGCCCAGGTTCTGCGGGGTCACCAGGCTGGTCCCGGGTCCGCCGAAGTTCACGTTGTTGATCGCGTTGTAGAGTTCCGCCCGGAACGTGACGGTGTGCCGTTCCCAGAAGAGGGGGAAACGCTTGACGACGCTGGCATCAATGTTGAAGAACCGGGGTCCCCGGAACGCGTTGCGTCCGCCGGTGCCGATCTCGCCCGCGGCGGGGAAGGCGAACCGGCCTACTTCATCGGCGGTGAGATAGAACACGCCGTTGCCGCGCCGTTCGACGCTGCCGATATTGCGATCGCCACTGTAATTGGCCCAGGCGTTCAAGGTGGACCCCGTGGTGCGCCGGCCGGACGTAAAGGTGAGCACGCCGCCACTCTGCCAGATGCCGAGCACGCCGAGTTCCCAGCCGCCGATGATCTGGTTGGCCCAGCCCGGCGCCCCCGAGGCGAACTTCTTGCCCCGCCCGAAGGGAAGGCTGTAGAGAGTAGTGTAGTTGAACGCGTGCGGCCGGTCCGCGTCGCCGCGGCCCCGGTTGAGACGGAGGTTGAAGTTATCGATCGTGGAGGTGAAACCGTTGCCGTCCAATGAAGTGTTGTCCAGGGTCTTGCTCCAGGTGTAGTTCACGGAGAACTTCAGAGCGCCGGCCGACCGTCGCAGGCTGACCTGCAGAGAGTCATACCAGGATCGGCCGTCATTGCCTCCGAAAAAGATCTGGTTGTACTGCGGCAGATTGCGCAGATAGAACTGGGAGACACCCGCCGCCGCATAGCGCTGATAGTTGCTGCGATCCACGGTGTCTGCGGCCGCGCCCGCCAAGCCCTGCTGGAACGTGGTAGCGCCGATGGAGTTGATGGCGGCTTGCGGTGTTCCGAAGATACGCACCAGGGTATTGGCTGCGGACGGGGCCCGGCCAGAGGCCCGGAATGCCTCGATCTCCCGGAAAGCGTTCAGGAAGTCGCCGGCAATCCGCGGCTGGTTGTAGTTGAGCCAGGTAAACAGCTTGACGCCGTGCGTCCGGACGTAGCCAACATCGACGACGGTATTGCGGAGGATTTCGCGCTGGATGTTCAGGTTCATCTGCTGAACGTAACCGGTGGCGAGACGGTCGCTAAAGACGCTGATGTTCGGCACCCGCGTTACGGGTTGCTGCAACACCGGTGCTGGCGGCTGCCCAGGGAGCGCCGGACGGTCCGCGATGCGCACATCGGAGCCCGCACTGGCGTTCGGAAACAACGTGACACCCTGGGTGAAGCCAGGTGTGTTCGCGTCTACCACATTTGCGGTGGCGCCGATGATGCGGTCAAAGAAGATGCCGTAGGCGCCGCGAATGGCCAGCTTGCCATCCTTGAACGGATCCCAGGCGAAACCGAAGCGTGGCGCCAGATTGTTGAGGTCGTTGCGGAACCACGACTCCGCCCGCGCCACACGTAAATCGGCGATCTGGGCCGCCGGGGTGATCGCCGCCGCCTGCTCCACGGTTCCCTGAAAGCCGCCCTGTTCCGTTGGTGAACCGAAAAACTCCCAGCGCAGACCCAGATTCAGGACCAGGTTTGACCGCACACGCCAGTCGTCCTGGAAGAAACCGGCATAGTCGGCGAAGTCGAGGTTGCGCACACGGCCAGTGCCCGCTGGCTGGAACTCTCTCAGATTGCTGTAGAACGTAGTGGCAATCGAACTGACGCGGCCCAGCGTGTCATTGTACAGTTCCTCGAACCGCTGCCGGTCCGCTGAACTGATCATGCCGCCTGACGGTCCAATGGCCGCCGCCGGAAGGTTGTTGTTCGCCCGCCCAAGGTTGAAATCCGGGAAGATGCCGGCGTCGTTATAGCCGAACTGCAACACGCGCCGGGTGGTAAAGCCCAGCTTGTAGGTGTGCTTGCCGGAAAGATGCGACAGGTTTTCAGTCACGTCCCAAACCGGTGAACTCCGGCCTTGTGCAAACGCCGGATTGATGGGGTCCGTGAATGTGTTCGAAACGTACGCCGCTCCGCGCGGACGGTCGGGTCTGATGAAGTCGACGTTCGCCCTCTGGCGGCCCAGGCGGAACTCGTTGATCCACGTTGGTGTGATCACCCAGTCGGAGCCGATGGAATAGCCCCAGCGCCTTCCGCCTTGCGCCCCCTGCGGACGGCCGGGAAACCGGGCATCCGCGTTGTTCAGGGCATCGATGGATTCGTTCCTCTGCCAGCTATGGCGATAGAAGACGCGATGCATGGAGCTTAACTGGTAGTCGGATTTGATCGTCCACTGATCCTCAAAGCTGCCGGATGGGTTGTTGAAGCGGAACCCGGCCGTATTCAGGCCATCGCCCAGGTCGAAGTTGTTGGGATTGGGGAGCAGGGCAAAAATGTCGCGCATGGCCGGGTCGATGCCGCGGCTTCGCGGGTCATTGCGAGGGATATCGAAACTGGAGATCGCCGTGCTGCCGGGCGCGCGCCACCGGAACACGCCCGCCTTGGCCTCCGGTGTCAGCACCGTTCGGGTGCGCACCGTCTGCTGTGTGGTGCGGCGGCTCTGCCAGTTGCCGAAGACGAACCACTTGTCGCGCTTGACTGGCCCGCCCAGCGAAGTTCCATAGATGTTCTGAATGAACGTGGGGCGCGAGATTCCGGAGCTGTTGTTGAAGAAGTTGTTTGCGTTGAGCTTGGTGTTGCGCAGGTACTCAAACGCACTGCCGGACCAGCGGTTGGTGCCGGACCGTGTGATCATTTCGACCTGCCCGCCGGCATTGCGGCCATACTCGGCCTTGCCGCCATTGGTGATCACCCGCATCTCCTCAACCGAATCGACGTTGATGGCGGTCATGCTCAGACCAAAACGGGGAACGACTGCGTCGTTGACGTCAATGCCGTCGAGCTTGGAGTTGTTGCTGCCCTGCCGGGCGCCGTTGATGCGCGAGAACGTGGTATCACCTGGATCGATGGAAACGCCGGGTTGGAATACCGCCAGAGCAAGCGGGCCGCGGCCCAACTGGGGCAGCGTGTCGATATCGCGCAAGGTGACGGAGCGGCCAATCTGCGCATCGGTCGTATTGACACGCACCGATGCCGCTTCCACCGTCACCACTTCACTCGTCGAGCCGATCTCCATCCGGATGGTCTCGCTCACGGTGGCCGACGCATTCAGCTCGACGTTCTCAAGCTGCGCCTTCCGGAAACCCGATGCCTCGGCGGTCATCGTGTAGATGCTGTTCGGCAGGGACGCGAAGATGAAGTGGCCCTGGGAATCAGCGGTAACGGTGGCAGTGGCCTTGGTGCGCGAGTTCACCGCGGTCACTGTGGCCCCGGGGACCACCGCGCCGCTTTGGTCAATGACCGTTCCTTCGAATCGCGCTGTCGAAACCTGTGCGTGGAGGCACAACGGCATCAGGGCGCACAAAAGCGCCATGCCGCCACGGGCATTGCAATGCATACACTGTTCCTTTCCCCAAACGAACCGGCTGGCGCGCCGGCCTGAACCATTGAGTCAGGGATAGCGCACTTTGGCGCGGAACACAAGCAGACACCACACAGGCTGACGGCTGCGGCGGGCCGGAAACTGTTCTAGCCTGTAGAACAAGAGGGCAGTCCATTCCATGCGGGTTCCATTGAAATCGATCGCGGCGCTGCTGGCGTGTGCTGTGGTGGCGCGCGCGCAGGAGGTGACGGCGTCCGTCACCGGGTTGGTGGTTGACGCCACCGGTGCCGCCATCAGCGGGGCTCCCATCGTGGCGTCTCATGAAGAGACCGGCGCGGTGCGGCACTCATTCACAGGCACTTCCGGGCAGTACACCCTAACTTCACTGCCCATCGGCACGTGGTCCGTTGAAGCTTCGCATGCCGGCTTCCGATCCGCGCGGAAGGGCGGCCTCATGTTGCACGTCTCCGATCGCATTCGCGTCGACTTCACTTTGCAGGTGGGCGATGCCTCGCAGTCTGTCACGGTGGAAGAGTCCGGGGCGTCGGTTTCCACCGAAACCAGCGAACAGGGCGGTGTCATTTCGGGTGAACAGGTACGCGAACTCCAACTGAACGGCCGGGGCTTCATGTCGCTGATCGAACTGATGCCGGGCGTGTCGTCCGATCTGCCGGACCGCGTGGATCCCAACACGCCGCCCAACATCGCCATCAACGGTTCCCGCAACTCGGCGTCAAGCTTCAATATTGACGGTGGAACCAACTCCGATGTGATCGTTGGTTCAGGGTCGCTCAACACCTTCACCAGCGTGGATACGATCGCGGAGTTCAAAGTGGTAACCTCCACCTTTGCCGCCGAATACGGACGCGGCGGCTTCTCGCAGGTCAACGTGGTGACCCGGGGCGGAACACGCCAGTTCAAGGGAACTCTCTATCACTTCCTGCGCAACGACGCGCTGGACGCACGCGATTACCTGACCCACCAGGTGTTGCCGCTGAAGCTCAACAACTTCGGATACAACCTGCACGGCCCGCTCTCCTTCCCCTGGTACAACCGCGATCGCAAGAAGACGTTTTTCTTCTTCACCCAGGAGTTCAATCGCATCGTCACTCGCGGCGAAGCCGTGAATACCCAGGTGCCTGACGTCGCCCATCGCGCCGGGGACTTCCGCTCCCTCGGCCCCGGCCGCGATGGCCAGTTCGGCACGGCGGATGACCCGGTGATCGACCCCGATACCGGCGTAGGGTTTCCCGGCGGACAGATTCCGGCCTCGCGTATCGACCCCGCCGCGCGCCGTCTGGCGAACCTGTTTCCAGCCCCCAACTTTCGCGGCCCCGGAGCGCTCAATTTCACCAGCGCGGCTCCAAGCTTCAACAAGTGGCGCGAGACCATGTTCCGGATCGACCACAACTTTACCGAAACGTTCCGCATCTATGGCCGGTACACGTTGGACGATTCCGAGGTGGACAACCCCTATGGCGGCTGGCAGGCGAGCACCATCGGCACGCGATTCCCTGGCCTGAACCGGACCTTCTCCACGGTGGACGGCCGCAATGCCAACTTCAATGTCACCGCGCTCCTGCCCGGCGGGCTGTTGAGCGAGACGATTGCCACCTACTCCGCGCGGCGCATCCAGATGGATCCCGCAAATCTGGATGTCGACCGGAAGTCGCTGGGGATCGACCTGCCCAAGCTGTTCGCCAATGGGATAGACACCATCCCCAACGTATCGCTCGGCGGCACCTACGCGGTGCTCAACATCGGACGGCCGTGGCTGAAGGATCTTTTCAACTACGACTTGTCGAGCAATCTCACCCGTTTGGCCGGACGCCACATCTTCAAGACGGGTGTTGCGGCGGCGTATGGGGGCAACCGCGAGAATCCCACCGGGCCGGTGGTGAACGGCCAGTACGCGTACTCCACCATTGCCAGCCGGAACGCGGTGGCGAATCTTCTGCTTGGCATTCCCACCAACTACAGCGAAGCCGAGCGCCTGGTGGTGTCCCACGCCCGGTTTGGCATGCTGGAGGCATTCGCCCAGGACGACTTTCGGCTGCACCCGCGTCTCACGCTCAACATCGGCGTCCGGTATTCGTCGTATTTCAACCCGTGGGATACCCGGAATGTCCTGACCAATTTTCTGCCCGGCCGTTGGGATCCATCCAAGGCGCCGCGCATCAATCCGGTCAATGGCCAGCGTGTCGCTGGTACCGGCGATCCGCTCAACGGCATCATCATCGCGGGCGTGAACTCGCCGTTCGGCAAGAAGATCACCAATGACCTGCACAACCTCTGGGCGCCGCGCTTCGGCTTCGCCTGGGACATCACCGGGCGGAAAAAGACCGCTCTCCGCGGCGGTTACGGCATCAACTACACGCGGCCGCTGATCGGCAGCTTCATCAACAATGCCTTCGATAACCCGCCGTTCAATCGCAGCGTCACGATTCTCAATCCGCTGTTCCGCGATCTGAACGCGGGCGCCGTGGCCGGTCAGCCCGCGCCTTCGCTGACGGTGATGGCATCACCGCTCGAGGCTCCTTACACTCAGCAGTGGGGGCTTGGGATTGAACAGGAGGCGGCGCGGAACGCCGTCCTGAAGATCGCCTATGTGGCCAATAAGGGAACACACCTGTTGCGGCCGCTCAATCTGAACAACCCGCTGCCGCGGGCCACTACGGACGGTATCAATGTCAACGCGGTGCGGCCCTTTCTGGGCTACGGCTCGGTCACCGAACGCCAGCCCACGGCGAACTCGAACTACAACTCGCTTCAGGTGTCGCTCAATCGAAGGATGGCCAGGCGCCTTACGGTGACAATGGCTTACACGTTTTCGAAAGCAATCGACAACGCCTCCAGCGACCGGGGCGGTTCCGACGTTCCGCCCGACACGCGCAATCCGAAGAACGAGCGCGGCGTCTCCGATTTCGACCGGACCCACATCCTCACGGCGAGCTACATCTTCACCGTGCCCCGCCTCACGCGCAACCGGGCCGGGGCATTCCTGCTGAATGACTGGCAGATCTCCGGCATCACCCGGATCAACACCGGCGCGCCGTTTGACGTCACCATGTCGCAGGATGTGGCGAACATCGGCGCGGCTCAGAACCAGCGCCCCAATCTGATTGGTTCGACAAAGGGTCCGCGCACCGTGGAGCAGTGGTTCAACACACGAGCCTTTGCCAGACCCGAGTCCGGAACGTTCGGTAATCTGGGCCGCAACACGCTTCGCCGGCCCGGGCTGAACCGGTGGGACGCCTCAGTGATGAAGAGCTTCTACTTCGGCGAGCGGCGCCGCTACTGGCAGTTCCGCGCGGAACTATTCAACGCGCCGAACCATCCCAGCTTCACCACGGTCGGAACCACGCTCACCACCACCACGGCGGGAGTCGAACCGGCTCTGTGCGCTTGTCCCCTGGGCTGAGACAAAGGGTTAAGACACTACTCGCCGTTCGCTGCAAAATCATTGACCGGCAAATCTCATTGATAGCAAACTGGAGACACCCGGTGAAACGGAGGCGGGCTCTGCTGGAGAGCAACCCGCCAAGGGATAGCCGGTGCGACTCATCGTGGACGATGAGCGGGGGCGCGACTCCGGTCGCGCCTCTGTA
>VFZY01000013.1 GCA_016870915.1 Acidobacteriota bacterium | reverse complement strand
GGCTTCGTTTCGCAACGGCCCCACCCCGGCCTCCGCCCCCGGCCCCACATCCACCCCCAGCCCCGGGCGTACCCCAACCCCTACCGCCGAATTGGCTTCGTTTCGCAGCGGCCTTACGCCGCCCCAACCGCCGAATTGGCTTCGTTCTGCAACGGTCTCACACCAGCCCGCACCCCCGCGGCGCCCCGTCCGCGATGAGCACCCCCGCACACCCTCAAGGCACCGGCTTCCGCAACAACCACAACACGGCATTCCGCATCAGCCTCTGGTACATCGGATGATTCAGCGCATCCCGCGTATGCCCGCTCGCCAGGTGCGCCAGCCGGCCTTTGCCCGGCTCGTAAGCCCATCCGGCGGCGGCCGTCGTCTTGCCATCTTCCGAAACATTCCGCAGCAACAGCCGGACCTTCTTCTCGTCATAGGGCGGCGTATGCTGCTCATCGGCGGCGAAGAACGCCGTCACCCCGCGCGTAATCGGGTGTTCCCGGTCCACCACCTCCACCCGGAAACGCTCCAGCGGACCATGCCCGATGTACCGGCCCCCCACAAGGTTCAGATACGGACCGCCATCCGGGTACAGCCCCATCGAATTGTGCAGGTTCAGAAACGATCCGCCGGCTTGCACGAACTCGACAACGGCCTTCTCCTGTTCCGGCGTCATCCACGGCACCCCCGTGCGATCCCCGCGATTCGGCCGCATCCAGCCATCGCGCAGGATCACCAGCAGCGGCACCCGCGCCAGGTTTGCCGCGTTCAGCGTCTTGACGTCCACGGTAAAGTGCGGTGTCACTCCGGTCGCCTCGAACACCGGCCGCAAGCCCTCTTCCAGATGGCCGGGCTCATGCGGCCCATCGCCAATCAGCACCAGCGCATGCGGCGCACCGCCCCGGCCCGGCGGGTTGTTGCCGAAAGGTGCGAACGGTGCCGTCAACTCGCCGTACACATGGTCGATGTCTTCGCGCGACGGGTTGTCGTAGGCCATCCAAACCTGATACTCGGCGCCGATCTGAATCTCGTCGGGAATCTGCGCCCGCGGGCGGTCCTGCGCCACCAGGTAACCTACCTGCCGCCGCAGTTCGGCCAGATAGCGCCGCTGCCGGGTCACAATTGCCGGGGCGCCCCAGGACCCGAAGCCGGGAACCACATGGCGGGCGGGCACCTGCTCCAGTGTTTTCAGAGCGGCAATCCAGGCCCCGGTGTCCAGACCCGCCAGCCGCGCCGGGGGGCCGTTCACCACCGCCGGACCGGCGAACAGCACACCGGCCCGCGGAATCCAGACGGCTTGGCCCAAGCCAGCGAAGCGGAACAGCGTGGCGCCAAACGGCAGTTCAAGACGCGGCTCCGTGGCTGGGATCACCTGGATACCAAGGCCGTTCACCTCGCGCACAAGCTCCGGCTTGGGGGAAGCGCCGGTCAGAATCAGCCGGATATCCTTCTTCCCCGTCGCCGCGCGCACTTCGCGCAGGTGGTCGGCGGCGGAAATCGTAGACGGCAAGTCCACCATCAGCACGGTGTTGCCCAGCACGGCCCAGCCGCAATTCGCCGAACCATACTTGGCGGCGAACCCGGCCGCGTGGACGCCCGGCGCAATCTCCTCCTGATGAGGAAACGCTGAGAAGGCAACCGCCGAAGGCAGCAGGAGTGTCAGGAAACGGAAGCGGGTCATGGAAACTCATTGTATCCGCCCGCTATACTAAAAGTTCACCCCCAGATTTCAACCCAATAAGAGAAGGATCGTTCAGACTGAACATGCGAAAGAAAGTTACCGTTGTGGGCGCGGGCAATGTCGGCGCCAGTTGTGCGCTGCGCATTGCGAATAAGGAACTCGCCGATGTGGTGCTCGTCGATGTCGTCGACGGAGTCCCCCAGGGCAAAGCGCTGGACCTGCTGGAGTCCGGCCCCGTCGAAGGCTACGATGTGAGCGTCGTCGGCTCGAATGGCTACGAAGCGACCGCCAACTCCGACATCGTCGTCATCACGGCCGGCCTCGCGCGCAAGCCCGGCATGTCGCGCGATGACCTGCTGGCCGCCAACTTCGACATCGTCAAGAGCGCCACGGAGCAGTCCATCCGCCATTCCCCGAACACCATTCTGATTCTGGTGACCAACCCGCTCGACGCCATGTGCTGGACGGCTCAGCAGATCTCGGGTCTGCCGCGCAATCGCGTCATCGGCATGGCCGGCGTGTTGGATACGGCCCGTTACCGTACCTTCATCGCCGAAGCCCTCGGTGTGTCGGTGCAGAACGTCGCGGCCATGGTGCTCGGCGGCCACGGCGATACGATGGTTCCGCTCGTCCGGCTCACCAGCGTCTCCGGCATTCCGCTCACGGAACTGATGGATCAGGCAACCATTGACCAGATCGTCACGCGCACCCGCAACGGCGGCGCCGAAATCGTCAAGTACCTCAAGACCGGCAGCGCCTACTACGCGCCTTCGGCCGCCACCGTCGAGATGGTTGAATCCATCCTCAAGGACAAGAAGAAAGTGTTGCCCTGCGCGGCGGCGCTGGAAGGCGAATACGGCATCAACGGGCTGTTCGTCGGCGTCCCCGTGAAGCTTGGCGCCGGCGGCATCGAAAAGATCTACGAGATCCAGTTGACTGCCCCCGAAAAAGCGGAGCTCGACAAGAGCGCCGCGGCCGTTCAGGAACTCGTCGACGTCCTGCGCCCGAAGCTCGGCTAAATCCGCGGGCGCTCACAACGCCCGTGGTATCTTAATAAAGAAGATTGGCGCGGTAGCCAAGTGGTAAGGCAGAGGTCTGCAAAACCTTTATTCACCGGTTCGAATCCGGTCCGCGCCTCCAATCCCCCCTTGGTTAGTTTCCGTTCGAAAGCTGCTGCTGGACACCCTTGAATCGCACGGTGTTTCGCACGGCCGCGAAGCGGGGATCCACAAGCACCCAGGGCACCGAGAAATCGTGCTGAGCCAGCCCGCGCTCAATCCAGTCGAGCGCCCGGGCCGGATCGCCAAGCCCCGCGTGGAGAAAAGCCTTCGCCACGCAGAGTTCACCCCGCCCGTCGGCAAGCCGGGCGGCTCGAGCTTCCGCTTCCGCCACCCGGCGGCTTGAGGCGTCAAGGTGCAGCAGCGCAAAGGCGCAGCGCAGCGACGACTGGGCGATGCCGAGGCACCGGTTGAAAGCCCCGCGCGCGCCCGGCTTGTCGCCCGCCTGCTCCAGCGCCAGTCCCCGCACCCAGTGGGTCAGGTCCACGGTCTCGGGCATCTGTTTGGCCAGAGCCAGCATCCGGTCGAAGTGCCCCTGATGATACTCCGCCATCGCCTCGGCGGCTTGAAGGGACACGGAGCCCGGGAACAACCGCCGTCCTGCGGCCAGCACCGCCGATGCCTCCGACACCTTGCCACTGAGCGTCGCGGCGTCGGCATACAGCCGGTAGACCACTTCCCACCGGGGATTCAATGCGATCACCTGCCGGAAGGAGCGTTCCGCACCCGCGAAATCCCACGCCTCGAAGAAGCGCATGTAGCCGTCCATGTAGACGCTCTCCGGGTTGCGGGCATCCAGAGCCACGGCCCGAGCGGCGGAATCCCGGGCCCGCTGCGCATACCGGCGGTCGAAGTCCGATGCCAGTTGGTAGGTGCGTGCCAGACCAGCCCAGGCGCTACTGCGCCGTGGGGCGGCGGCGATTGAAGCTTCAAACAGGCGCGACGCGGCGATCAGCGAATCCAAGGTCACCGGTTCGGGCGCCGTGGAGCCAGTCGCCGGATGATCCGCCATCGGAGGGACCATCTTCCGCGCCTGGCCTTCCAGCACCTGTGACTGGTGAAGGCGGCGCCGGATTCCGGTACCGGAACACCGGTGCATAGCCTCCGCGGGCGATCTCAACCACCACCGGATCGAACTGCCCGTCCCCCACGTAGTACTCCCTGAGACGGGCGCGCAGACGGCTCGCCTCGCTTCGAACCGTGGAGTCCACCTGAGGATCGTAGCCGGTGCCCCGTCCGTAGACTTCGGCGGCGATCACCACCTCTTTGGTGCTGCCCAGGTCACCGTCGAGCGAGGCCCGGGCGACGAAGCGAAGGAACTCGCTCAACCGGGCCGACCCGGAAAAGCGGGGGTGCGCCAGAATCCGCTCCAACTGCTGTTCCGCCGCGTTGCCTAACGTGACTTCGGCTAAGTTTGGGCTCATGAAACTCTCTCGATGCATCGTCGGTGCTGCGCTGCTGGTTCAGGCCGTCCACGCCGCCTCGGTCACCGTGTCGCACAGCTACGAGTTCCCGGATGCCTCCTTTGGCTGGAAGAGCTGAACGGTTCCAACCTTCGATGCAAGCCTCGGCGAGTTGATCTCCGTGGACCGACTACAGTTTCCGGAACATATCCAGGACTCAGGGCCAGTACTACAAAATGCGCGTCCAGAGCCTTCATCTTCTCGGCGCCGGGCTACCGCAGGTCCGGTTCGGCGCGCCCAGCTTTTATGATGGCTCTAAGTATGTGGCGCTCTATTGCCACGCCCGGGTCAGCCTGGTGGTCACCTACAACTTCCACAGTGCGGCGCCTCCGGCGCCGGAGCCCGGAACTTGCCTTCTCTTCGCCTGTGCCCTGCCTCTGGTCATCGCCGGGCGTTTTCTTCACCGCAGGCGGCCCGCTTGAAAGTCGAGCTGGGCTCTCTGCGTCAGGTAGTCGTAACCCGCGGCCGTGGCCTGGATGCGAGCGGTTGTCTCGTTGACCTGGGCCTGGGTGAGTTCGACGATCGACGCGAGCCCCTGTTCGTAGCGCTGCCGTGCCAACTCTCCCGCAAGCGCCGCCTGCCTCAACAGGCTGGCCGTCAGGCCGATCCGCTCAAAGGCTGCCTGCGCGGCCAGTGTGCTCGCGGTGACGTCCCGCGCCGTCTGATTTTCCAACTCGCGAAGGCGCTGGTCAATCGCCTGAACGCGGAGTTCGGCGGCGCGGCGGCGGGTGGCGATGAGACCTCCGTTGAACACCGGGACGCTCAGGTTGATGGCCGCGGCGGCGAAGCGGTTCCTCAGCCGGTCGTCATGGATGGGTGCGGCGCCGCCGTTGGCAAACGCGGTCACGGTGGGCAAGGCGGCTCGCCGTTCCGCGGTCACCTGCGCCAGAGCCGCTTGACGCTCAGTCCTGATGGCGGCCAAGTCGGGACGCTCGTTGAGCGCGGCGGCAATCAGCGGCTCGGCGTCGGGCGGTGGCTCGCCGGGTGCGGTCACATCCTCCAGTTCAAACCTGCGTGGACGCGGGTAACCCAGCAGAAGCGACAGATCGGCCAAGGCCTGGTCATGCTCGCTGCGAGCCGCCAGCACGGCCAGATGGGCCTCGGCCCGGTTTACCTCCGCAAAGCCTGCGTCCAAGGCCGGCCGCGGACCGTTCCGGGCCGCTGCCTGGGCCTGCTCCGCCTGGCGCGCGATGGCCAGGATGCCCGCCGCCCGAAGCGCCTGGAAGTAGGCGCGATGCACGGCCAGCGTGAGTTGGGCCTGCGTGGCGCGGATGTTCTCTTCATGCGTCCGGGCGCGCAGGCGGCTCGCTTGCACCAGGCTGTTGGTGCGCCCGAAATCGGTGATGAGCTGCGTCACCGCGGCACCGGCCGCGTAGCGGTTGAAGATGATGGGGTTGTTCAGCGCTCCCGCCGCCAGCCGGCTCTCATTGAGCGCCCCGGCGGCGGTGGTGCTGGCGATGATGGTTGGGAAGTAGGCGGAGCGCGATTCGTTGAGCGACTCCGCCGCCATCTCCGCGGCAATGCGGTCCAGCGCCATGCGCGGATTGCTGCGCAACGCGGTAGCCACGGCCTGTTGGAGTGTCAGCTTTTCCTGTGCCAGCAAGGGAAGGGCAAGAAGCAGCAGGCTGAGCAAGCGCATGGCTGTTACTGGGAATCCGCCAGCCGCTGGCGAGCCAGCACCGCGCGCCCACGGGCTTCCCCGGCCGTGGCGCCGAGCGCGGTGATATGGCCCATCTTCCGGCCGGGCCGCGCCTCGCCCTTGCCGTAGAGATGCAGCCGGGCGCCCGGCACTTCGAGCGCTGCCGCCCAGTTGGGCTCGCCCGCCTGCCACAAGCCGCCGAGGAGATTCGCCATGGCCCCGGGCCGGACGAGTTCGGTTGAGCCGAGCGGCAGACCGCAGAGAGCCCGCACCTGCTGCTCGAACTGGCTGGTGGCGTGCGCCTCAATGGTGACGTGCCCGGAGTTGTGCGGGCGCGGCGCCAGTTCGTTGATCAGCAGGCCGCCCGAAGACTCAAGGAACATCTCGACACACAGAACCCCCACAACATCGAGCGCTTCAAGCACGCCACGGGCAATGGCGGCGGCCTCGTTGGCGACCGGCCCGCTCACAGCCGCCGGTGTGATGGTCACGTCCAGGATGTGGTTGGCGTGGCGGTTCTCCATCACCCCGTAGTGAACAAACTCACCGGTGTGCGACCGCGCGGCCACCACGGAGATCTCGCGTTCGAACGGGACGAACGCTTCAAGGATCGACTCCGCCCCGGCCATGGCAGCCCACGCAGCGGGAATGTCCCGGGCCGTTTGAATCACACGCTGGCCCTTGCCGTCGTAACCGAACCCGGCGGTCTTGAGCACGGCGGGAAGGCCAAGTTCCGCGGCTGCGGCGTGGCAGTCCTCCAGGGACCCAACCGTACGGAACGGGGTTACCGGAAAGCCCTTGCCGGCCAGGAATGTCTTCTCGCGCAGGCGGTGCTGGGTGATGTGCAACACCCGCCCGGCCGGGCGCACCACGGCCACGGATTCAGCGGCGGCCGCGGCGGCGGCGCTGACGTTTTCGAACTCGAAGGTCACTGCCGCGACGCCCGAGGCGAAAGCGCGCACGGCATCCAGATCGTCGTAGGACGCGCACACCTCCACATCGGCGATCTGGCCGGTGGGAGTGTCCCGCTCCGGCGAGAACGTGTGGACGCGATAGCCCAGACGGCGCGCGGCCATGGCAAACATGCGGCCAAGCTGGCCGCTGCCCAGCACGCCGAGCGCGGCGCCGGGTGCGATCACGGCAGCGAATCCTCCAGGACACGAGCGGTCTGGGCCTGGCGCCAGGAGCGGAGGCGTTCCCGCAGTTCGGGATCCTGCGTGGCGAGGATGGCGGCGGCGAGCAGGGCGGCGTTGATCGCTCCGGCGCGCCCGATGGCGAGCGTACCCACCGGAATGCCGCCGGGCATCTGGACAATCGAGAGCAGCGAGTCCTGGCCCTTGAGGGCATGGCTCTCCACGGGCACACCCAGCACGGGCAGCACGGTGTGCGAAGCGGTCATGCCGGGCAGATGGGCCGCGCCGCCCGCCCCGGCGATGATCACCTTCAGCCCGCGCTCCTCGGCGGACCGTGCGTAGTCGCGCATCAGGTCCGGCGTGCGGTGCGCCGAGACAATGCGGGTCTCGTGCGGAACACCGAGCGCGGTGAGCGTCTCCGAGGCGTGGCGCATGGTCTCCCAGTCCGACCGGGACCCCATGATCACGCCTACGATCGCGCTCATTTCGCTATTCGCCCTGGCTCAGCGAGTAGCCCGGCTTGCCGTCGAAGTTGCAGAGGTTCTCGGTCTTGATGAAGTCGAGACCGGCCTCGGCCACACGGCTGAGCAGAGCGGCAACCTGGGCGTGCGAGACGTTGCCGTCGCCCATGAAGCGGCAGCGCCACTGGTCGCTGGTGAAGGTGTCCGGGAAGCCGTTGGGCCAGATCTTCACACCGCGGTTGGAGAGCATCTGGAGCTTGAGGCCATCGCCGTTGACGCGGGCCAGAGCGGCCGCCAGATCGTCGCCCGTGCCGCTGTCCCAATCGAGGAAAAGATCCACGCCCACCAGATCCTTCTTCAGCGCAGGCTGCACCGAAAGCCCCTTCAGATCCGAGGCGTCGCGCTCGTACCTGGCGGCCTTCAGCTTCTCGGGAGCCTGGCCCAACCGCGCCACCACAGCCTGGGCAAACTCGCGCGTGCCCACCTTCTGCCTGCTCACGCCTTCCACGTAGATGTCGTAGGTGTGGATGCCGTCCTCGATGGTCTTCAGCCAGGCGTTGTGAACGCGCTCGGCGATATCGGCCTGGTTGATGTGCACCAGCATCATGACGCCGCCCAGCAGCAGGCCGGAAGGATTGGCCAGATTCTGCCCGGCGCGCCGCGGCGCCGAGCCGTGGATGGCCTCGAACATGGCGTAGTTGGTGCCAATGTTCGAGGATCCGGCAAGACCCACCGAGCCGGCGATTTGCGCGGCCACGTCGGACAGGATGTCGCCGTAGAGGTTGGGCATGACCACCACGTCGAACGCCTCGGGTGTGTCGGCCAGTTTGGCGGCGCCGATATCGACGATCCAGTGCTCATTCACCAGGTCCGGATACTCGGCCGCGATCTCGTCGAAGATCTTGTGGAACAGTCCGTCGGACAACTTCATGATGTTGTCCTTGGTGAAGCAGGTGACCTTCTTCCGGTTGTTGCGGCGCGCGTACTCAAACGCGTACCGGACGATGCGTTCGGTGCCGGGGCGCGAGATCAGCTTGATGCTCTGCATCACCTGCGCCGTCTGGCGGTACTCGATGCCGGCGTAGAGATCCTCTTCGTTCTCGCGCACGATGACGACATCCATCCGGGGGTGCTTGGTGTCGACGTAGGGATGGTAGGCGACGCAGGGCCGGACGTTGGCGTACAGGCCCAGCATCTTGCGCGTGGTGACGTTCAGGCTCTTGAATCCGCCGCCCTGCGGGGTGGTGATGGGCGCCTTGAAGAAGACCCGCGTGCGGCGCAGCGATTCCCAGGCCGAGGGCTCGATGCCGGCCGAGTTGCCGCTCAAGTAGACCTTTTCGCCGATCTCGATCTGCTCGATGTCGACGCGGGCGCCCGCTTCCTGAATGATATGCAGCGAAGCCGCCATGATCTCCGGACCGATGCCGTCGCCATGCGCGACCGTGATGGGGGTGTTATTGGCCATGTTGTTTCCGAGTTGTTTTTCCGAGCATTGGCCCAGGTGCGCGATAGGCGCGCGGACGGGTGGCGTCCAGGGCTCGCAGGTCGAAAAACCAACATACCGTTTTGCGTGGCAGCACCGCAACTCTTGCGTGAGAGATATAAAAGTGATATCATTTTGATAGGAGATGAAAATGAACCGAGAAACCATCCGTTCCACCCCTCGTGGCCTGGCGGCCCTTCTGGTGCTGGCAGTGCTGATCACCGGTCTGGCGACTGCCATGATTCTTGTTGGCAAGAGCACCACCATTGAAAGAAGCGACAAGCCGGGCATGATTGTGCCCATGGCCATCGCCCTGCTGCTGGTGGGGGCGAGCGCGTCGGGCCTGTTTACCGTCGGCCCGAACGAGGCGGCGGTGTTGCAACTCTTCGGCAGTTATGTGGGGACCGTGCGGGATCAAGGTCTTCGGCTGGCCAATCCCTTCTATTCGAAGCGCAAGGTCTCGCTGAGGGTGCGCAACTTCGAGACGCAGCGCCTTAAAGTGAATGACCATGAAGGCAACCCGATCGAGATTGCCGCGGTGGTTGTCTGGCAGGTGGTGGACAGCGCGCAGGCGCTGTTCGACGTGGACAACTTCGAGAACTACGTGACGGTGCAAAGCGAGGCCGCGCTCCGCAATCTGGCTACTGCCTACCCGTACGATTCGCACGAAGATCACGTCAAGTCTCTGCGCGGCCACACTTCGGCCGTGGCGGAGCATCTCAAGCAGGAGATCGAAGAACGGGCGCAGAAGGCGGGCGTCAACATTGTCGAGGCGCGGATCAGCCACCTGGCCTACGCGCCGGAGATCGCCACCGCGATGCTGCAGCGCCAGCAGGCGGCCGCGATCATTGCCGCGCGGACCCGGATTGTGGAAGGCGCGGTGAGCATGGTGGAGATGGCCCTGGAACAGCTTTCCCGCCGCGGCGTTGTCGCGCTGGATGAGGAGCGCAAGGCGGCCATGGTGAGCAATCTGCTGGTGGTGCTTTGCGGCGAACGCGGCGCGCAGCCCGTGGTGAACGCCGGCACCATTTACCAGTAAAGGACCGGGCGCATGGCGGACCGCAAGTCATTTCTTCTGCGAGTGGATGAGCAGGTGCTCGACGCGATGAAGCGCTGGGCGGATGATGACTTGCGGTCACTGAACGGGCAGATTGAGTTCGTCCTGCGCCGGGCGCTGGCCGGCGCGGGACGCTGGAAAAAGGACGCCGCCGCTACTTCTTCCGGGTCTTCTCCTGAACCACCTTCGCCGCAAAGTGATTAGTCACCTTGGCCTCATTGCGGGCCACCTCGAAGTAAGCTGCCTTGAGCAGTTGATCCTTGCGGTTCACCAGCGTTTCGCGGATATTCTGCTGCACTCTGGGATCGGTCAATTCGCGCTGGCCTGAAGGCTCCTTGGAGACCACCTTGAGGATCTGGTAGCCTCCGCTGCCGCGAATCACCTGCGAGACGCCGCCCGAGGGCAGGCTCATCACGAGGCGGCGGAGTTCGACGTTGGCCTTTTCGAGGGAAGACTCCGGGATGAAGCCGAGGTCGCCGCCGTTGGCGGCCGAAGCCGGATCCTCGGAGTAATTCTGGGCGAGCATGCCGAAATCCTCGCCCTGCTTGAGGCGGCTTTCGATCATGAGGATCTTCTTGCGCGCCTGTTCGTCGTTCTGGGCCTTGTCGTTCTTCAGATTGCGCACGTTCGGATCGGGGTTTGAGGTGACCACAATCTGCGCCATGTGCACCTGCGGCTCCGGCAGATTGAACGCGCTCTTATTCTGGTTGTAGAAGTCCGCCACTTCCTGGTCGGTGATGTTGACGTTGGCGGTGATCTCCTTGTTGAAGAGCTTCTGGATGCTCAGGTCGCGCCGCAACTGGGTGCGCAGATCTTCCAGAGAGAGCTTACGCGCTTCCAGTTGTTTTGAGAACTCCTCCTGGGTGTAGCCCGATTTCATCTCACCCAGCTTCGAGTCCACTTCGGCGTCCGCCGCGAGAAGGCCCAGTTTCTCCGCCCGCTGCAGCATGATCTCGCTATCCACCATGGTGCGGAGGAGTTCCAGCTTCTGGATGTTCTTCTGGTCGTCCGAGGGCCGTTCGGCCGGCGTTGGGAATTGGACCTGGTACTGTTTCTCGAGTTCAGCGAAGGTAATGTTGCGGCCATTGACGGTTGCCGCTACGTTTGCCGGGGCTGATGCGGAGCAGCCCACAAGCGCGGCGGCCGCCACGGCCACGGCCAGGATTCTCAGGTGCATCGTAGGTCCACCCATTCTAGCGCGTTCCCCGCAAACGCCATTAGTGCGGCCTCTGCTCAGTCATCCAGCGGCAGGGACTGCTGTCCCGGCACGCGGAGGCTGGTGTCGATGCGTTCCGGCTGGGGCAGTTCGCGCGACGCGGCGACGCCCAGATCGCGCATCCGCCGTGCCGATACGAGGACGCGGCTTTCAAGCGACCCGACGAGGTCGTTGTAGGAATCCACCGTGCGCCGCAGGCTGCCGCGCAGGCTTTCAAGATGGGTGGTCATGCGCGCCAGACGGTCGTAGAGGGCGGCGCCCAGTTGACCCACCTCGCGGGCGTTCTGGGCCACCTGCTCCTGCCGCCATCCATGGGCCACGGCCTTGAGCAGGGCGATGAGCGTGGTGGGCGTTGCCAGAATCACGCGCTGTGAGGCTCCGCTTTCGATGAGCGCCGGGTCCTGTTCGAGCGCGGCGCTGAAGAAGATTTCGCCGGGAAGGAACAGCACCACGAACTCGGGCGCCTGGGGAAACTGGCTCCAGTAGCTGCGCGACGCCAGCGTGTTGAGATGCGCCTTGACCTGGGAGGCGTGCTCCTGAAGGCGAGCCGCCCTGACCGCTTCCTCGCGGGCCTCGTGAGCCTCCAGATAGGCCTTGAGAGGCGCCTTGGCATCCACCACAACGATCCGCTCATTGGGCAGCCGCACGATGAGGTCAGGCCGGGAGCGCGGCCCGTCGCCGGCGGCCACCGGTTGTTCCTGAAAGTCGCACCAGGGCAGCATGCCGGCCAGTTCCACCACGCGCCGAAGCTGCACTTCACCCCAACGTCCGCGAACGGAAGGCGACCGGAGGGACTGGGCAAGAGAACTGGTCTGCGTTTCCAGTGACCGTTGAGCCTGGGCCAGGGCCGCGATCTGGCCTCGCAGTTCGCCGGCGGACTCGGCGCGATTGCGGTCCAACTGTTCGATGGCACGGCGCAGCGGGTCCACCAGAGCGCCCGCGGTTTGCGCGATTCGCGCCGCGTCAATGTCGCGCTGTTCGGCCGCCAGCCGGCCTGCGTGGAGGGCGCGCATCAGAAAGAAGACGCTGACGCCCCCGGCTGCCAGGCCGGCCGCGAACAGTGCGACTGCGAAGACCGCGTCCACTTACGACTGGAAGCGGCGGTTGGCTTCCTTCCAATTGACGACGTTCCACCAGGCGTCGATGTAATCCGGCCGGCGGTTCTGATAGCGCAGATAGTAGGCATGCTCCCAAACATCGAGGCCGATGATGGGAAACCTGCCTTCCATGAGCGGCGTGTCCTGGTTCGGTGAGGAAGCGATTTCGACACCTGAGCCATTCTTCACCAGCCAGGCCCAACCGGAGCCGAAGCGGCCGATGGCCGCGGCCTTGAACTTCTCCTTGAAGGCATCGAAGCCGCCGAACGCGGCGTTGATGGCGTCGGCCAGGGCGCCCTCGGGCGCGCCGCCGCCGTTGGGGCTGAGGATGGTCCAGAACAACGAGTGGTTGGCGTGTCCGCCGCCGTTGTTGCGCACGGCGCCGCGAATGCCTTCCGGCACGATGGCGAGATTGTTCGCCAGCAGTTCTTCCAGGCTCCTGCCGGCCAGTTCCGGCGCCGACTCAAGCGCCTTGTTGAGGTTTGTCACATAGGCCTGATGATGCTTCCCGTGGTGAATTTGCATCGTCGCGGTGTCGATGTGCGGCTCCAGGGCATCGTGGGCGTAGGGGAGTTGTGGTAGTTCGAATGGCATAACGCCATGGTAGCAGGGAGCCGGCAACCGCCCGGTGCGATGGCCCACCAGGTTCAGCCGGTTCCGGATGGCCCGGGCCTAGTCCGGAAGGCCAAAGGCGATGACGTTTCCTCCGGCGATGGCCGCGATGTGCTGCTTTCCGTCGAACATGTAGGCCATGGGCGACGCCTTCCAGTTCTGGTTGGTCTCAAAGCGCCACAACGGCTTGCCGGTTTCCGCGTCGGCGGCCATCATGGCGCCGTTCTCTTCGCCGAAGAAGATGATTCCGGTGGCGGTGGCGATGGTGCCGCCCCAGCCCATGGCCGGGCCGGGCTGCGGGAGTTCCCAGACGGTCTTGCCGGTGCGGATGTCGAGCGCCCGCAGGTAATGCTCGGCGACGCCGGCAGCGGTGCGCTGCGACCCGCCAAGGTAGGACTTGCCGGGCACCCAATCGCCCTGATCGCGCAGCGTGTAGACGCTGCACTTTTCAAACGTCTGGAAGTAGAAGATTCCGGTGGAGGGGACATAGGAAGGCGAGTAGAAGTTCGAGGCGCCGTCCTGCGATGGGCAGACGTAGGTGCCCTCCTTGCCTGGCTTCTGGTTCGGCGCCTTGATGGGCCGGCCTTCCGGCGTCATGCCGGTGGCCCAGGTGAGCTTCTTGACGAACTGTTTGATCAGGAGCGGCTTGCCGTCGGTCCGGTCCAGCACATAGAAGAAGCCGTTGCGATTGCCATGCAAGAGCAGCTTGCGCGGTTTGCCTTCCCAGACGGCGTCCACCAGCATGGGGGTCTCGGTGGCATCCCAGTCCCAGAGGTCGTGCGGGGTGAACTGGAAGTGCCACTTGCGTTTGCCGGTCTTAGGGTCGAGCGCGACGACGGAATCGCTGAACAGGTTGTCGCCTTCGCGGTCGCGGCCGTCGTACTCCTTGGCGGGATTGCCGATGGGCCAGTAGATTGTGTCGAGATCGGGGTCGTAGGTGCCGGTGAGCCAGGTGGGCGCGCCGCCGTGCTGCATGTCCTTGCCGTTCCAAGTATCGGCGCCAAACTCGCCTTTGGCAGGGATGGTCCAGAAGCGCCATACTTCCCTGCCGGTGGCCTGATCATGCGCCGAAACGAAGCCGCGTGTGCCATGTTCGCCTCCACCGACGCCGGTGAGCACCAGAGCGCCCACGGCGAGCGGAGCGCCGGTGGCGAAATAACTCTGACGGAAATCGGCCGTTTCGATGTCCCAGAGCTCTTCGCCCGTATGGCGGTTGAGGGCGACCAGATGCGCGTGGTCGGTGGCAATGAAAAGCCGGTCGCCGGAGACCGCGACGCCGCGGTTGGAACCGGCTCCCACGGCGCCGGGTGTCGGGGGGCGCCGCCAGTGCCAGATCTGACGCCCGGTGCCGGCGTCGAGCGCGATGCACTGGTTCACGTCAGTGACATACATGATGCCGCCCACAACGGCCGGCGTGCCCTGCATGCGGGATCCGCCGGGGAAGGTAAACACCCATCTGGCGGTGAGTCCCTTGACGTTCTGGCGGTTGATCTGGGTCATGGTGGTGTAGCGGTTGCCGCGCGGATCGCCGTTGTAGCCCGGCCAGTCGGCCGATGAGGTGACTTCCCGGTACCGGCCGTTCTCAGTGCGCCGCAGAAGATGCACCTTGCCGTTGGCCTTGATCTGCTTGTCGGTGAATCCCTCTCCCGACACCTCGCCTTCGATTTTCCGGCCGTCGATGAGTTCCACCGTCTCCCGCACCACGGGGCGCTGGCGCATGCGGGCGCGGAGCAGCCGCGCGTGTTCCATCAGAACGGTCAACTCGGCGTCATCGATTCTGGCGCCCGGCATTTTTCCCGGGATGCCATCACGCACCAGGGCCGCCAGTTGGGCCGCATCGCGCGACGCCAGCCCGCGCAGCATGGAAGGAGCCATTTCGCTGCCGCGTCCGTCGCTGCCATGGCAGCGGCCGCAACGGGTTTCATAGGCGCGTTGTCCGGGAGTCTGGTCCTGAGCGATGAGGGAGTTCGCCCAAAGGATCGCGAGACACGAGGGCGCAAGGAAACGGTACTTCATGAACTCCATTATCCAATGGGCAGGCGCCGCGGCACCGGATCTGGCTGTGGGGCGTGATGTGCGGTGCGACAGGCCTGCCGCCTGGCTTGCCGTCGGGCCTGCCGTTGGGCAAGCACCGGCCCCGCCAGTTGCGATAGAATCAGCAGTCCCAGGAGTTTCCATGCATCGCATCACACTCTCACTAGCATTGACGGCGCTCGCGCTTAGCGGGCAGACGAAGAAGGTGGTCACCGTGGGCCAGCCGCCCGAGGTGATCCAGGATTGGCAATCGGCCACTTCCAAGGTCCGGGTGGTCAACACGACGAACGACAAGCTGATGGCGGAACTCGCCGACGCGGACGGGTTCATCGGCACGATCACGCCCGCGATGGTGCGGGCCGGAAAGAATCTGAAGTGGACGCAGATCATGAGCGCCGGCGTGGAGACGGTTCTTCACAAATCGGGCGGGACGGATTTGCGCGATTCCAACATCGTTCTGACCAACAACCAGATTGTGCAGGGGCCAGAGATCGCCGACCATGCGATGGCGATGCTGCTGGCGGTTTCGCGCGGATTGCTGAAGTTTTTCGAGGATCGAAAGACCGAGACATGGCAGGCCCGGCCGTATCCCGGCATTGAGTTGCGGGGCAAGAACGGCCTGGTGATTGGTTGCGGCGGCATTGGCCAGCAGATCGCGCTGCGTGCCTGGGCGCACGGCATGCACATCACCTGCGTCGACCCCGAGGACATTCCGTACTCGCCGTACATTGAGCGGGTGATCAAGCCGGACCAGATGGATCAGGTGGTGCCGCAGATGGACGTGGTGTTCATCTCCGCGCCGCACACCGAACAGAGCCACAAGATGATGGCGATGCGCCACTTCGACACCATGAAGCAGGGCAGCTTCTTCATCGCGGTGAGCCGGGGCGGAATCTACGACATGAACGGGCTGGTGAAGGCGCTGGATTCCAAGCGCCTGACGGGCGCCGGTGTCGATGTGACGGATCCCGAGCCGCTGCCCCCGGGCCACCCGCTGTGGAAGTTCAACAATGTGATCATCACGCCGCACATTGCCGGGCGCTCGGATATGGATCGCGGCCGCATGCTGGGGACGATCAAGGAGAATATCCGCCGTTTCGGCGAGGGGATGCCGTTGCTGAACGTGGTGGACAAGAAGAAGGGATATTGAGACCATAAACGGTCCTCCGTTGATTGCCTCGCCTGATCCGGCCCCGGTGGCGAACCGGGGCCCGATGAGATAGGATTACCTTTCGGAGCGATTCGGTTCGGAGGGAAGTGAAATGAAGTTCCACGGCTTGCTCGTATTGTTCGGGCTGGCGCCTGCCTATGCCGGCACGATCCTGGTGGCGGACCCCATCGTTCGTTTCCGGCTGGACTCACAAACCCACAGCGAACAAGTTGTGGTGCAGGCGCTTGCGGGCGCGTCGGGCTTGATGAGCGTTCCCTATCAGTTCACGAACAATCCGGTGGCCGGCAACCTGCAATTCAGTTCGGACTTCCATTTCGGCAAGTCCGCCAAGGGCTCCGAGGTGGAGGAGCCACTGGGTTTTACGCTGCACAATTTCCTGCTCCACTGCAAGGGCCAATGCGGTCCGTTGGTCACGGTCACGGCAGACTTCGGTTTACGCTTTAGGCCGGCGGCCGGCGATCCCATTGATTTCTTCGCCGTGATGGACTTTGACGGCGTGTTTTCATCGAAGTTGCGGAATTCGAATCTCCTACGGATCAGCGGGGGACTGTACAACGACCCGGATGATCTTTTTGCCCGGCGGCAAGCCGCCGATCCGGATCATCTGTTCTGGGACAGCGTCTTCGGCCAGAATTTCATCATGAACCAGTCCCTGGCGTTCACCGGGCTTCCCTTGGCCATCCGGTACAACGTGAGCCGGATGCTGGGATTTGCCGGCAGGATCGCCTTGCGGCTGAATCTGGCCAGTGACGAGTTCATCAGCCTTCCGGACAGCATCACCGTGCGGGATGCGACGGTGGGACGTCCCACGGATCCTCGCATTCCCGAGCCGGCCACGCTGATCACGCTGGGCCTGGGCGCGGCCGGCTTTCTGGTGGCGGCCCGCTGGCGCCGGAAGAGCTGACCCTCTTTCAGGGAATGGACTTCGGACATCACGGGCACTGCAGCACTCTTCTATTTCGCTAGAGAGTAGTCACGCAAGACGAGGCCTCCATCTCAAGCCACATGGCTGGCAGTTCGATGGCAATTCTCATCACGGCGGACGAAATGACGTTTTCCGCACGCAGCCGATCGTGTTGAACGGCAACCGGGGCTGATACACTCGACGGCTTGTAACAAGGCTCAAACTGGAGGACGGAAACACGATGATCACTGATCGCAGGGAATTTCTGCTGGGCACAACGGCAGCACTGGGCGCAGCAGTTGCATCCCCCCAAATCACTCGGCCTTCCTCCTCAGGAAAGTGGTCTGAGGAAAAACTGGCGTCTTTCACGAAACAGGCGAGGGAATTAGGTGTGTTGGGCCTGGTGTGTCTGGCTGACGGCGCAACCATCGTTTCCGATGGCGAGGTGTCCAAGCCTTTCCGGATTGCCTCGGTACGAAAGTCGATCCTGAATGCACTCTACGGCGTTGCCATAGCCAAGCAGAGCATCAATCTCGATGCCACCATGATGGAGGTGGGAATTGACGACTACACGCCGCTGACCGAGGTGGAACGTAGAGCGAAGGTGCGGGATCTGCTCAAGGCGCGTTCGGGCATCTATATTTCCACGGCAGCCGAAACGCCGGCCATGATAGCGGCAAGACCGAAGCGCGGCAGCCATGCGCCAGGAACATTCTGGTATTACAACAATTGGGACTTCAATGCGCTGGGCGAAATCTATCAGCGTGTGACGGGCCACAGCTTTTACACCGCTGTGGAACACGAACTGGCAGGACCCTTGAAGTGGCGCGATTTCGATCCGATGCGCGATTCAGTCTATCAGTATCTCGCGAAAGCGCCACGGTTCCCCGCCTACCACCTGTCCATGTCCGCGCGCGACTTGGCGACGTTGGGGCAACTGTATCTGGACCAGGGCATGCTCAACGGCCATCCGTATGTCCCCGCGGCTTGGGTGGCGGAGAGCACGACGATCTATTCCACCACGGGCCGTAAAGGCATCCACGGCGGCTACGGCTATCTATGGTGGGGGCCAACCGACAGAGATGGCGCTGATCCCGCTGGGATTCCGTTGGGTTCCTACGCGGCGGCGGGTAATGGCGGACGCTACGTGGTTGTGTTGCCCAGCGTAAGGGGTGTCATCGCCATCCAGCCCAATGAACAGAGAGGCCAGCCGCCCGTGCCGCTCTATGCCAACGTACGGGCAGGTTCCTTGGATGGCCTCATCCGCGCTTTCCTGGCGGCTTACCAGGTGTAAGCGGACGCGGCGGTGACGGAAGCTGTGTTCGCGGAATGCGAAGTAATGAGGGGGCCGGTGCTGAGTTCCTTGGGACGGGCCGGAGCTACCCGTTCCTGGCCAAACGGGGGCGGTGGGCGAGAAAAACTGCACCAGAAAGTGCTACGGGAGACAAGCGGGCGTATGCTGAGCGGTGACCGGGAGCCCGAACAGCAATTCTGGTTTAGAGCCGCCCCGCCGCCTGGGCTCTGACCTTCTACGGGATCACTTCGAAGATCGCGACACTCCCTTCGGCGAACACCTGCCGGAGGAATGGCCAGGGCCTGATTTCAACCGGACTTCGCGCCGGATGATCGGACACAATGCCCGACAACTCCGGGTTGAGCTTCGCCCGGTGCCGCTGCGCCTCGGCGGCGTTTGAGAAGCGCACATTGCTGGTGATCACCTTGATGCCATTCACGATGCGCCACGTGGCCACCACCGGTTCCGGATTCTCAAGAGGCGCATTGCGAAGCACCGCCAGCCGGAACAACAGCGTCTGATAGTACGCCGGCAGGTAGGCGGCGGCCGGTTCGTAACGGCCGGGAGCGGTTTCCCCGTGCAGCGTGATGGCAAACAGGTTGGGATTGTAGCCGCTCCACTGGACGATGCCGGGGAAACGTCCGATGGCCTCTGAGCCCCGCGGCGGAACCAGCATGGGCAGCGTGCGATCGACGGCGATGTAGCGGATGCCCCAACGCTTCAACTGGTCGCGTGCCTCCTGTTCGGAGTGAATCAGCAGGAGCCGCGCGCTTTCGGCGGCATTGATGTGGGACGGGTTGGTCACGGGGATGCGCCGGGCGATACCGGTGATCCAGTAGCCGGCATCCCACCAGGCCAGAACTCCATAGGAGTTGGCGGGTCTGGCGCCGGGCGGAGCGGGCTTCCAGTAGAGGCTGGGCTCCGGTTCCGGTGTGTGGTCGCGGAGGAAGCTGAGGGCGGCCAGCCAGTCCTGATCGGGTCCGCGCTGGGGCACCAGCAACTCGGCGTGGAAGGGCAGGGAGGTGAGACAGATGGCGGCGGCGCCCGCGATGGTGACCAGACGCGCGCGCCGGCCGGCCAGTTCCGCCAACCGCGACAAGAACCATCCGGTGACCAGGGCCGCCGGCAACGCGAAGTACGCGGCCATGCGGAGCTGCAGGAGCGACGCCGCGAATGAGACCAAGGTCCAGACGGCGAGCAGCGTGAGCCGGCCGGCACCGGGGCTTGCACCCAGACGCAGGAGCAGGGGAAGCCCGGCGAACGCGGCGGCAAACGCGGGTCCATAGGCGCCCAGCGCGGGCAGCAGCGTGAACCGGCTGCCGACTCGAAAGATGGGAGCGAGTTCCTGCACGAGCGTACTGCTTTCCGGCGCCAGCCGGGAGAGCACTCTTCCGAAATCGCCTCCGAGCAGCACCGCGGCGGCAGCCAGAGCCGTGGCGGCGGCCCCCAGGATAGTGATCCGCGGGTCCCATCGCCCACGCGCGAGCAGGACGGCGAACACCCAACCGGCCCCAAGCGCCCCCAGTGTGTACTCCATCCACATGATGCGGAAGAAGGGCACTGCCATGAGGAATGCGATGCCGAAGGCCCGGGCGGCCTGGGCGCCCAATTCCGGCGCCGGCCGGTTGAGCCAGGCATACAGCGCCACCCATACCAGCAGGATGGCGACCACAAACGCCGCGCACACCCAGGTGAGCGCATAGGCGCCCAGGATGACGCCGCTGAGGATGCCGCGCCCCGGATGGGCGAAGCTTGCGAGCAACGCGGCGCTGAGCAGGCATTCCAGCACGTGATGATCGGTAAAGCCGAGCGAGGAAACAAGCGGAAAGTAGCCTGGCATGACGGCGGCGGTCAGTGCGGCCAGCCACGCCGCGCGCCGGTCCTGCGAGGCGTGGAAGAGAAACACCGGGATGAGGCAGAGTGCGCCGAGCACGGCCGGGTAGAAGGCGGCGAACTCGTCGAGAGGGGCGCCTGTGATGCTGATGATGGTGGCAGCGATGAAGTCGAAGAGGGGGCCGACGGCGATCTCCTGGCCCTGGGGGTGCGCGCCGTAGGGATCGAAGGCCATTCGCGCGGGGTAGTTGCGGACCTGAAACTCGATGAGGCGGCGGTGGTGCCAGGCATCGGTCTCCTGGAACTGCACGGAGGCGCCCCCGAAGACGGCCTCCCACGGGTATGCCACGCGGATGGCCAGGGCAAGCCCCGCCAAACCGAGCAGCCCGGCGAGTGTGGCTGCCAGGGGCCGTTTCATGCGAACTGATATGATAACCGGAATCATGCAAGGGCTGATTCTCAAGATGGCCCGGCATCGGCTGGTAACCTTGGCGGCTGTGGTGGTTTATGCGTTGCTCACCATTCCGACTCATGAAACGGGCCAGAAGACGGTGCTGGCTGTGCAGAACCTGCTGACGCGTGACGTCCTGGCCCTGGTGTGGTTGCTGCTGAGCGGACTGTGCGTTGCGGCGCTGACGGCTCATGTCGCGAAGAGAGCCGTGCGGTCGCCCTATCGTGCCGCGATTCTGGCGTTCTGGCTGCTGGCGGTCTCGCTCTCGGTGGCGTCGGTGTTCCTGTTCAGTGTCAACAACAACGAGTTCGTGCACTTCGCGCAGTACGGTCTGCTGGCTGTCCCGTTGTTCGCGCTTACCGGCAGCCTGGGGCAGACGGTGTTGTGGGGGACGCTGACCGGGGCGCTGGATGAAGCGTATCAGTACGCGGTGCTGCATCCGGACTGGGGCATTCCGTGGGATCTGAACGATTTTGTGCTGGACCTGTGCGGGTCGGCACTGGGCGCGGGCATCGTGCTGGCTCTTGTCTTGTACCTCTTCAACGGGCGGGAGGCGACGGTGACCCCTGGTGGCGCCGTTTGGGAACCATGGTGACCGGGGCGATCCTGGTGACCGGAGGGCTGCTGGCAGTGCTGGGCGAACTCAAGATTCGCAAGGTGGACGGCGTGTCGCCGGTGCTGGTGCATCTGACACGGCTTAAGCCGCAGGCTTTCTGGTTCCATGACGACACCTGGGGCGGACGGTCGATTCACATCCTTGAGCCGATTGAAGGACTGTTGCTTCTGGCTATCCTGGTGGCATGCTTTTCGCAGTGGGACCGTTATGTGGCGCATGATCGCCGTGCTGTTGTGCGGCCTGCCGGGCGTGCCGGCTGAAGGGCCGCTGGTTTACGACGCTCCGAGGGCGCGGCGGCCGGTGAAGGTGGACGGACGGATCGCGGAGAACGAGTGGCGGGGCGCTCCCTGGACGGCATACTTCGTGGACATTCAAGGAGACGGGAAGCCGGCGCCGCGTTTTCGAACACGGGCGCGGATGCAGTGGGACGAGACCTATTTCTACATCGCGGCGTGGATGGAGGAGCCCGATGTTTGGGGCACGCTCACGGAGCATGATTCGGTGATTTTCCACGACAACGACTTTGAAGTCTTCATCGACCCCGATTCCGACGGCGACGAATACTACGAGTTCGAAATCAACGCGCTGAATACGGGCTGGGATCTGTTCCTGCCCAAGCCCTATCTGGACGGCGGCAAGGCGGACAACGGCTGGGAGATTCCGGGGTTGAAGACGGCGGTGCGGGTGGAGGGGACGCTCAACCGGCCCGGCGACCGCGACCGGGGCTGGAGTGTTGAGATCGCCATTCCCTGGGCGGCGATGGCGAAGTATGCCCATAAGCCGGCGCCGCCGAGGGCGGGCGACGAGTGGAGGGTGAACTTCTCACGTGTCGAATGGCGGGTGGAGGTGGTGGATGGAAAGTACCGGAAGCTGCCGGGCCCGGAAGACAACTGGGTATGGTCGCCGATGGGGCTGATCGATATGCACCTGCCGTGGCATTGGGGGCGGGTGCGGTTCGTTGAACGCCGCTAGACTAGAAAAAGAGGCGGTAGACGAAGCCGAGCACCGGGTAGAAGAAGCTCCAGAAGGTGCCGCTGAGACCGATCATGAGGATGGGAAAGACCATGCCCACCTGGGACCGGATGGCGAGAAACTTCGCCGCGTAGCGTTCCGGCAGCACGAAAAGGATGGCGCTGAATCCGTCCATCGGTGGAATGGGGAGCAGATTCCAGCAGGCCAGCAGCAGGTTCTGAAAGAAGAGAATGCTGAGGAACGTGGCGGCGCCGTCGACCAGCGGGTTGGGCGATGTGGCGAGGTGCGCCAATTCCTCGCCGCGCTGCATCAGGCCGGCCGCCAGGCCGAGCTTCAGACCCAGCACGCCGAGACCGGCCAGCACCAGGTTGGCCGCGGGTCCGGCCATGGCCATCCAGGCGGCGCGGCGCGGATGGCGGAGCATCCAATAGGGATCGAAGGGGGCGCTGGCGAAGCCGATGATGCCGAGCCCTCCGGAACTGAGGCTGGTGAAGAAACTGATCAGCGGGATGATGCCCAGGCCGAAGGGCTCCTGCTGGATGTGGGGCCACGGGCTGAGCGACACCTGGCCGTTGTGGTAGGCGGTGGGGTCGCCGCCGAGCTTCGCGGCCAGGGCGTGGGCTGCTTCATGGCAGACGGTGGAGAAAAGAAAGATCAGGTATGAGAAGAGGGCCAGGCCCAGAACTTCATTGTCCACGGTGGTTGTTCCAGTATTCCAAATGAAAAAGCCCGCGGGGTTGGTCCCCACGGGCCTTGGGAAAACGCTCCGGGAGCGCGCCGGGCTACACCACCTTGATGAAGATGATGATCAGCACGTACAGGGCCAGCGATTCGATGAGCGCCAAGCCCAGGATGAGCGCGCCGCGGATGGCCGTGGCGGCGCCGGGATTGCGCGCGATGCCTTCGCAGGCCGAAGCGATCGCCTTGCCCTGGCCGATACCGCAGCCGGCGGCCGCGATGGCCATCGAGAAACCGGCGCTGATGGCCACCCAGTTCGCCCCGTTCGAGTTGCCCTGGGCAAACATCGGGGTGGCGAGGGTGAACAGCGCGATGAGAAACAGTACTTTCTTCAACGTCATAGTCTTTCTCCTTCAGTGAAATGGCCCTGGGGAGGTGGTTCCTGGCGCCGCCCTGGGGGACGGCCGGCTCACGCCCGGGGCGTTACGAAACCCGGATTAGTGCTCCTCCGCGATGGCGCCGCCGACATAACCGATGGTGAGCAGCGTGAAGACGTAGGCCTGGAGAAGCGAAACAAACACGTGGAGGCCCATGAACAGCGAGGGCACCACGAAATAGGTGAGACTGAGGAACACCAGCGTCACCTGCTCGCCGGCGAAGATGTTGGCGTACAGACGCGCGGTGAGCGAGAGCAGGCGGGCGAAGTGGCTGACGATCTCGATGGGCAGCATCAGCGGCGCGAGCCACCAGACCGGGCCCAGCAGGTGCGCGAAGTAGTGCCCCGCCCCCTGCTTGCGAATGCCTTCCACGTTGTAATAGACGAACGCGAGAAGGGCGCAGCCCAGCGGCACCGGCGGGAACATGGTGGGCGATTCGAGTGTCGGAATGATTCCGATGAGGTTGCTCGCCAGAATGAACACGAACAGCGTGGTGAACAGGTGGACGTGCTTGGGACCGTCGTGGCCGCCCGCTTCCGAAGCGGTTCCGCGCAGGAACTCGACGACCAGTTCGAAGATGTGTTGGAGCTTTCCGGGACGGTCCACCGACAGGCGTCCGCGCAGGACCGCGAGAACGATCATGAGCAGCGCCACGACCGCGATTTCCATCACAACGAAGTTCGCCCAGGGCTTACCGGGGTTTTCGGCATGCTGTCCGAAAAGCTCAAGAACGGCGTTGGCCGGCCCCGCCAGAAACTGGTTGAACAGGGCGGTTATCCAGAGTTCATGCTCTTGCATAGATGATTGCGTAGATCAGTTCGATGAGGATCGCGGCCACGGGCACCAGAAGGCCGGCCGAGGCGGCGAACAGACTGTCCTTTGAGTATTTTACCAGAGCGAAGCCGGCAATGGCCACCAGGGCATACCGGAACAGCACAAACAGCACCACTTTCCGTCGCGGCGGGGCCGTTTCGCCCAGCCCATCGACGAGGTGTTTGAGCCAGCGGAAGTTCATGGCGGAGGCCGTGGCGCCAAACAGAAACCCCAGGGCAGGGAAGGAGCCCCACCCGAAGAAAGTGGCCACAGTGCCCACCACGGCCAGGATCCAGGTGAGGGCGGTGACGCGGCGGATGGAGGTGTCGCCGGTCATGACCCGTCTCCCCGGCTCACTTCGCGGGCCAGCTTGATGAAACCCGCCGCGATCCCAACCAGCAGCAGAGGCACGGTAAAGAATCCAGTGCCCAGCCAGTGGTCAAGCGCGGCGCCGATCAGATAGCCGGCGACGGTGCTGGCGGGCAGCAGGAAGGCGAGCGTGCTGTAGCGCGCCAACTGGACGAGAGGACTGGGCCGTTTCTTCATCGCCTGGCAGCCAGTTGGTGGGGCTTATGGCAGGTGGCGCAGCCTGTGGGTTTGCATGGCGCCGGGAGCGAGGCATGGCAGCGCGCGCACTGTTTCTCCATGGCCGCCACGGTGCGCAGGGTGTGCGTGCCGTGGCAGGTGGTGCAGGCGGCGGCGCGGGTGCGGGAACTGGCCAGCACCAGTGCCCCGTGTCTGGTGCCGCTGTACTCCTGGGCGGGCTTGGCGTGGCAGGCGCCGCAGAGCCTGGCCTGTTCGGCCGGTCCGGCGATGCGGTCCGGCGGCACATTGCCCACGGATGTTCGATGCCGCGTGCTGGCGCCGTGGCAGGCGTCGCAGGCCACCTGCTTCGCTGCGTGGCGGTGCGTCTCCCAATCGGTGACCTGTTCGAGATGGCAGGCCTTGCACAGTTCCTGAACCGGCTGGGCGAGCGCGCCGGTGGCCAGAAGGAACAGGGCGGTGAAAAAAACGGTCACACCAGCGGTCTCCGGCGGATCATTCCGGGTTTGAGATCGGCGGGCGTGCGAGCCCCGGAAAGCGCCAGGCCCAGCTTAACCTCATCGCTCAACATGGTGAGCACGCGCTCCACCCCGGGCTGGCCATACGCCCCAAGGCCCCACAGCGGCGCACGGCCCAACAGCACAGCCTTTGCGCCCAGAGCCAGCGCCTTGATGACGTCGCTGCCGCGCCGGATGCCGCCGTCCATCAGCACGGGGATGCGGCCGCCGGTGGCTTCCACCGCGTCCGGCAGGGCGTCTAGAGGCGCGATGACGCCGTCCATCTGGCGTCCGCCGTGATTCGATACAGAGATGGCGTCGGCACCGTACTTCACGGCGAGGGCGGCATCTTCCGGATGGAGGATTCCTTTCAGGATGATGGGCAGGTTGACGGCGCCCTTCACCCACTCGATGTAGCTCCAGTTCAGGCTGGGGACATGGGGCTGCCACATGGCCGGCCGGGCGGGGTTGCGAGGAGGCCGGGGCGGGTCGCCGGGCTTCGGAACGCCGGTTTGCATGTAGCCGTAGTCGAACCGGTTGCGGTTGTTGCGGTCGCGATTGGACTGATACGCATTGTCCACGGTGACGACGATGCCCTTGCAGCCCTGGTCGGCCACGCGCCGGGCTCCCGTGATGGCGGATGCCTTGTCCGGGGCGCCGACGTTGTTGGTCCACCACATGAGCGGATGGCCGTCCTCCAGAATCTTCTGCGTGCCGGTGGGGGTGCAGATCAGGGTGTTGGTTTTGAGCGCCGCGGCGGCCACCACCTCATCGGCGCGGGGCAGCACCAGGTTCTTGCCGCCGGTGGGCGCGATGATCAGCGGCGTTGCGAGCTTCATGCCCAACAGTTCGACTCCGGTGGACACCTCGGACACGTCGCGCATGAATCGCGGCACGATGAAATGGCGCGAGAACGCCTCGCGATTGGCGCGCAGAGCCAGTTCGTCTTCCACACCGCCGGCAATGAAGTCGTACGCCAGCCTGTTCAGCTTGCGCCGGGCGACTTCCTCGAATTCGTGGACGTTGATTGGCCCGTTCACGTCATCGTCCATCTGCTGCGGTGTGAGGGCCTGGGGCCAGAGCGGCGAGGCGGCCAGAAAGCCGGCGAACTGGCGCAGGGCGTGGCGCCGGCGGGTAAACTTGCTCATCGGAGATTCCTCTTTCCAGACAGTATCTCAAGTGCTGCATCGGCGGCCTCGCGCACCAGAAATCCCATCTTGGGATGGGAGGGGGTGAGGTCGGCGTGGAACCCTGCCTCTTCCAGCGCCTCGGAGGTGGTGGGTCCAATGGAGACGATCGCCATACGGTGCAGGTGCTCGCGTAACTGGTTCTCAATGCCTTGCGCGGCGGCCACGCGCAGCAGGTGGTGGACCTGAATGGAGGTGGTGAGCAGCAGGACGTCGGCCTGGCCCGCGGCGATCCGGCGGGCGGCCTCTTCGAGGGGGGCGGTGACCTCGGGAAGATCCCACTGGTAGACGCGGACAGGGGTCACCCGGGCGCCGCGCGCGCGCAGGGACGCCAGCAGTTCCTCATTCGGTTTGCCGTATTCCTGCACCGCGATGCGGCGCTCCGGACGTCCTTCCATCACCTGCAACAGCTCGCGCCAGGTGTTGGGTTCGGGGGCCACGGCAGCCGCGGCGACGTTCCACTCGCGCAGCACAGCCATGGGCTTGGGCCCGCGGGCGATGACGGCCAGGGTGCGCAGAGCCTCGATCAGCCGGTCCGGTGGATATCGGGTGGCAAGCACCTTGTGCAGCGCTCGCGCGCCGACGCCGGTGAGAAGGATCACGCAATCGAAGGCGCCGGCGAAGAGACCTTCGGCGAACTCGAAGACCGCGCTATTGGCTTCCAGCGGGACCTCGCGCATGGAGGGGGCCACAAAGGCCTGGCCGCCCTGGTTCTCAATGAGTAAGCCGATCTCACGCGCGCGGCGGCTTTCAAGAGCGATGACCCGGAGTCCCTGGAACGGCATGTCCCTTTCAGGCTATCGAATGCGGGGAGTGGGAGGGAAGAGCTGGATCGACCGTACCGCGAGCACCACTTAACGACGGCCACCTCCCCCGAGATTTTCCGTCACTCAGAGGCGCCCGCGGCGATCTTTGTCTGTTGTATCAGGGGCGGGCGGTGGAGCGCCAGAGGTGAAACACGATTTCGAGGGTTTTTTCCTCAACTATAAGCCGTTTGCTAGCATAAGCTTAACGGCACACGTCTGTTGATGCCGTGTGGAAAAATCAAGAACATGGAAAAATGTTTCGCGCGTCATTACGCGACCGGTGAAGCGGTGGAGATCCGCTATTCCAGCGTGATCGAAGGGGTGGATTCCCTGATTCACCCTCCCAGCCAGCCGCTGCCGTTCGTGGCCCCGGGATGGATCGATATCCAGATCAACGGATTTGCGGGTGTCGACTACAACACGCCGAAGACCACGGTGGAACAGATCGGCCAGTCGCTGGACGCGCAGGCGCGATTGGGCGTGGCGCGGCTGTTTCCCACGCTGATCACGAACTCCTATGAAGAGATCGCCGGATCGCTGCGCGTGCTGGCGGAGGCACGGGAGAAGCTGCCGCACGGTGCGATGATGGACGGGTTCCACGTGGAGGGGCCGTACATCTCGCCCGAGGACGGTCCGCGCGGGGCGCATCCTCAGCGCTGGTGCCGGCGGCCCGATTGGGATGAGTTCCAGCGGTGGCAGGATGCGGCGCAGGGGCACATCAAGCTGATGACGGTGTCGCCGGAGTGGGAAGGCACGACGGCGTTCATCGAGCGCGTGGTGCGGACGGGTGTGGTGATCGCGATCGGCCACACCAAGGCGGACTCGGCGCAGATCGACGACGCGGTGCGGGCCGGGGCGACGATGTCGACGCATCTGGGCAACGGCGCGCACCAGCAGATCACGCGGCATCCGAATTACATCTTCGACCAACTGGCCGATGACCGCCTGGCGGCGTCGTTTATCGTGGATGGCATCCACCTGGGCGCGGCGTTTCTCAAGGTGGCCCTGCGGGCGAAGGGCATCGAGCGGAGTGTGCTGATCACCGACGCCGTGATGCCCGCCGGGTGCGAGCCCGGGTTCTACAGACTGGGTGAGGTGGAAGTGGAATTGCATCCGCCCGGGGACCGGGTGACGGTGCGTAACCACTGGCGCCTGGCCGGGGCCGCGCTGCGCATGGATCACGGCGTTTCCAATCTGATGGAGCTGGTGGGCCTTTCGCTGCGCGATGCGGTGACGATGGGCACGGTGAATGCGGCGCGGGCCGGGCGCGTGGCCGGGCGTCAGCGGGGACTGGCGGTGGGCGAGCGGGCGGATCTGGTGCTGTTCGAGATGGACCCGGATACGAAGTCCATTGCCATCCGGCGGAATATTGTGGGCGGCTCGACGCTCTTCGAATCCTGACCGTAAACGCGTAAATCTGAGATCATGGCTGAACACCGGAAGGGAGTTCACCATGCGATTGATCGTGTTTCTTGCCGCCGCCATGGCCGCGTGCGCCCAGACGGCGTCGATGACCGGGCGCGTCATCGATGCGAGCGGGGCCGTGATCCCCGACGCACAAGTGCGGGTCAAGTCCGCCGAAAGCGGGATCGAGACCACCACGGTCACCAACCAGGAAGGCTATTACAGTGTTCCGGCGCTCCAGCCGGGACGGTATGAGCTGGGCGTTTCGAAGACCGGCTTCAAGGCGGTGCGGCAAACGAACCTGAATCTCATCGTGCAGCAGGTGGCGCGCATCGACGTGACGCTGCAGGTGGGCGCGGTGGCGGAGGCCTTGGAAGTCTCGGCGCAGGCGGTTCTGCTGGATAGTGAAACCTCGACGCTGGGACAGGTGGTGAACAGCAAGCAGATTCTCGACCTGCCGCTGCTGGGGCGGAATCCCTACGCGCTGGCGATGCTGGTGCCGGGTGTCCGGCCGTCGCAGGGGATGAACAATCTGCCGATTGATCAGATCAGCACGGCGTTCAACTCCATCAACGGCGCACGCGCCAACCAAAACGAGTACCTTCTGGACGGAGCCCCCAACACGGCGTCGGCGCAGAACCAGCCGGTGATCTATGCCAACCCCGATTCCGTGCAGGAGTTCAAAGTGGAGACCAACGCCTTCAGCGCCGAGTATGGCCGGGCCGCGGGCGGCGTGTTCAACGTGGTGACACGCGGCGGAACCAATGAGTTCCATGCTTCGGCCTATGAGTTCCTGCGGAACGAAAAGCTTAACGCCAATGACTTTTTCGCCAATCGCACCGGCACGGCGCGGGCTCCTCTGCGGTTCAATCAGTTCGGCGGGTCGATTGGCGGGCCGGTGCGGCTGCCCGGATACAACGGCAAGAACCGGACCTTCTTCTTCGCCAATACGGAGATTGTGCGGTTCAAGCAAGGCATCACGTTCGTGGGAACCGTCCCTAATCCGGACCAGTTGGCGGGCAACTTTTCCACCACCCGGAACGCGGCGAACCAGATGGTTCAGATCTACGATCCGGCCTCGACGGCTCCCGCGCCGGGGGGCGGCTTCGCCCGGACCCTGTTTCCCAGAAACATCATTCCCACGGCGCGCCTGGATCCGGTGGCTCGCGCGATGTCGCGCTTCTGGCCCGCGCCGAACACCACCGGAAATCCGGTCACACGAGTGAACAACTTTGTCCGCACCGACGCCAACGCGGTGAGTAAGGAGACGTTCATGGTGCGGCTGGACCACAACTTCAGTGAGCGCAACCGGATCTTCGGCCGGTACTCCTACGACAACACGCCGCTCGCCCGGGCCAAGACGTATGGGCCGGACTCCCAGGCGGACCCGACCGCCGGACCCCAGGTGTTCAAGCGGCAGAACGCCGTGCTCGAAGACACGTGGGTGTTGTCGCCGGCGATGCTGGGCACGTTCCGCTATTCCTTCTCCCGCCTGTCGAATTTCCGCTTGCCGTACAGCAACGGGTTCGATATCGCGAGTCTGGGGCTGCCCTCCGGCCTGGCCAATGAACTGGGCGTGCCCCGGGCGTTTCCCTCGGTGTTGATCACCGGGTTTGGCATGACCGGGTCCGTGCCGAACACCATTGTCGGCGGCACGCTCGGCGCGGTTGACCTGATCGCGTTCGGCATGGACAACCACGCGCTGCAGGTGAACTTCAACAGAACCCTGACACGTCACAACCTGAAGTTCGGTTTCGATGCACGCGTCATCCGCGGCAACTTCCAGCAGCAGGGCGACACAGCGCGGCAGTTCTCCTTTGCCAACAACTGGACCCAGGGGCCCAACCCGAACGTGGCCAGCGCCACGTCGGGCTTTGCCCTGGCAACCTTCATGCTGGGCGTGACCGGCGGGCAGAACCAGATTGTGCCGGCGCTGGCACAGCAGATCCTTTACTATGCCGGGTTCGTTCAGGACGATTTCAAGGTGACCCCGAAGCTTACCCTGAACCTGGGCCTTCGGTACGATTTCGAGTCACCCCGCACGGACCGTTTCAATCAGCTCACCAACTTCGATTTCGCCCTGGCGCCGCCGCTTCGCGCCGATGGACTGAACCTGCGCGGTGCGCTGAAGTTTCCCGGCACGGGCGGGCTGTCACGCTATCAGGCGAATCCCGACCGGAACAACCTGGCGCCGCGCGTGGGGCTGGCCTACAAGCTCACATCGAATACCGTGGTGCGGGCGGGCGGGGGACTCTTTTACGGCTCGACGACCGGTGTGGGCGGAGCGCCGGGCGGGTTCGGTGTGAGCGGCTTTGAAGCGCTGACACCCATCACCACCAGCCTGGACGGCGTGACACCGTTGACCTTCCTGCGGAACCCCTATCCCGACGGAGTCGTCAAGCCCAGCGGAAGCCGCCTGGGCCCGGCCACGCAGTTGGGGCAGAATCCGGCTTACTTTGACCGCGGCAACCTTGTGCCGTACACCGCGCAGTGGAATTTCAACGTGCAACAGCAGTTGCCCGGACGCGTGCTGTTTGATGTGGGCTATGCGGGCAGCCGCGGGTTGAAGTTTGCCGAGGGCCGGAACATGAACCAGCTTCCGCCGGCCGCGCTCGATTTGGGGACGCAGTTGCAGCAACAGCTGCCGAATCCTTTCTTCGGGCAGATCGCCAGTGGTCCTCTGGCTCAGCGCACGGTGTCGCGTGCGCAGTTGCTGCGGCCGCACCCGCACTACAATGCCCTCACTTCCGCCAGCGCCACCTGGGCCGATTCCAGCTACCACTCGCTGCAGGTGAAGATGGAGCGGCGGTTCGCGTCGGGGTTCCTGATTCTGGGTGCGTACACTTATTCGAAGCTGATCGATCTGGGAACCGGGCAGTTCGCGGGCGAATCACTGAGCGCGGCCGCGGTGCAGAACTGGTTCGACCTTCGCTCGGAACGCGGCGTATCGCTGATCGATCAGACGCAGCGGCTCATCGTGAATACGGTGTATGAACTGCCGTTCGCCCGCAATGCCGGCGGCGTGTCGAGGCGGCTGTTCGCCGGCTGGGAACTGGGCGCGATCGTCTCGGCGTACACCGGTGGGCCGGTGGGCGTCACCTCCGCCGTGAACAACACCTTTTCCCAGGGTGGCGGCCAACGGCCGAACTGGAACGGTACCAGCCCCGCCGTCAGTGCCCCGGTGCCCAACCGGTGGCTGGACGGCTCCGTGTTCTCGAATCCGGCGCCGTTCCGGTTCGGCAACGCGCCGCGGACGTTCGGAGGCGCCCGGGCCGACGGCCTGGCGGGCCTGGACCTGACATTGACCAAGAACACAAAGATCACGGAACGGTTCAAGGCCCAGTTCCGGGCGGAGTTCTTCAACCTGACGAACACGCCGCGCTTCAATCCGCCGAACGTGGCGTTCGGTACCGCTCAGTACGGTGTTGTGGCGGCCCAGAGTAACATGCCGCGCATCATTCAGTTCGGGCTGAAGCTCAGCTATTAGGATTGCGCCGTGGCAAGAAATTTCCAGGCTGAATTGACGGGAGTGCTGGGATCTCCCGTGGCGGAGAATCCCACCGGCGCGATGCTCGAAGCCGCGTTCGCCGCGCTGGGCCTCAACTGGCGTTACCTGAACATTGAGGTGCCGCCGGAGGGCCTTCGCGCCGCCATTGATGGCGTGCGCGCCTTTGGCATGCGCGGCATCAACCTGACCATTCCGCACAAGGTGGCGGTGATGGAATGGCTGGATGATGTGGCGCCCGATGCGCGGATGATCGGCGCCGTCAACACGGTGCGCCGCGATGGCGCGCGGCTCATCGGAGAAAATACCGACGGCAAAGGATTTCTGCGCGGGGTGCGGCAGGACGCGGGGCGTGATCCACTGGGGATGCGCATTGCGGTGCTGGGCGCGGGCGGGGCGGCGCGCGCCATTGTGACGGAACTGGCGTTGGCCGGCGCCCGCGAGATTGTGGTGGTGAACCGAGGGGTTGAGCGCGGCGCCCGGATGGTGGAAGATCTGGCGGCGAAAACCCATGCCCGCATCCTGTTCGAGCCCTGGCGCGGGGTTTTCGCACCGCTCGGTTTCGACATGCTGGTCAACGCCACCTCCATCGGCCTTTTCCCCGATGTGGATGCCATGCCGCCGGTGGACCTGGCCCCCGCGCCGCCGGGCATGCTGGTGGCCGACGCCGTCTTCAATCCTCCCGAAACCCGGCTGCTCGCCGCGGCACGGGCGCACGGTTTGCCTGTGCTGGACGGCCTCTCAATGCTGGTCTATCAGGGCGTCATCGGGTTTGAGATCTGGACCGGGCGCAAGCCGCCCGAAGACATCATGAAGCGGGCGCTCCTTGAGGCATTGGACGTGGCCGTGCCGTGAAGAATCGCCTTGCCACGGCTACCGCTGCCGCCATGGTGACAGGCGCGGCCGCCGGCTGGTTGTTTCCTGAGTTTTCACGAAACCTCGGTTTGGTGCCGGAGATCTTCCTGCGGCTCATCCGGGCCATTCTGGGGCCTCTGCTGGTAGGCGTGCTGGTCACTGGACTGGCGGAGGCCGGTGGCATCGGCGGCGTTGGCCGCATCGGCTGGCGCGCGCTGGTCTTCTTCGAACTCTCGACATCGCTGGCCTTGGCGGCCGGCTGGGGTGTGGTGGCCCTGTTTGGTCTTGGCGCCGGCCTTGGGCAGGGATTGGTTTTCAGTGAAGCGGGCCCGGTGGCCAGCGAATCCCTTCAGTCTTTGGCGGTTGCGATGGCGCCTGCCAGCATCGCCGATGCTCTCATCCGGACGGACGTGATGCAGATCCTGGTGTTCTGCTTTCTGCTGGGGACAGCGGCGGCGGGGGTGCGCGACAAAGCCGCCCCGCTGTTGCGTCTGGCCGCGGCACTGTCCGCCGCCTGCTTTGAGTTCACCCGATTCGTGATGTGGCTGGCGCCGGCGGCGGTGTTCGCGGCGATGGCGGGCACCGTGGCCCGCTCGGCGCCGGCGGCTCTGGAAAGCCTGGGCGCGTTTGTTGCGGCAGCGTGGGGAGCGCAGGCGTCTTTCCTGGTGTTGGTTCTGGGCGGCAGTCTGATGCTGGCCCGAGTGCCCCTGCGGGCCTTCGTGCGCGCCGTGGAAGAACCGGTCCTGGTGGCCTTTGCCACCACGTCGAGCGCGGCGGCGATTCCCAAGGCGATGGAAGCGCTGGAGACTCTGGGTGTGCCCCGCCGGGTCTACGGCGTGGTGACGCCGTTGAGCCTGTCGCTGCATCTTACCGGCAGCACGCTGCATCTGGCCATGTGCGCTTTTTTCGCGGCCCATGCGGCGGGGATGACGCTTAGCGCCGGCCAGCAGTTGCTCATTCTGTTGACGCTCAAGTTCACCAGCAAGGGAGTGGCCGGCATTCCACGAGCGAACTTTCTGATCCTCACCGGCCTGTTTGCCTCCTTCGGATTGCCTTCCGGTGTTCTGCCGGTGCTGCTCGGAATCGATGCGCTGATTGACCCGGTGCGGACGACGGTGAACGTGCTGGGCCACTGCGCCGCCTCACCCGTGGTGGAGCGGTGGGCGGCAAAGGCTAACGCCGGGGCCGGCTCCGTAAACGATCCAGAGCTTCGCGCGCTGCCGGATAGTCCGGACGCCGCTTGAGCACGGCTTCCCAGGCAGCGATGGCGTCCGCGCCGCGCCCGGCGGCGTTCAACGCGATGGCGCGCTGAATCAGCGTCGGCAGGTGCTCCGCATCCAGCGTCAGGTTCCGATCCAGCTCCGCGAGAGCCCGTGCCGGGTCCGCATCGCGGCCGGAACGCAGGTAGAGCAGCGCCAGGTTGTAACCCGGTGTGACGGAACGAGGATCGAGCGTCTTGGCCTGCTGGTAAAACCAGGCCGCATCCATCGGACGGCGTCCGGAGGCGCGCAGGGCGCCCAGCGCGTTGTAGACCTCGGCCAGGCGCGGCGCTCCGCCCGGATACTCCGCGCCCGGCTGCGGGATCGCCCGGCGGTAGGCGGCTTCGGCATCGCCACGCCGGTTCATCCTCTGATAGAGCAGACCGAGATTGAACTCAAGGAAGCCATTTGCCGGACTCAGCCGGATCGCCTGGCGGTAGGCTGCCACGACATCGTTGTGGGAACCGCGCTCGGTGAGCGCAAGCGCCAGATTCAGGCGAGGATAGGCCCATGCCCGCGCCCGCGCGATGGCGTCCTGGAAGGCAGCGATGGCGCGGTCATACTGGCCGTTCTCAAGCCACGCGATCCCCAGGGCGTTGTACGCGTAAGCCCCGCCCGGATCGAGCCGTATGGCATCTTCCAACCGCGCCCGGGCCCGGCGGAACTGCGCTTCCGGCAGGCGATCGGCCGCGCCGCGAAACAGCAGAGCACGGCCCTCGCAGAACGCCTGCCGTCCGGCCAGCAGCAGCGACGAAGGCGCAAGGCGCGCGGCGGCGGCAAACTCCCCGGCGCAGAATTCGAAGCGGTCGCGGGCCGGGGCCAGTCGGTCGCCATGAAGGTATTCCACGATCACCTGCTGGCCGCGGTTCTCATGATCGACGCGGGCCGCACGCCGGGCCTCAAGTTCCGCCTGGCGGCCCGCGGCGCCGGGCAGCCCAGGGATCTGCGCCGCCGTCACCAGAACGCGATCGCCGCGCGAATCGAGCAGCGTGGCCGGTTTGGGTGGTTCCAGCAGCACGTGCTCTGAGTCCATGCCGTTCAACTCAATCCGTTCCGGCCGTTGCTTTTTCGCCTCACGCCTGACATTGTCGAAGACAAAATCAAAGAGTGATCCCGCGGTGACGCGGTCACCCGCCGCGCCGCGCAACCCCTCTGTCAGGTAATGGCTGAAGAGTCCCGCACCCGGTTCCAGGCCGCCTCCCAGTGCCGCGCTCTCCTCCGACTTCTCATTCACCGAACAACCCATCAGCACCAGCGTGGGCGAACGCAACTCCATCGCCGCCAGGTCCTTCAATCGCTCATACACCCTGGCCCGCACACCTGCGTCCTTGTCCTCCAAACGTGTCCGGCACGCATCCAGAAAGATGAGAATCCGGCGCGCCTTCACCGGCGCCAGCAGGGCGAAGATTTCCGGCAGACTCAACGAACTGCTGCCGGGTTCGTTCAGGCTGGAGTCCGCCATCAACAGGAACGACGCATCGCGGGCGGAGCCATAGTTGAACCCGTGCGCCGCGGCATGCACCACCAGCGTGTCGTCGGGCCCGGTCAACTCCGCGGCATGCTTCAGGCGATCGCGTGCGGCATACAGCGTCGCGGCGCCGTTCAGCAGCGCCTGCACCGTGCCAGGGCGTCCGCCGCCGCGTGGTGATTCAAGAAACTCCGCCAGCCGGCGCGCATCCAGATGGGCGAAATGAATGGTGCTGGCCGGGGGCATCTCGGCGGGCCGTTCGGAAACTCCCAGTAGGACGGCATTGGTGCGTGCGTCGCCGGGCGCCCGGCCGGCTTTCAAGGACCGCTCGCCGGCCTCGCGCAGCCGGTGCGCGCGTTCGCGGTAGCGGTCAATGCCGGTCTTCGCATAGTGCTCGGCGGCTTCGAGCGGACGGCTGTTGCGCTCGAACAGGGCGGCGGCCGCCAGGCGAAGGTCAACGCTCTCCGCCCGGGCCAGTTCGTCGAGAATGGGCTTCACTTCATCCCGCACGGCGTCAGGCAGTGGTGGGGGCGCGTTCAGAGCGGCCACATCGCCGGGCGTGAGATGGCGTCCGGCAGGCGCAATCCGGCGCGCTAGCGCGACCCCCGGACACGCGCCCGCGCCGCGCGGCGTTACCGAGCCGCGGATGCGCCCTGCTTCGATGAATGCGTCGCCCGTAACATCCCCGGCGGTGCGAGTGGCGCATACAGCCAGTGTGACGGGAGGGCCCTGATTCACAATGCGGTCGCCCGGGAAGAGCGCGTCGAACGGCCTGGCCGCCAGCGCGGACTCCGTTCCGGCGGCGATGATTTCAGCGCCGCCAGGCACAAGAACAATGGCCGCGGGCAGTTCGGGCGCTTGCGCCAGAACGCGCCACGACACGCTGTAGAGTAGAAGGGTGCGCAACACCATCGCGGCGCTCAGCGTGGGTTATCGTACCGCACTGGCGGCTCTGGTGTTGGGCGCCCGGTGCCAGGCGCAGTCCACGCAGGGGCTGATCGGCGGCACGGTTGTCGACTCGGTGACCGGCCGCCCCGTGCCGGCGGCCATCACCTGCCTTCGTGAACGCGATGTGGTGACCGTGAACGCCGATGCACACGGGCGCTTCGCCGTTGCGCAGCTTTCGCCCGGCGTGTACCGCATGACCGTGGATGGCGGCCCCGGTTACCAGCCCCAGATGCTGGACGAGATCGAACTGCCGGTGGCGGGACGGCTCGACTTCCGGTTCCGCCTGCGGCCGCTGGCCGATGTCTGGGAATCGGGCCAGTATCGCAGTGTGTTTCTTCCCGGCAGCGGCGCTCTGGTGAGGTACTTCGGACCGGATCGCGATTTCACCCGGGCCGGAAGCTTCGACGCCACGGGCGGCGTCCGGGGCACCGTGGAGCCGTCGCTCTCCCAGGTGATCAGCCGCCAGGAATTGCTGGCCTACCCGCTGCAGGGCCGGGATACCTATGCGTTCCTCGCGTTGATCGCCGGCGTCGCTTCGGACGCCTCGGCGGCGCGCGGCCTGGGCCTTTCGAGCCAGGGGCAAAGGCCATCCTCCACCAACTTCCTGCTGGATGGAGTGGAGCATAACCATGAACTGCTCACGGGACCGCTCGCGGCGCCTGCGCCGGAACAGGTGGAGGAGTATCGCCTATCGGCGAACGGTTTTTCCGCCCAGTTCGGCCGGACGGCCGGAATCCTGGCGAACGCCGTCACCCGCGCCGCGTCCACCGACGGATGGCACGGCATGGTCTACGCCTACGCGAAACACGACCTGCTGAATGCCAACGGCTTTCGCCAGCAGCCCGCGGACTTGCCATGGATGCCGCTGGCGAGAGTGCCTCATAAAGAGGTGCAGCCGGGGTTTCAGATGGGCGGCCCCTTGCGCGGATGGCTGGTTTCGGCTGGTTTCGAACGCCTGCGCTTTGGCAGCCGTCTTGATCCCAGGCGATACGACCTGCCTGGCCAAGACCTGATCGCCTCGTTGCCGGCCGCGACGCGGGCCTTGTTCGCCGGTTTGGATGCGCCCCGGGGCCAGTTGGGCGTTCGGGCGCTTTCGCCCCCCGCAACGCTGCGCCGTGGCCTGGGATCGCTGCGGCTGGACCGTGCGCTTGCGGGAGGGCGTGACCGCTTGCTGCTGCGTCTCACTCACTCGGCATCGGACCGCCCGGATCTCTTCTGGAGCCCTTACCCGGATTCGACCTCGGGCCTGTCGCTCGATGCCTCCGGCGCGGCGGTGGTCCACCAGGTTCGCCTGGCCCGGGCGGCCTTTGAGACCGCCGCCGCGGCGACGGCTGACACCATTCGCTTCCAACGGGCACAGCCGGGCGTGGCGTACCTGCTGGCGGACAGCAACTCTCTGGGCGGCGCCGTCATGCCTGGTAGTACGCTGCCGTATGGGTATCGCAACGGCGGCGGAGGCTGGCAGATCTCGCACACGGCCTCGCTGGTCCGTGGACCGCATGTGGCCAAGGCGGGCGGCGGCGTGTTCGCCCGCGCCGTCGACACCCGGCTCGATTTCTTCCCCGCCGGGCTGCTGTTCCTGAATCGCGATGGCCTTATCCGCGGCGAGCCGCTGACGGTGGGCCTGGGTGTTGACCGCGCTGCCCTGCCTGCCATCCGGCCGCCTGACCCGCGGCGGCGCTATCGCCACGCGCAGGGCTACGTGTTCGCCGAAGACAGCCTGAGGCTGGCATCGCGCGTGGTGCTGACAGCGGGCTTGCGCGGCGACCGCTTCGGCGCGCCGTCCCTGAGCAGCGGGGGGCCCGATCTCCGCGTGGTTCCGGGCGCCGGCGGCACGTTGCGCGATCGGGTGGCCGGCGCCCGCATGAGCACCCTGGCAGGTGGAAAGCTGTACGACGCCGGTGACTGGCAGTGGGCGCCGCGTCTGGGCGTCTCGGCGGCGGTATCGCCACGGCTGACCCTGCGTGCCTCCTACGGCGGCTATTTCGACCGGCCCTTTGACAATCTCTGGCAGACGGCGCGCAACAACAGCTATGCGTTCGTCTCGGCGAACCCGGAATCGCCCCTGCGGATCGACCTGGCGAACGCGCTGCCCGGAGTGCTGACCATCCTGGGGCGTTCCCGCCTGCAACTCAGCCCCGATGTGCCCGCCGTCACGATGTTTGACACCGTGTTGCGCGCTCCCCGCGTGCACGCTTACTTTGCCGGGGCCCGGCTGGAGTTGGCAAGCTGGGCGATGGAGATGGATTACCTCGGTTCAAGAGCCAACACGCTCATTGCCACCGATTCGGTCAATCGGGAGTGCGCCATCCTCACCACCACTACCTGCGCGCCGCTCAGTGCGCTGCTACCGCGGGTGGATCTGCGGGCCAACCAGGGCTGGTCCCGCTATGATGCCCTGGCGTTACGCGCCGGCCGCCGGAACCTGAGGATCTCCTACACTTTGGCGCGGGCCCGGGATGTGCAGAGCGATCCGCTGGGCGCCAGCTTCTTCAACTTCAACCCTTTTGCCGGTCTGACCACGCGCTTTGCCCGCTTTCCGGTGGAGTTTGACCCCGCGAGCAACCGTGGTCCGGCCGACTTCGATCAGCGCCACAACCTCACGGTGCTTGGCCAGGCAGAGCGCCGCGGGTGGCGTCTGGCGGCCGTATTCGCCGCCCGTTCCGGGTTTCCGTTCACGGTTCTGGCGCCGGCACAGGGCGTCACCAACCTGGTGGATCAGCGTGCCAACCGGGTGGGGTCCGGGTTTCGGAGGAACGAACCCGCCGCGGGAGGGAAGCTGTTGCTGGATGCCGGGGCCTTTGCTCCACCCGCGCCCGGGCAACTGGGGGATTCCGGCCGCAACGCCTTCACCGCGCCTGGCTTCTTCAATCTGGATCTCGGCCTGGCTCGCGCGGTTCGAGTGCGGGGCCTGGGTGAGGCCGGCAAGGCCACCGTGTGGGTGGATGCGTTCAATGTTCTGAACCACGCCAATCTCGGCGCACCGCAGGCGTTCCTGGGCAGCCCGGACTTTGGCCAGGCCCGCTACGGGCGCCGAGGCGTGGAGAGCGGTTTTCCGGCGCTCACACCGTTCGTGGAGGCAGGCCGCCAGTTGCAGATTCTGCTGCGAGTGGAGTTTTAAGAACTAAGGATAGAGCACCGTGGTGTGGCGCTTGAGAATCTGCGGCAGATTCTGGGAGAAGGCGGAACGGGCCAGAACCAGGTCGCAACCCGCGTCCTGGGCTTGTTGTTTCAACTCACCCTGAACGTGCGAAACGAACCCAAGCACGCTGATCTTGCGCAGTGATTCGTCGGTCTTGACCCGTGTGATCAGGCTGATGGAGTCAATGGAACTGCCGTTCAGATCAACGATGAGGAGTGTGGGCAGGTTGGCGGCATGCTGCATGGCAGCCTCCTCGGACTTCACGAAGTCCACACTCATCCCGGCGCGTTTGGCGGCCTCATTGATCTTGACCGCGAACATAAGGTCGTCCACGGCGGCCACGATTTTCTTGCTGTTCATCTGGAGAATAGGAAGGGACGGCTTTGGGGGCCGGTCTGAACTTTCATCCTATCAGGTTCGGACGCTAACGATACACCAGGCAGCCGCGCGACTCCAGTTCTCGAAGCCACTCGGGCGCTTCCTTCAGCGTGTCCACCCACCGCAAGTCCAGTTTTTCCAGCCGGGGCAGGGCGGCCAGTGATGGCGGCAGGCTGGTGAGCGGGCAGCCGCGAAGGTCGAGCAGACGCAGGCTGGCCAGCGCGGCGGTCTCTTCCGGCAGACTGGTGAGGAGCGTGTTCCGAAGGTGAAGTTCCCGCAGCCGCGCCAACCGTGCAAGGCTCGGGGGCAGGGCGGTGATTGGATTAGCAGATGCCCGCAGTTCCACCAGCGATTCCATTTCCGTTACGCAGTCCGGCAGCGACTCGAACCGGTTCTCACTGATGTTGAGATACCGCAGCCGCTTCAAGCGCCCGAGCGACGGGGGCAGGGAAGCCAGCCGGTTGTCGTGCAGGTACAGGAAGCCGGAGAGACTTTCGAGGAGGCCCAGGCTGGCCGGCACGGACTCCAGGGCGTTGTGTCCCAGGTCCAGGGTGCGCAGTGAGGTCAATGTGCCCAAGGCCTCCGGGACCGTGGTGAGGCGGTTGCCGGCCAGGATCAGCTCTCGAACGCCCGGGGAAGTCCAGACCGGGGATGGCACGGCCGTGAGCCCCTGTTTCCAGAAGTTGAGCCGCATTGCGATTGCCGCCTTACAGCGTCTTGGTGACCTTGGACAGCGTCCTTGGCTGGTCAGGGTTCAGCCCCTTGGCCACCGCAAGATGCGCCGCCAGCAACTGTCCGGGAATGATGTAGGGAATCGGGGTGTAGACGTCCACCGGGAGATCGCCCGTGTGGTTCAGGTCTGCGGGAATCACGATGCCGTGCGCGGCGCTTGCCGCCTCGGCGTTACCGCGGTCCGTGATCACCAGAGTTTTCGCTCCGGTCTGGCCGAACCGCTCCAGCACCTCGCGGTTGAGCGTCCATGTGACGCCCGCGGGGGCGAAGAGGAATACCGGAAACGCGCGGTCCAGAATCGCGATGGGTCCATGCAGAAAGTCGGCCGGGGAGAAGCGTTCGGCCACCACGTAGCACGTCTCCATCAGCTTCAGGGCCAGTTCGAAGGCGTTCGAATAGTTCAGGCCGCGCCCGGCGACCACGGCCTTCTGCATGTCGCGATACCCGGTGGCGAGGCTGCCCACCTGCTCCTCAAGGCTCAGGGCGCTTTCGGCCGCGGCGGGCAGGCGCCGCAGGGTGTCCAACTCCACGGGAGCTCCCAGGGCGTAGGCCAGCAGGTACATGGCCAGCAACTGTCCTGTGTAGGTCTTGGTGGCGGCGACGCTCAACTCCTTGCCGGCACGCACCAGGATGGTATGCCCGGCGATGCGGGCGAGCGTGCTGCCAGCTTCGTTGGTGATGCCCACCGTCATGGCGCCATCGGCCTTGGCCTGTTCCAGCACCCGGTTGGTGTCCGTGGATTCTCCCGATTGAGAGACCGCCACCACCAGCGCCCCGCGCAGTTGCGGCGGCCGCTGGTAGAGCGTGACGATCGACGGGGCGGCCAGCGAGACCGGAATTCCGGTGGCCATTTCGAGCAGATAGCGGCCAAACTGCGCCGCGTTGTCCGAGGTGCCTCGCGCCACCAGAACGATCAGACTGGGCCGGTTGTTCCGGAACCGCTCCCGCAGTTCCTCAACGTTTCTCAGCTCACCGGCCAGGGTGCGCTCGAGGGCCGCCGGCTGCTCGCGCACCTCCTGCAACATTTTTGACATGTTCTGTTTCTATTATCCCCACCACGTCTCGCCCGGCGCCAGGTGTGCCCGGGCCACGTCGGGATTGATCTCGACGCCCAGCCCCGGCTTGTCCTGGATGGTGAAATAGCCATCCTTGATGATGGGTCCGTCGTGGACCACCAGGTTTTCCCACCAGTCGATGTACTTGGCCAGTTCGTGGATCCTGAAGTCGCGCATGGCGGAGCAGGCGTGCGCCGAAGCGATGGTTCCGATGGGGCTGGCCGGATTGTGGGCCGCGGTCCAGATGTAGTACATGTCCGCGTGGTCGGCGATCCGTTTGGCTTCAAGCAGCCCGCCCGATTTCGGAATGTCGATGTGAACCACGTCACAGGCCTGCAGTTCAATCAGACGCCGGAAGCCGTGCCGTCCGTAGAGGTTCTCACCGGTGCAGACGGGGATGTCGACGGCGTGTGTCACCCGCGCCATGGCTTCGGGGTTGTCGGGCGGCACCGGGTCCTCGATCCACATCGGCTTCACCGGTTCCAGTTCGCGGCACAGCCGGATGACGTCACGGGTGTCGTACTTCCAGTGAGCTTCGATGCCGAAGTCGGCTTCCCAGCCCAGTTCCTCGCGGATCACGGTCATGCCGTCGACGATGCGTTTGTAGTCCTTGTGGGTGAGCGCGCGGCCGTAGGGGTCATGGCCGGGTTCGCGGTACTGCGGGTCGGCGGCGGGGGGCACGCCGTCGCCCTGGAACTTGAACGCGGTCCAGCCGAACTTCTCCGCCCTGGCCGCGCGCACCATATCGCGCCAGGAGTGCGGGTCATTGACGCGGGCGAGCACCTGCATGGTCCGGTAGAAACGCACCCGGTCGCGAAAACGGCCGCCCAGCAGGTTGCAGACCGGTGTATTGAGGATGCGGCCCACCAGATCCCAGAGGGCGATCTCGATGCCGCTGGCGGCAGTCATGGTGACGCCGGCAATCGCGCCCTGGCCCGCACTGCGCATCAGCATCTTGGTGTAGAGCCTGTCCACGTTCATGGGATCCTCGCCCACCACCACCTGCTTCAAATGGTTGACCACCAGATCCTTGACGCCATATCCCCAGTACGCCTCGCCCAGGCCGTACAGGCCGCTGTCGGTCTCAATCCGGATGAGGTTCCAATCCCAGGTGCCGCGCACGATCATGCACTTCACGTCGGTGATCTTCACCTTGCCGCGCTGCGCCGCCGCCAGACGCTCAAGGGATGCCGGGAAAAGGGAGGCTCCGGCTCCGGCTAGAAACTGCCTGCGTGTCATGTGAGCCAGGATACCAGCCGCGAACTATTAATTTTTTCGTTGACAAGTTCGTGCGAACCGGAGTACAATAGTCTACGTAACTATTAATTCTTTCGTTGCTTGGAGAGAGGCCTATGCCGCGCACCAAATCGCCCAACCTCACCGAGGCGGAACTTCGCCTGATGGACATCGTATGGGAGCATGGCCAGGCCACCGTGGGTGAGGTTGCCGCGTCGCTTCCCAAAGACCTGGGGCTGGCCTACAGCACGGTGCTGACGACCATGCGAATTCTTGAGGAGAAGGGGTACCTTCGCCACACCAAGGAAGGGCGGGCGTTTGTTTATCACCCGCTGGTGGACCGGGGGCAAGCCAGCCGGAGCGCGCTGCGCCATCTGGTGGAGCGGTTCTTCCGAGGGCGGCCCGAGGCGCTGGTGATGAATCTGCTGGAAGACGAGGACCTGAGCGAGCGCGAGTTGCGGCGCATCCGCCAGATTGTCGGGGAGTCACGATAGCCGTGGAGGTGCGGAACATGTCCGATGCCGTTGAAACGCTTTGGCTGGCCGTTTTAAACGGCCTGTTGCCGGCGCTGCTGCTGACGGCCTGCGTCTGGCTGGCGGCGCGTCTGGTGCCCGGCCTGAATGCCGCGACGCGCCATAGTCTCTGGTGGCTGACGCTGGCCGCCGTGCTGCTTCTGTTGCTGCCCATGCCGCGAGAGGACGGTGGCAGGGAGCATGCGGCTTCGATGAGCGATCTGGACCTGGGCCCGGTGGCCAGTTCTGTTGACGCCCCGCCGGCAGCGCCGGCGCCGGGCGGCGACCGTTCGCGGCGCATGCTGCTGGCCCCGGGGCGTTGGGCGATGCTGGGCGCCGCGGTGTGGGCGGTGGTGGCGCTTTGGCGGCTGCTGGTTCTGTTCGGCGGCTGGCGCGCCCTGCGCCGTTTGAAGCGATCCTGTGTTCCAGTCGCCGAACCCCTGGCCCGGTGATTCCGGGAGAGGCTGGTGCATCTTTCGGCGGAGCGCCCGATTCGGCTGCTCCACACGGATCTGGTGGAGTCTCCGATGGCCGCGGGGTTTCTGCGGCCGGTGGTGATTGTGCCCACGCGGCTGCTGAGTGAACTGGAGCCGCCGGCGCTGGACCTGGTGCTGATTCACGAGATTGCCCACCTTGAGCGGCGCGATGACTGGTCGCGTCTTGGGTCCCGTCTGGCGCAGGCGTTGTGCTGGCCGCACCCGCTGGTGCATTTCATCGCCCGCCGGCTGGACGTGGAGCGGGAACTGGCCTGTGATGACTGGGTGGTTTCCGCCTCCGGCTCGGCCCGACGGTACATGGCTGCCCTGGCGCGGGTGGCGGAACTGCGGCTGGAGCATCGCGGCCTGTTGATGGCGTCGGGCATTGCTGAGCGGAAGTCACAGCTCAGGCTGCGCGTTGAGCGTCTGGCCGCGGCCACGTTGGCGTCGCGTCCACGGGTATCGGTCTGGCGGCTGGCGGCGGTTCTGCCGCTGCTGGCCGGTCTGACGCTGGCAGCTGTCCTGTATCCTCCTGTGTTCGGGTGGGCGGCGCAGAGGGCGCCCGCGCCGGCAGCTTCCTCCGTCAGCCAGGCTCCGGCAGCGCTCCCTGCGCCCGCCGCGGCTCCGGCCCCTGCGAGGAAGCCCGCGCCGGCACCGGTTCCCGCGCCCGCGCCGGAGCCAAAGCCTGCGCTTCGAAACAGCTTCCTTGCCGCGCTGGTGGATTCGGGTCTGAAGGACCTTGCCGTGGATGAGGTGATCCGGCTGCGCCAGCACGGCGTGGATGCCGGGTTCCTCAGGGAACTGAAGGAGAGCGGTCTGGCGAATCTCCCCGCGAATGCCATCGTCCAGATGCAGCAGCAGGGTGTGCGTCCGGCCTATGTGAAGTCTCTACGGGATGCCGGACTTGCCGGGCTGAGCGTGGAGGATGCCATCAGGGCGCACAACCATGGCGTGAACCCGGACAACGTGCGCGAGGCCTTCAAACTGGGTCCGCGCGTCACCTTCGAAACGATTCTCAAACTCAAGAATGCCGGAGTGATCTAAAGGAACCTGTCCATGCGTAGCACTGAACTCTACATCATTGCCGGCGCCACCGCCGCGTTCTTCCTGCTCAACGCCCAGAACCTGGTTTTCGACAGCGGATGGCGGATTGACCGGTCCAAGCAGGCCGGCCATGTGCGGCTCACCGTGAACGTGGTGGACCAGTTTCAGCGTTCCCGCATGTCGAATGACGTGCCGCTCAGCCGGTTCGAGGGGCTGACGGCGGAGACGCTATCGGGCCTGCGGGAGGATATCAGGTTCGCCTACGTGCGGGATGCGGGCAAGCTTCTCTGCCGCGGGCATCTGCGCTTTGGCAATGGCTCCGGCGAGTTCACCTTTGAACCGAACACGGCCTTTGCCGATGAGATTGCCCGTCTGGGCTTTGGCGTGCCGGAGCAGCATGCGCTGATGCGCGCTTTCATGGAAGGGCTCTCGCTGGACTTCGCCCGGGCCATGAACAAGGCGGGTGTGCATGCGTCCTTCGACCAACTGCTGATGCTCTCCGGCCGCGGCGTTTCTCCGGAGTTGCTGCAGGCGGTGCAGGAGGCGGGCATCGAGTCCGTTCAAGCGGACGAACTGGCGTCGCTGGTGGACCAGGGCGTGGACGCCCGCTACATTCGCGACCTGCGCGGCGCGGGCTTTACGCCGCGGCTGGAAGAAATGGTGTCCCTTCACAACCATGGCGTGCCAGCGCGGTCGCTTGCCGACCTGAGGAAGGCCGGGCTGGCGGCCAGCGTGGAGGACGCCATTCAACTGCACCAGCAGGGCGTGTCCATGGAAACGGTTCGGGAGATGATCGCCGCCGGTGTTCCCGCCGAACCGGGCGACCTGGTCCGTCTGCACCAGCATGGCATCCAGGCGGATTACGTGAAGGCGGCCGCCGCGGCCGGGTACAAGTTTTCGACCGATGATCTGGTGACGCTGCAGAACCATGGCGTTTCCCAGGACCTGCTGCGGCGGGCCCGCGCATTGGGCCATGAGTTCAACGCCGGCGATCTGGTGACGCTTTCCACGCACGGCGTGGATGGCGCGTACCTGGAACGGTTGAAGGCGTCAGGCTTCCGGACGCTTCAGCCCGAAGAGATTACGCGTCTGCGTGACAACGGCGTGGACTGAGCTACTTCCGCTTCGAGGGGACCTCAAATCGCAGATTGTTGGTGACGGAAAAGACCCCGCTGACGCCGTTGGCCTGAATGCCGGCAATGGTCCGGTCGCCTTCATTCAGCACGACGCCCTCCAGGGTGACGTGGCCGTTCTTCACAATGATGTGGATGGGCGGCACGGCCCGCAGCGAGTACTGGTTGAGGGACGGGTGGCCGAAGATGGCCCGTGCCGTGGCCAGGCGGATCTGGTTGTCCTGGTTCGACAGCGGCAGCACCTCAATCTGGTTGACGACGCGTTCAACGCCTTCGATCTTCTTCACCACGTTTTCGGCATCGCTTTTCAGGGTGGGCCGGGTGACCTGCCCCTTGAGCGTGACGCTGTAGCCATCGAGCGAAAACGACAGGTTGTCGAACACACCATAAAAGGGCAGCATCAGGAGTTCGTGGGTCACCATTTTGACCAGCCTGGCCTGTCCCTGCGGCCCGGGGCCCTGTCCTTGAGCCGCCATGGCTCCGGCTGCCATCATGAGGGAGAGAGTGAGAGTTTTCATCGATATTGCCTCCATCCAGATTACGGTGTTTTTCGCTGACCGGACTCCGGGAATGAAATCCCGGCCCCTGGCGCATTCATTCCTGAAACGTTCGGGTGGCGCGCCGCGTCTGCGGTTCAGGACTATACTCTTTAGGTAGGAGCCCACGATGCGCATTGTTTACACCGCGGTTCTACTCTCAACGGCCGCCCTGGCCCAGGATACGACACCGGCCCGCGCCGGGGTGGTCCACTACACCGAGGGCGAGGTGACCCTAAACGGCCTCTCCGCCGAGCGGAAGATGGGCAAGATTCCCATCATGGCCAAGGGCGACACGCTGGCCACGGGCGAAGGCCGGGTGGAAGTGCTGCTGGCGCCGGGTTCGTTCCTCCGGCTGGGCGAAGAAAGCGCCATGCGCCTGCACAACGGGGAGTTCGGCAGCATCGACATCGAGATGGTGAAGGGCTCGGCGGTGGTTGAGACCGGTGAGTCCACCAAGGAATACAACATCCGGTTCCGGATGAAGGATGGCCTGATCGCCGTGCGCAAGACCGGCATCTATCGCCTGGAAGTTGAGGCCGGACTGTTGAAGGTGCACGGCGGCGAGGCGCTTGTAACCTTCGAAGGCTCCGCCCCCATTCCGGTGAAGGCGGGCAGGATGCTGGCGTTTGACGGCAGCCGGGCGCTGGTGAAGTTCGATCCGGAGACAGGCGATCCGCTGTTCCGGTGGGCGCGGCGCCGGGCATCCTATATCAGCATGGCGAACATCTCGGCATCGCGGTCCATGTACAACAGCGGCTACGCGATTCGCTCCTCCACCTGGTTCTGGAACCCCTACTTTGGCATGTATACGTTTGTTCCGATGAACGGCGTGTTCTTGAGCCCGTTCGGGTACCGGTGGTATTCGCCTCGTTCGGTGATGCGGATCTATGAGCGGCCGATGATCTACGCGGGCGGCTGGGTGGGCGACCAGCGGGGCTTCAGCACCAGCTACAACCCCAGTTACGGATACAACACGGTCACTTCGCGCAGCGACGCGGGCTACGTCTCTTCGGCGCCTTCGGTTTCGGGCCCCGCGGCAGCATCCTCGGCGCCGGTGGCGGCGCCGCGCGGCGGCGATGGCGGCGGCGGCCGGGCGGGCGGTGAGAGCGCCGGCGGAAGCCGCAGCCAATAGAAACGCAGGGCGCGGTCATTCAAAGTTCAAAAGTCAATCCGGCTGTTCCTTTCGAGGAAACAACCGGGTTGACTTTTCGTCGTTTAGGGGTACGGGAATAACCGGTATAATCGAACAGATTCACGCCTATGGCGTTGGCAGAGGGTCATTTTGGCAAACAACCGAGGGAAACTGATCGTGCTGGCCGCCAGCACGTCGGAATCAAGCGAGTATCAACGCAGTACCTGGCGGCAGATGCTTTTGGCGACGCTTCCGCAGAAGTATGCGCGGATGATGGGCACGGACTGGTCGACGCATGTTGAAACCACTCCCGATGGGCAGGCGAAGTACGTGCCGAATGGCCTGCGTGTGGTGGAGAGCCTGCTGCATCGCAAGTTCCGGCCGGAGGACGTGGTGGTGTGCTACCCCGAACAGCTTGAGCAGTTCGTTGGCGAGGACACCCGCGTGATCGGCATCCATGCGCACAACCCGCTGGGCATCACGTTCGCCACCGACGTCTACGCCGGATTCTACGGCGGCGACTGTGAGCCGATCAACGCGCACGCGTTCCGCCGCCTGATCACCCATCCGGTGATCGCCCGGCACCGGGACCGGATCAAGGTGATCGTCGGCGGTCCGGGCGCCTGGCAGCTTGAGCACAAGGGGCTGCTTGGGGAATGGGGCGTGGACTGTCTGGTGAATGGCGAAGCCGAGGACGTGGTGCTGCCGCTGTTCGAATCGGCCGTGAAGGGCGAATCGCTTCCGGCCAAGGTGGACTGCGACAGCCCCAACCTGGAGGCGATTCCGCCGCTGGTTCACCGTTCCACGTTCGGCGTGGTGGAGATCACGCGGGGCTGCGGGCGCGGGTGCCAGTTCTGCTCCGTGGCGCTGCGGAAGGGCAAGAGCATTCCGCTGGATACGGTGATCGCCAACGCCCGCACGCAGGTGGCGGAAGGCGCCGACACCATCACGCTGGTGACCGAAGATGTCTTCCTCTATGAGCAGGGTAAGCGGTTCAAGACCAACCTGCCGGCCCTGAAAAGCCTGTTCCATGGAGTGGCCGGAGTGCCGGGCGTGAAGCACGTGATGATGACGCACGGGACAATGTCGCCAGTGGTGGTGCAGCCCGAAATCTGCGAGGAGCTTCAGATCGCGGTGGACAAGTCCGTGAACACGCACCCGGATTCGACGCATCCGGACAAGCGCTACGCCATGATGTTCGTGGGCCTGGAAACGGGTTCCGTCCGGCTGTTCAAGCAGTTCATGAAGGGCAAGTCCTATCCGTTCAAGCCGGAGCAGTGGCCGGATGTGATCATGAAGGGCATGCACACCATGAACAAGCACAACTGGTTTCCAATGTGCACCTTCATTGTGGGCTTGCCGGGCGAAACGCGGGAAGACACGAAGCAGTCGCTGGATCTGCTGTTTGCGTTGAAGGACGCCAAATGGTGCGTCATCCCCACGCTGTTCGTTCCCCTGGAAGACACGCGGATGGGCTCAAGCGAGAGCGCCAAGATCGCGCGGCTGACGGACCTGCAGTGGGAGTTCTTCTTCACCTGCTGGCGGTACAACATCGACTTCTTCCGGCGGGAGAAGTCCGTGCAGTGGAAATTCAATGCCGGCATTCCGCTCTACTACTACGGTCTTGGGCGCAAGCTCTTTGGTCCCCCGATGAAGTATCCGCTCTACCGTCTGGCGCATTTCCCGGAGTGGTACCTGCGGCGGCATCTGTACCTGGATTACAGCGGCCGGATGGAGCCCCGGTACAGCGTCCCGGACTGTGTGCCCATTCCCGAGGAGCGGGTCCGTCCGGAGATGCCGGTCCTCCAGTAGCGTTCCGGGCCGCGTTCCGGTAAGAGCCGGATCCATCGGGCCGGAGGCCGGACACCTCACGCGTTCGCGGATCTGGAACGCGTTCCCGCACTGCTGGGACGCCGTTGGGAATACCAGTACCAGGCCAGCAGAAAATCATACACTTTCGCGGCGCCGTTGTGATACTCTCTTTACATAAGGCCCTCGGCCTAACCCGTTTTTCTCACGGGAAGTGTAGCGGAAAGCCGCATTCTCTTGCATAACTGATTTTTCTAGTAAAAGTTGTGCGAAGAGAGGAGCGGCTTTCCCCTATGACAGAGTGTAGCCAATCAGAGTTCGAGTTTGGCCAACAGGGACGGCGCCAGGTGAAGGCGGGATTCGACGGCGGGACGATCAGTAGCGACGGTGGCGCGTTGCTGCTGCGCGAAGTGAACCGCA
>VFZY01000012.1 GCA_016870915.1 Acidobacteriota bacterium | reverse complement strand
CTGGTCAAGCACGCCCGCTACTACTGGCTGATGTTGGCTGAGAGCCATCTGACGCGCCGGCTGTTCGGGAGCATGGTGCGGCGGATCGAGGCGCTGCCGGCGGGGTGAAGATCGGCCCGGAGAGGTGAAAATCTTGAGAGAAAGGAGGCTGGGAGGGAGAGGTGTCGAAAGAACTGCTGGAAACAGGCATGTTGTCGGTTTTCGTTTTTGTGCGATGGTCGAAAGAAGCCATCCGCAGGCACTGGCCCGCCCTCGGAAAGGGGATTCTGATCAAATCCGGCACGGGAGTGAGGCGTTGGTGTATACTGTTGGGGTCCGGGAGACCCAAAATGGAAATCCCGGTCAAGTTGCTGTATTCGACACGACGCTTCGCGATGGCGAGCAGGCGGCGGGCACGCGGCTGGGCAGCCGCGAGAAGTTGACCCTGGCCCGGCAGTTGGCGCGGCTCCGCGTCGACGTCATCGAAGCCGGCTACCCGGCCTCGTCTCCGGAAGATTACCAAGCCGTTGAACTCATCGCCCGCGAAATCGAAGGACCCACCATCTGCGCCCTCTCCCGCGTCGTCGAACGCGACATCGTCGCCTGCGGTGGAGCCCTGGCCAAGGCCCGCCGCGCCCGCATCCACACCGGCATCGGCGCCAGCGACATCCACATCATGGGCAAGTTCCGCGATGAGCGCTACGGCCGCACCCTCGGCGAAAAGAAAGTCACCATGATCGAGATGGCTCGCGGCGCCGTCAAACTGGCCCGGACCTTCGTCGACGATGTCGAATTTTACGCGGAGGACTCCGGCCGTGCCGATCCGGCCTACCTCTTCGAGATGATCGAAGCGGCCATCGACGCCGGCGCCACCGTCGTCAATATCCCGGACACCACCGGCTATACCGTGCCCGAACAGTACGGCCGGCTCATCCGGTCGCTGGTTGAAAACGTGCCAAACATCGCCAGGGCAGTCATCAGCGTACACTGCCACAATGACCTGGGCCTGGCCGTCTCCAACTCCCTCTCCGGCATCCAAAACGGCGCCCGGCAGGTGGAAGGCACCGTCAACGGCGTCGGCGAACGCGCCGGAAACGCGGCGCTCGAAGAGGTGGTGATGGCCCTGCGCACCCGCCGCGACTACTTTGCGCAGTACACCAATGTCGACGCCCGCGAGTTTGCGCGCACCAGCCGCATGGTCTCGGAAATGCTCGGCATCGCCGTGCCGCCGAACAAGGCGGTGGTTGGCGGTAATGCCTTTTCGCACAGCAGCGGCATCCACGTGGACGGCTTCCTGAAGGAACGCCTCACCTACGAGATCATGCAGCCGGCCGACATCGGAGCCGCTGAAAGCCGCGTCGTACTCACCGCCCGCACCGGCCGCGCGGGCCTGCGCGACCGTCTCGACAAGCTGGGCTATGCGCTGTCCGCGCAGGAACTGGACCAGACCTACCAGCGCTTCCTGGTGCTGGCCGACAAGAAGACCGAGGTCTTCGATGAAGACCTGCTCACGCTCTTCCACGATGAAATCCACGGCGCTCCCGAAGGATGGTCGGTGGACTATCTGCACATCTACAGCGGAACGAACGCCATACCCACGGCCACCGTCCGCCTCAAGCGCGCAGAAGAGACGCGCGAAGCCGCCGCGCTCGGCGATGGACCCGTCGATGCGGTCTACAAGGCCATCGCCGCCGTCACCCGCACCAATGCACGTCTGGTGAAGTACGAAGTGCGTGCGGTCACCGGCGGCGCGGGAGCCATGGGTGAAGCGGTAGTCCACCTGGAAGACAACGGCCGCCGCGTCGTCGGCCGCGGAGCCTCCACCGACGTCATCGAAGCCAGCGCCAAGGCCTATGCCGACGCCATCAACCGCTTCGGCCTGAGCGAAGTCACCCTGCCAGGCATGGAACCCGCCGCGGGCGGCTAAGGTCGCAATAGGGTTTCGTCGCCGCTGCGAGGTTGCGTCATAGCAGTTCGCCCTGAGGCAGTGCATCCGCAGCAACCGCGGACGGCGCGTGGCGTCTTCTGCGGTTCAGCATTGGGGTGCTAGACCAAGATCTCCTTGACGACATGGCCGAATACATCGGTCAGGCGATAGTCGCGGCCGGTGTACCGGTAGGTGAGCCGCTCGTGGTCCAGGCCCAGCAAGTGGAGCATCGTCGCGTGCAGGTCGTGAATGTGTACCTTACCTTGCACGGCATCCCATCCGAAATCGTCGGTGCCGCCGTGCGCGATGCCCGGCTTGACTCCGCCGCCGGCCAGGAACATGGTGAAACCGCGCGGATTGTGCTCGCGCCCGCGTTCACTCGCCGGGGCTTTGCCCTGCGAGAGATCCTGGTCGAACGGCGTACGGCCAAACTCGCCGCCCCAAATCAGCAGCGTATCGTCAAGCAGGCCGCGGCCTTTCAAGTCCGCAATCAAGCCGGCGATCGGTTTGTCCACCGCCTTGCAACGGACTGGCAGCGCCCCGCGCAGGTTCCCGTGGTGGTCCCAGCCGCCGTCGGTGATCTGCACGAAGCGGACACCGGCCTCCACCAAGCGCCGGGCCATCAGGCACTGCCGGCCGAAGTTGTCCGTTTCCTTTTCTCCAATACCGTAGAGCTTCTGCGTCGTCTCCGTTTCGCGAGCCAGATCGAGCACGGTGGGTGCTTCCATCTGCATCCGGAAGGCGAGTTCGAACGAGGCCACGCGGGCATCGAGTTCGGCTTCGGCGCCCACGCGCGCTGCATCGTGGCGATTCACCGCCGCCAAAAAATCGAGTTGCCGCCGTTGATCGCCGCTGGTTCCAACCGCGTCACCGAGATAACCGAAGCGCGCGTTCTTCGCGTCGCCGGAACGCCCGAGCGGCGTTCCCTGGTAGGACGCCGGCAGAAAGCCGCTACCGTAAAGCTGCGGCGTGCCGCCGTCGCCGCCCAGGGCGGGGCAGATTGTAATGAAGCCGGGCAGATTGCGATTCTCCGAACCGAGCCCGTATAGCACCCAGGATCCCATTGACGGGCGCACCTGCACGCTGTGCCCCGTGTGAAGCTGGCGAATGGCGGGGGCGTGTGCCTCGCTGTCTGCATGCATGCCGTGCAGAAAGCAGACGTCGTCCACCACGCCGCCCAAGTGAGGCAGCATCTCCGTCATCAACATGCCGCGTTGGCCTCGGCGCACGAACTTGCTGATCGGCCCGAAGAACCGGGTGCCACGAATCCCCGGCGCCTCATAGTTCTTCGGCAGCGCGAGCGAAAACGGCTGGCTGTGGCGCTGTTCGAGCTCCGGCTTGTAGTCGAACAAGTCCATCTGCGAAGGGCCGCCCTGCATGAAGAGGAAGATCACGCGTTTGGCCCGTGCCGGATGATGGGTTCCGGCCATCATCGATTGCAGTGCGGCGATTCCGAAGCCGCAAGCGGAGCGCCGGAGAAACTCTTGCCTTGTCATCGTCGTCCGTTACCTCCGATAGAGAAACTCATTCGAGATCAGCAGCGTGTGGCAGAGACGTTCCCAAGCCTCCGCGCGCCCGGGAAGCGCTGCCGCGTAGCTGAGCAACCGGTCCACTTCGCCGGGCTCGGGTGCGCGGGCATACACCCGGCGGATCAGCTCCCGTACGCGGTCCCCATCCGATCTCTCGCCATCCGCAGCCAGCTTCGCCAGCGCCGCGGCCTGTTGCTTCACGAACGGCGCGTTCATCAGATACAGCCCCTGCGTGGGCACGGTGGTCGACGATCGGGCGCCGGTGATCTGGTTTGTGTCGGGAAAGTCGAACAGGTTGAGAACATCCATCTCTTCCACCTGCCCCTTGCGCATCGTCGGCTGATAGATCGACCGGCGCCGGCTGGTGGCGGGGTCGAGTTTCGCGCTGTCGGAAAGAGACTCAGGCCTGCCGAGGTTCATGTTGCCGGGCACCCAGAACGGCAACGACGGCCCTCCGCTCACCGGATCGAGTTGCCCGCTGACCGTGAGCATGGCGTCACGAATCGTCTCGCCTTCCAGGCGCCTTGGACTCATCCGCCAAAGCAGACGATTCTCGGGATCCGCATCAAGTCCTTCAGCGCGTGGTGCCGACGCCTGCCGGTACGTCCGGCTGAGCACCATGTTCCGAATCAACCTCTTCACCGACCAGCCGTCGGCAACGAACGCCGCGGCAAGATGATCCAGCAACTCCGGATGGCTCGGCTTGCCGCCACGCATTCCAAAGTTGTCGATCGACGGGACCAGGCCCGCGCCGAACAAGTGGTGCCAGATGCGGTTCACTGCCACGCGTGCCGTGAGCGGATTCTCTTTTCGCGCGATCCACTCGGCCAACTTCAAGCGTCCGCTGGTGAAATCCGCGATGTCCAACTTGTGCGAGCCCAGGATCGCAATGGCGGAACGAGGAGCTTGTTTCCCTAGCTGGTGAGCGTTGCCACGGATGTTCACCCGGCAATCGGCCGGCGCGTCGACATCCTGCACAGCGTGCGCCGTGGGAGGAACCACTGGAAGATACTCGTAGAACTTGACCGTCTGTGTCGCCTCCTGAATCTCCTTGTCCAGGCGCTTGGCGTCGGCGGTGTCCTTCTCAAGCGGCTTGCGTTCAGCGCGCAATCGTTCCAGTTTCTCGCGCGCCGCTGCCAGCTTCTCCCAATACTCTCGGGTCTCCGCCGCCCGCGCCGTCATCTCGTCCGGCTGCTCCGGCAGCGTCACAGTGTTGACGTTGCTGAACACGCCGAGGTCCAGCCGTCCGAAGATTGTGCGTGTGCTGGCGAAGACACCGGCCATGCCGTAGTAGTCGTCGAGCGTAATCGGATCGAACTTGTGATCGTGGCAGCGCGCGCAGCCGAGAGTCAACCCAAGCATCGTCCGGCCCACCATGTCCATCTGCAGGTCGACCACATCCATGCGGAGCTGTTCTTTGTCGGCGTTAACCAGCGGCCATGGGCCCAGCGCCAGCATTCCGGTGGCGACGATGTTGTTGCGCCGTTCCACAGGCAAAGTCCATTCGAGATGGTCGCCCGCGAGTTGCTCGATAAGAAAGCGATCGTAGGGCACGTCGCGATTCAACGCGTCAATGACATAGTCGCGATAACGCCAGGCGTGGCGGGCGGGTACCCGGCGGCCGATCTCGATGTTGTCGGCGTAATAAGTCTGGTCGAGCCAGTGCCGCCCCCAGCGTTCTCCGAAGGCTTTCGAGCCGAACAGTTGATCGACCACCTTTTCATGCGACGCAGTCCGGGCGAACTCCTCCTGTTCGGCGAGTGTGGGCGGCAGGCCGGTCAAGTCCAGCGTCACCCGGCGGAGCCACGCCGCCGGTGCGGCGTCGGTGCTCGGTGCGAGCCGCTTGGCTTCGAGCGCGGCCAGCACAAACCGGTCGATGTCGTTCACGGGCCACGCTTGATTACGCACCACGGGTACGGGAGGTTTCGCGACCGGTTGCCATGCCCAATGCTGCTTTGCCTTGCCCACGGTGCTGTCCTGACTCGCCGCCGCGCTTGAGCCCGCATCGTCCGGCCAAGGTGCGCCACCAGCGATCCACTCCCGAAAGTCGGCGAGCACGGCCTCGGGGAGTTTGCCCGAAGGCGGCATCTTGGCCTGCCCAGTGTAGAGTAGGGCCTGATACAGACGGCTAGCCGTGGGGTCACCAGCGGCGATCACCGGTCCTGCGTCGGAGCCCTTCGAGACGTTGGTTTTTGTATCCAGCCTCAATCCCGCGAAGGCGATCTTCGCGTTGTTCGAATGGCAGCTCCAACACTTTTCCGCCAGAACAGGGCGGATCTTCTTCTCGAAGAACGCAACATCGGCAGCCCATAGGGGCAGGGCCGTTATGAAGAGCAGCGCAGTTCCAGCCATATCAAAAGAGGACCTTGAGGGCCAACTGATTCACTCTGGGAAGCCCCGTCGTCGTCACCAGTTGACCAAACAGCGTGCTGTTCACCAGCGTGTTGGGCTGCCAGAAGTTTGCGCGATTCATGACATTGAACGATTCGGCCCGGAACTGCAGCTTCCATTGTTCCCGAATCGCGGTGTCCTTCACCAGCGAGAGATCCACCAGCCAGTTCCCCGGCCCGCGCGTGTCCGGCAACGTGCGGGAGACATTGCCGAACGTGAAGGGTGCGGGCTGCGTGAAAGCGGAGGTATCGAACCACTTGGCCACCTGTTCGCTCCGCGATCGCCCCGCCGGCAGTTCAGCGCTCCGGCCGGTGGAGTTCGGACGGTTGCCGCCGTTCGGGATGGTCGCTGAAATGGCAAGAGGATAGCCGCTGCGGCTGCGCGAAACGCCCGACAGCTGCCAGCCGCCGATCAGCTTTCCGGCCACTCCGCGAGAGCCGGAGAAGAATCGCTTGTTGGGGCCGAACGGGAGTTCGGCCACCACGCTGGCGGCCAAGGCGTGCGTGGCGTCGATTTCGGAGATGGCGCGTTCCGCTCGCAAGTCGTACCAATTCTGCACAGTGGTGTTCAATCCGACGTTCTGCGCATTCCCGTTGGCGCCGACCGAGTTGCGGACGTCGGCAATCGACTTCGACAACGTGTAAGCCAGCAGAAAGCCGACGCCTCTCGACGCCCGCTTTTCGAATTTCACCGCCAGCGAGTGATAGATCGAATTGCCCGAACTCGAGTTGAACGTGGAAACCCCGCTGTATTGCGGATAGGGGAGCAGCAATTGCTGCCGCGCTACGGTCGGACGGCTGAGCGCGCCGGCTGTGATATTCGGGAAGAAGGGATTCGTCACCAGTGCCTGCAATCCGGTGCCGAGGCTCAGCAGATCCGGCGAAAGCGCGTTGAGCTGCCGGACCTGATTCAGCTTCACACCGCGATTCGCCGAGTAGGCCGCATCCAGAATGAAGTCCTTGCCGAATGCACGTTGGATGTCCAGATTCCATTGTACGGTGTAAGGCGTGACGGCGACCGGATCCCACTGATTCACGGCTTGACCCAGGAATGTTCTGGCGCCCAGGCGATCGCGCGTCGGAGGGGTCAGGCCCTCCGGCAACGGGTCGCGCAGGTACCGGAACGGGGTCAGGCCATCCAGGGAGGCAACCATGGGCGAGACAGAACTGAAGCCGGCGTCGGGCACGGCGCCGTTTGTTCCGTCGCCCCCGGTGCCAAACGGCGCAAAGAAGAGCCCTCCTCCGCCGCGAATCACAGTCCGGTCGAAGGGGGTAAAAGCGAATCCAAAGCGCGGGGCGAAGTTGTTGCCGTCACGGCGGTAGGCCTGGCGATCGTCCTTTCCTGCGTAGACCAAGCCACCCGTGAGGTTCGGAAACGACGGGTTGCGCACCGGGCTGGCCAGCGCCGGGTCAAAACGATGGAACTGATTTCGCTTCTCGGTGAATGGCGTTTCGGTCTCGTAGCGAAAACCAAGGTTCAACGTCAGGCGCCGATTCACGCGGATGTCGTCTTGAACATACCCGGCGTAGTAGAAGTTCTGAAGCGTGTGGCCGCTCGCGATGTTGACCTGACCCGTGCTGGCCGCGCCCAGCAGGAAACTGGCAAAACCGACGCCCGCGTTCTGAACCACGACATTCGGGTCGGGACCCCGCGTCATCGCCCGCGTGAATCCAAACACCCCCGATCCGGCGCTCAGGTTGAATACGTTGAGCCGTTGCGCGCGGCCTTCAAATCCGGTCTTCCAACTGTGGCGGCCCGCCAGGCGCGAATACGACGCGAGAAGCGAATAGCTGTTCTGGCCGGAGCGCAGCATGCCGCTTCCGCTCAAACCGGACATGCCCTCTATGTTCGCCTCCGGCAAGAGTGGATTCGTGAACGCGCGCACGAGGCTCGCGGGAAGCCCCAGTTGCGTAGCGTCAAAGCCTTCGCTGAAGAGTTGGCGCGTCCAGAAGAACCTTGCGAAGCCCGTCCGCACGTTGAAGACCGACGCTGAGTTCAGCGTCACTGTGTGATCCATTCCCGCGGAAGCGTTGTTGAGCGCCACGCCTCTCAGCCCGCCCGGCGTGGCGATGTTTCCAAACGTATCGGGCTGGCCAATTGTGGAGCGGTGCAGCGAAACCCGTCCGAACATGCGCCACGCCTGGCTGAAGTAGTGATCCAGGCGGTTGCCAACGTTCGCCTGATCGATTCGAATCGGCGCGTTGCTGATGTAATTGTTGTTCTGCGTGAAGGGATCTCCGGTGGTGTTGGGCGCGGGGTGATACGCGTTCATGGCTCTGGCCACCGGGTCGAACCGGTTGGCGGGAATTACGTTGCCCGGAAAAGCATCGCGCAGGAAACGTCCCGCTTGCGCTGGGTTGGGCCGGGTGGTAAGCGGGTCGAACACCAGGATCGGCTGACCGTTCTGGGCGAGCGTGCCCGTGAAGTCTCCCCGGGATTGTAATGCGGTGGGCACGGTGGTGCGAAACACCTGGCCCCGGCGCCACCGGCTGCCCTGGTAGTCGGTGAAGAAAAACGACTTGTTTCGGCCGTCGTAGACCTTCGGCAAAACAACGGGACCACCCACGGCGTAACCGAACTGGTTCATGCGAAACGGAGGAATGGTCCGCCCAGCCCCCCGATTGAAGAACTCGTTCGCGTCAAAGGCGTCGTTGCGAAGGAACTCAAAGAGGGACCCGTGCAGTGCGTTGGTGCCGCTGCGCGTTGAAACGTTGATGACACCGCCTCCGAACCGGCCCCACTCGGCGGAGAGGTTGTTGCTCTGCACCTTGAACTCCTGGGTGCTGTCGACGTTGGGAACCGTGGTCATGACATTCACGAATCCCGTGGTCGTCGGGATTCCATCCACCAGCACTTCGTTCGAACGAGCGCGCCCGCCATTGATGGAAATCATCGAGTCGTCCATCATGTTCACCGGGATATCCTGAAACTGCCCGTTACCCGTGGGCGCCACCGCCACGTTCGGAGTCAACTGGGTCAGCCGGAGGGGACTCCTCCCGTTGAGCGGCATGTTGAGTACCTTCGATCCGTCGATCACCTGTCCTAGCGCCGAAGTGTCCTGATCGATTTGCACAGCGGTTGCGCTGACCTCCACGGATTCACTGACCGTTCCTACGTCCAGCGCGAAGTCCATGCGAACGGTTTGATCCACGGCCAGCGTCAGATCCGTGCGCGCCATGGGCCGGAAGCCCGTCTTTTCCACGCTCACGCGATAAACGCCAGGAGGCAACAGCGAAAGCAGGTAGTTGCCCTGATCGTTCGTGCCGGTTTCGCGCTTTAATCCTGTACCGTCGTTGACGGCAGCCACGATGGCTCCGGGGATCACGGCGCCCGAAGCGTCCGTGACGGATCCGGTGATCTGGCCGCTGGTCCCTTGGCCGTGCAACGAGATGCCGGCGGCCACCAGGATGGCTGCCAGGACAGGTGCTCTCATGAAAGTTCCTTTCGTTGGTTGATGCTATCAGAGCCAGCGATGCCTTTGAGCGCTCTTCGCCCTCAGCTCAGAGCTGCACTTGGTTTGTCATGGATTCCCGCCACCGGCTGAACTCGCCTGCCAGGTCCTTCGCAATGTCCGGGTGCTCCGTTGCCATGTCGTGCGCTTCTCCCGGGTCGGCGTCCAAATCGAACAGTTGCCATTCCGGTTCGCCGGCCGGTTGGATGGCCTTCCACTTGCCTTTGCGAACGGCGCGATGGTGTTGTCCGGCGGCGGGCCGCTGTTTGCCGCGTGGTCCCAGCCACGCGCGATTCTCCCAGCACAGCAGCGGGTGGGGTGCGCCTTTGTCCTGGCCCGTTAGGAAGGGCATCAGGTCGACGCCGTCGAACGGACGCTCGCGAGGAAGATCTCCGCCCGCGGCCCGCAGGCAGGTCGGCGCCAGATCCATGTTCGAGACCACCTTGTCGTAGCGGGCACCGGCGGCGACGCGTCCGGGATAACTCACGATCATCGGGACGCGAATACCGCCTTCCCACAAATCGAACTTGTACCCGCGGAGCGGAGCATTGCGGGCGGTATTGCGCGTGTGTGGTGCGTATGATTGCCGCCGCCGCCGTTGTCGTTGATGAAGATGACGAGCGTGTCGCGCTCCAATCGATTCGACCGCAGCGCCGTCATCACCCGGCCGACATTGCGATCCATCGCCTTCACCATGCCGGCGTAAATGTGGCGGTCTGGGCTGGCCGACTCGCCCACCGTCTTGTCGGCATCCAGCGCGTGCAGGGGCGCGTGTGGAGCGTTGAATCCGAGATAGAGGAAAAACGGGCGTTGGCGGTTGCGCTCGACAAACCGGACGGCTTCGGTACCCCAGAAGTCCGTGAGATACTCGCTGGTTTCAAATGGCGTGTTGTTCCGGTAGACCTTCACCGGCGCCAGATAAGCCGACCCGCCGCCTTCGATCCCGACCCACTCATCGAATCCTCTCTGCTCCGGCGTGGGGCCGTTCGGTGGAAACTGATTCCCGCTCAGATGCCACTTCCCAACCAGCCCCGTCGCATAGCCGAGTTTCTTCAGATGTTGCGCCAGCGTCGTCTCTTCGAAGAAGAGCTTCACCTCGCGCGGGTCATACATGTTGTCGTAGATGCCGAAGCGCTGGTGATAGCGGCCGGTGTTGATTGCCATCCGCGCAGGCACGCAGATCGGAGCCGACGAGTACGCCTGCGTGAAGATCGTTCCCGAAGCGGCCAGCCGGTCCAGATGCGGCGTGGGAATTTCGGAGCGTCCGAATCGGGGCAAGTCGCTGTAGCCGAGATCGTCGGAAATGATCAGCACGATATTGGGCTTAGCCGCAGCCGCCCCGAGGGTTCCACCCGCAAGACTGAGAAATGCTCTTCTCTTCATGAAGGCTCCTGGATTTCCCGCACCGGCGTTCGGCGGGCCAAAGGCCGGCGTACTCGAAAAGGTTGAACGATTCAAACCGGGACTGGAGCTGATGGTCCTCCCACGGCATGGGAAACAGCTTCGTCGCGATGAAGTCCAGATTTTTCGTCCCACAGCCCGCACCGAACCTTGGGCCGCTTGTCCTTTCCCCAATCATATCTATAAACGAACAGTATTCAGTTGATTTTGCATTCAGAGAGGGGATCCCTGTATTCGCGGTAGAGATCTGTCAGAAAGCATAAGATACCTCTGACAGGCATAAAAGCGTTCTTAGCGCAAGCCATGGCGCAACGCCAAATCGACACACTCGATTTTCAGACCCAATCCCCGGCGCGCCCCTCACCTACCCGGATAGCCCCCCATTTCCGCTACCCCAGCGCTACCATTTGCGCTACCCTGGACTGCTACCCTGGACAGCAAGAGCGGCCCCTGAGGACCGCCCTATGATTGCAGCTTACTGATTTTATTAGTGCGGATGAGAGGACTTGAACCTCTACTCCCTTGCGAGAACTAGAACCTGAATCAGAAAGAGCTAGTTTTCGGGAGTTTGAAGCCGGTGGGGTCTCTTCCGTAACGTGTTGATCTGATGGACCTTGGCTTGTTATCGCCGCTTGAGCCAGTCAGGCCAGTTTGGGGCCGTTTCGCGGAATCCGCACACAGCCCGCACACAACCTTGGGCGCTCGTCCTGTCTCCAGTCATATTCATAAACCGACAGTATTCAGCTGATTTTGCATACAGAAAGTATTCGCGGTGGAGGCTGTGTCATAAAGCATGCTATACTTCTGACAGGTATGGAAACGCTTGGAACAGCCGTGATCAATCACGTCGGCAATGCTCCGGAAGGAGTGCCGCTCGCGGCGAAGGAACTCCTGCATCTTGGAACCCGTGCGGCCGTAGACCAGACGCTGTCTCGCTTGGTCCGGCGTGGGAATTTGATCCGCGTGGGCCGCGGACTTTACGTTCGGCCGGTGGAGGGACGTTTTGGTGTCCGACCACCCGAACCGGCCGCGGTTGTGCAGGCCATCGTGGAACAACGTGGAGAGAAGGTGGTTCCCCACGGCGCGGCCGCCGCGAACGAGTTGGGATTGACGACGCAAGTTCCGGTGCGTGAGGTGTACCTGACCTCCGGTCCGACACGGAAGTTGAAACTAGGCAATCAGGTTGTCGAGCTTCGTCACGCTCCAGCCTGGCAATTGGCGCTTCCGGGACGTAAGGCAGGCGCTCTGATTCGAGCGTTAGCTTGGCTGGGGCCTGAGCAGGCCAGTCACGTAATCGAAGCCTTGCGTGGCAAGCTGCCGGAGTCGGAACGTGCCGCGGTCGTTGAACTACGCCGAATGTTGCCCACCTGGATGGCGCAGCAGGTGAGCCGACTCGCGTCCCATGCCTGACGCATTCCTCAAACTGTCTGCAGCCGACCGGCGCGAAGCGCTGGCGGTAGCCGCAGCGGGTTCGGGCCGTCCGATCCACGTGTTAGACAAAGACGTGTGGCTGGTTTGGCTGCTCGATGTTCTGTTCCAGTCGCCTTTCGGCGAGCACCTTGTCTTCAAGGGGGGCTCGTCGTTGTCCAAGGGATACCAGATCATCAGCCGGTTCTCTGAAGATGTTGACCTTACCTACGATATCCGCGTGCTGGCGCCGGACCTATCAGGTTCTGGGATTGATCCGCTTCCGGCGACGCGCAGTCAAGAGAAACGCTGGACCAGGGACATTCGTTCTCGCCTCCCGGTCTGGATCGCCGAGCAGGTCATGCCCCAGATCTCCGCTGCCCTTGCTGATCAAGGGCTGGCCGCGACGCTTTCGTCGGAGGGCGAAAAGGTCTTTCTTGAGTACGCCGCGCTGGCCGCGGGGTCCGGCTATGTGCGTCCAGTGGTCACGCTTGAGTTCGGTGCTCGCTCTACAGGCGAGCCGTGGGAACCTCGAATGATCGCCTGCGACGCAGCGCCGAGCGTTGCCGGCGTTGTCTTTCCATCGGCGACCGCCAGGGTTATGCGCCCGGAGCGCACGTTCTGGGAGAAAGCCACTGCGGTTCACGTATTCTGCCAGCAAGGTGAGTTTCGTGGCGGCGAACGCTTTTCGCGGCACTGGCATGATTTGACGCGCCTGGACGCCGCGGGCTTCGCAGATGCTGCAATTGCTGATCGAACACTTGCGGATGCTGTCGCCAAGCACAAGTCCATGTTCTTCTCCGAGAAGAATGTGTCCGGGGCCATGATCGACTATGGCGCAGCCGTATCCGGCGGACTGCAACTGGTTCCGGGCGACGAGGCGCTCGCCAGCCTTTCCCTCGATTACGCGAGAATGCTGGACGATGGGCTGTTGCCGACTGATACCGAACCGTTTGAGACGTTGCTTGAACAATGCCGGGACTTGGAGGCCCGAGCCAACAAGTGAAATGAGCGACGCAAGGCGAGCCGACGAACCTCGTCCCGATCTGGCGGCGAGGTGCGAGCAACTCGAGCGGGAGGTTGAAGGGCTCCGGTCGCTGCTAGACCAGCACGGCATCGCCATCCCTGCCGCCGTGATCAAGCCAACTCCTATCCCTGCTCCGTCGTCCCTGAAGACGCCCGAGAAGGTCGCACTCTTCAGGTCGCTGTTTCGCGGACGAGAGGATGTTTACGCCCAACGGTGGGAAAGCCCTGACGGTCGCGTCGGCTACTCGCCCAGGACGGAGAGCGACTGGAAGGCGTTCTATGCCGCCAAGCCGGATGATCGAAAGCGCGTCGACAAAGAGACAAGAAAGAATATCCCGCTGGACGACAAAGCCATTCACGCACATCTTTCCGGCAAGCAAACTGTCGGCGTATATCCGCTGTTGCTCGATGACACTTGCTGGTTCCTTGCGGCGGATTTCGACAAAAAGACATGGAAAGAAGACGCCGCGGCGTTTCGGGCAACGTGCAACACTCTCGGCGTGCCGGCATCGGTGGAGTGCTCGCGATCGGGCGACGGAGCGCACATCTGGATCTTCTTCGAACGACCCGTTTCGGCAGGACTGGCCCGCCGCCTCGGATCGCTGTTGCTCACCAGGACGATGGAGCGCCGCCACCAACTCGGCCTTGATTCCTATGATCGTCTCTTCCCGAACCAAGACACGATGCCCAAAGGCGGCTTCGGCAACCTCATTGCGTTACCGCTGCAAAAGGTTCCTCGCGAGCAGGGGCGCAGTGTTTTTCTCGACGGAGAAATGAAGCCGTATCCGGATCAATGGGCTTACCTCGGATCCGTCAAACGGATGGCCCAGACCGCTGCTGAACGGCTGATCTCCGAAGCCCTCCAGCAAGGGGGCGATCTCATCGGTGTTCGCTTTGCGAGCACTGAGGACGACGAAGCGCCCGATCCCTGGACGCTTCCGCCTTCGCGCCGGCGCCCTGAGAAGCCAATCAAAGGGCCGGTGCCAGTGTCTGTCGAAATCGTGCGCGCAAACCTGCTGTTCATCGATAAGAAGGGCTTGCCGCCGGATCTGATGAACCGGCTCTTGCGCTTGGCTGCGTTCCAGAATCCGGAGTTCTACAAGGCCCAGGCGATGCGGCTCGCGACTTTTGACAAGCCGCGCGTGATTGCGTGCGGTGAAGACCTGCCACGCCACCTGGCGTTGCCGCGCGGTTGTCTCGCGGAAGTGACCGCGCTCCTGGAGGGACTGAAGGTGAAGACCGTGGTCCGCGATGAGCGTGCTGCTGGAACTGCGATCGACTCGAAGTTTCACGGCGCGCTCCGCCAGACGCAGGAGGAGGCAGTAGCGAAGGTTGTCCAACATGACGAGGGTTTGATCTGCGCTCCCACGGCGTTCGGCAAGACCGCAGTGGCGGCGTGGCTGATCGCCAAACGCGGGGTCAACACGCTCGTGATCGTTCATCGTCAACAGCTACTTGACCAATGGCGCGAGCGCCTGGCGATGTTTCTGAACATGCCAATTGACGAGATCGGCCAAGTGGGAGGCGGCAAGACGAAGAGGACCGGCGTCATTGACGTGGCGGTCATCCAGAGCCTTCATCGTGAAAAGGGGGTGAAGGACTTTGTCGCCGAGTACGGCCATGTTGTTGTCGACGAATGCCACCACCTATCAGCCTTCACATTCGAGCAGGTGATGCGCCAGGTGAAAGCAAAGTTCGTCGTCGGACTGACGGCCACGCCAACTCGGAAGGATGGTCATCACCCGATCATTTACATGCAGTGCGGGCCGGCATGGTTCACGATGGCCGCTCGCGCTATGACAGAGTCTACGCCCTTCGGGCACGTTGTCGTTCCGCGGCCGACGGAGTTCAAGATTTCCGCCGCTGGCGAGCCAACGATTCAGGACATCTATGCCGCGATGACGACCGACGAGATTCGCAATCGCATGATCGCTGATGACGTGGCATGCGCAGTGGGACAAGCGCGGTCGCCGCTGGTGCTCACGGGCCGGACTGAGCATCTTGTGCACTTGGAAGCTGCGCTCACCGGCCGTGTTCAAAACATCGTCGTACTGAAGGGCGGCATGGGTCGCAAACAGCGGCGTGAAGTGAACGAACGCTTGGCCGCGATCCCCGAGTCTGAACCGCGATTGATTCTTGCAACCGGCAGCTACATCGGAGCGGGCTTCGACGATGCGCGCCTCGACACGCTCTTCCTTGCAATGCCGATTTCCTGGAAGGGAACGCTCCAGCAATACGTTGGCCGACTCCACCGGCTCCACGACGGCAAGAAGGTCGTCGAGGTGTACGACTACGTTGACGCCGACGTCTTGATGCTCGCGCGCATGTATGGCCGCCGGCTCAAGGGGTACGCGGACATGGGGTACAAGGTGCTGTCAGATGCCCAGCGCCGACTCGATCTCTGAGAAAGCTACGGATTCTAAGGCGCGCCTTTTCCAGGGGCGCGACAACCTCAGGCGAGTCAACGTATTCGGGACACTTCTTCGAGCTGGTTTCCCGGACGTGTGTGCGCCCAGTGTGCGAACTGCGCCAGACTCGCACACACTACGCACACAAAGACTGAAAGCGCCCTCCGGTGGAGGGCGTCTAAATCTTTGTAAATTATTGATTTTATTGGTGCGGATGAGAGGACTTGAACCTCCACTCCCTTGCGAGAACTAGAACCTGAATCTAGCGCGTCTGCCAGTTCCGCCACATCCGCACACCTGTGACATCTCCATTCTCCCGAGTCCCACCCAGCCCTGTCAACCTCTCCCCTCACAAATCCCATCGGGTGTACATTTGAGGGATGCCCGTCAACTACCTCGTCCCATTCCACGACCTCCTCGAACCCAACGCCGACGGCCACTCCCATCGCAACGCCTTCCTCATGGGCCTCTGCGCCAAACTCGCGTACGCAGGCCCCGACGAGGCCCTCGCCATCACCACCATCTGGGGCTTTGACCCCGCCCGCTTCCTCTTCCTCGACCAAGGTGGCACGCAAGGCTTCATCGCCGCCGGTTCCACCGCCATGATCGTCGCCTTCCGCGGCACTGCTTCCGTGCGGGACTGGGTCTTCAACGTCGAGACCGACCACGAACCAGGTCCCGTCGGCCGCGTCCACCGTGGCTTCCAAAACGCCTTCGAAAAAGTTCAGGAAGTCGTCGTCCCCCGGGTCATCACGGATCGCGGTGACCTCCCGCTCTTTATCACGGGACACAGTCTTGGCGGAGCCATCACACGCATCTGCGCCGCCCGCTTCCACTTTGTCGAAGGCATTCCCGTTCAGGGTGTCTACACCTTCGGCCAGCCTCGCGTCGGCGACGAAACCTTTCGTCACCAGTACGCCTCGGCGCTCGGCCCGCGCACCTCACGCTACGTCAACGACAACGACATCGTTCCCCACGTGCCACCCTTCCGCTTCGGCTTCCGCCACGAGCTCAACTATTTCCACTTCGGCCCGGACGGTTCGGTCATAGCCACCGAGGACGACGATGAGATCGCTCTCCAGAACGGCAACATCATCACCCGGGTCAAGGAAGGCATCGAAGCACTCCAAAATCGAGACAAGGTCGCCGACCACGGCATGGAACACTACGTCGCCAATCTCGAACGCCTTGTGTAGAAATCTGCCGCACCGGCAATCCGAAAATCCGGCAGTCTCGTAGCACGAAATGTAGTACAGTAGCACAAGGCTTCCATGACTCCCTGGCTCACCGCCGCGTTCGCCGCCATCGCGGCGCAAGATCAAACGCCCAAACTCGAACCCGTCAAGACGTCCATTGTCATCACCGGCAAGACAATCGAACCCTCCGTCGACCACCGCAACAAGGAAGTCTTCGAGCACACCCTGTTCAGCCGCGACGACCAGGTTCTCCACCAGTTAAACGCCGGAATCCACGCCGTCCAACACGAGGGCGGCGGCAAGTCCATCGAGATCCGCCGCTTCGGCTACAACCTCGATCACGGCGGCGTCAGCGGCGGCCTCAAGATCCTGGTCGACAACGTTCAGCAGAACCAAAGCACCCAGGGCCACGGCCAGGGTTATCTGGGCTCACTCAAGAGCATCGCCCCCGAACTCGTCCAGGAAGCCAGCATCATCAACGGACCCTTCTCCGCCGAATACGGTGACTTCAGCGGCCTCGGCGTCGTGCACATCCGGCTCCGCGAATCCATGCCCGATGAATGGACCGCCCGCCTTCAGGGTGGCTCCTTCAACAGCCAGCGTGGCTTCCTCGCCTTCAGCCCCAACCTCCTCAACACCGACGCTCTCTTCGCCTACGAAGGCTCCCACTCTGATGGACCCTTCCTCAAACCCCTCGACTACCGTCGCGACAACCTCACCGCCAACATCACCCAACGCCTCGCCCGCCAGCGCAGCGCGGGCTTCAAGTTCAATGCCGGCCGAAACAGCTTCAGCTCTTCCGGCCAGATTCCTCTCGATGCCGTCCAGGAAGGCATCCTCCCCCGGTTCGGCTTTCTCGACCCGGGCGAAGGCGGTCGTGTTCGCAGCGCGACCGCTGGCCTCTACTACCGCCAGGACCTCGCCGACGGCGCTGTTTGGAAAATCGACGGCTTCCTCAGCCGCTCCCTCTTCGACCTCTACTCCAACTTCACCTACTTCCTCAATGACCCCATGGACGGCGACGGCATCCAACAACACGACTCCCGTCTCCAGCAGGGCGCCAACGCCCAATACATCAAGCCGCACAAACTCGGCTCCTCCTTCAGCCAGTTCTCAGCCGGGGCTAACTATCATGGCAATCAGATCAACGTCGGCCTCTACCCGCGCATCGGCCGCACGCCAACCGGCGTCACCACACGCGCTCACGCCAACGTCACCAACACGGCCGGCTACGCCCAGGAAACGTTCAGCCTTCTCAACGGAAAGCTCATCGCCTCCGCGGGGCTTCGCTACGACCTGTTTCGCTTCCACGTCGCTGATCGGCTCAGCCCCTCCACCCTCGGCCAGACCGCCGGCAACTGGCAGCCGAAGGCCAGCCTCGCCTATACCCCCACCCGCCGTCTCCCCATCACCTTCCACGCCAACTACGGCCGCGGCATCTCCTCGCTTGACGCACGCAGCATGATTCAATCGCCCGGCGGCGCCCGCGTCTCCACCACGGATTTCCAGGAAGTGGGCGTCTCCTACAACGTCAGCCGCTTTTCAGCCGCCTTCGACGCCTTCCTCATCGATCGCTCCCACGAACTCGTCTACGTCGCCGACGATGGCTCGCTCGAATTCCTGGGACCCAGCCGGGCCTATGGCTATGAAGGTAAACTGTCCCTGCAACTGAACCGCAAACTCAGCTTCTCCGGCGGATTCACCCAAGTGCTCAACGCGTTCTATCGCGCCACCTCGCCCCGCGAATACGTCGACCGCGCCCCGCGCTTCGTCCCCAACGCGGGTCTCACCCTCGCCGCCTGGCGCGGTTGGACCGGCTCGCTCCGCGTCCGCGCCATCAACCGCTATCGCCTCGATCCGCTCGACGCCACCATCCGCGCCGCCGGCCACACCGTCTGGGACATGAGCCTCGTTCGCCGCCTCACCCGGAGCGTTGACTTCAACTTCGCCCTCGACAACATGCTCAACCGCGAATACTACGAGACGCAGAACTACATCGAATCCCGCCTGCAAGGCGCGGCCCCACGCATGGGCATCCACGGCACACCCGGCTACCCGCGCACCATCACCGCCGGGCTCACTGTGCGCTTTCGAGGGAAGTAGCCGGCCTATTTCTGTTCAAACAGATCGGCCCGGTTCACCCGCTCTCCCTTGAACATCACCATGGAAATCCGCTCCGTCGCCGCGATCTCGGCCAGCGGATTCCCATCCACCAGCAGCATCGTCGCCTCCAGTCCCTCGCGGATCGCCCCAATCCGGTGCTCCAGCCCCAACAAGCGCGCGTTCTCAAACGTGGCTGCCTTCAGCGCCGCCCCCGCCGGAACCCCGGCGCGCACCCACAACTGCAATTCGCGATGAATCGCCGCCCCGTGCGGCAGCAGGAAATTCCCCGAATCCGTCCCTGCCGTCAACACCACACCCGCCTCATGCGCACGCTTCAGATTCTCCATCGCCAGCTTCAGGTCCAGCGGATAGTCCTTGATGGGCTGCAACCCTTTCTGAAACTCCGCCGCCGCAAACGCCTTCTTCGTATTCTGAATCAACCCCGGGTACGCCACCTGCTGCACCAGCGACCCCTCGAACATCGGCCCCGTTCCGCCCCCGCGCAGCACGGAAAACGCCTCCAGTACGCTTAACGTCGGGTCGTACGCCACGCCCTTCCGCTTCATTTCCGCCAGCAGCGCGTCGCTCAAACGGTCTCTCTGTGCCCCGTGCTCCACCCCGCTCACGCCCGCCGCCACCGCATCCGCCACATCATGGGCATCCCCCGTGTGCGACACCACCGGCAGCCTCAACGAGGCCCCTTCAGCCGCAATCGCCGATAGCAGTGCCGTATCCATTCGGTTGTACACCGCCGGCGCCGCCCCCGCGTCCAACACCACCTTGATTCCATCCACTCCCTGCGCCTTCAACTCCCTCACCTGCGCCCTGGCCTCCTCCACGGTCTTCGGCAACCGCGTGAACTCTCGCACCATCCTCTCCCGCAGCGCCGCCGGAACGCCCTTAAAGTACTCCGTCCCATGCCCGCCTTCGGCCGTGAACAGCGGACCCGTCATCTGCAAGTCAGCCCCCAGATACTCGCCCGAAAGCACCCGCTCCCGCGCCGGCCCCAGCGTCGTCATCATGTCGCCCACGCTCTTCACCGTGGTCACACCCGCATACAGATACGCCGCCAGATTCCGTTCCATCAACCCCGGCTTCTGGTAGTCTTCCACCTTCTCGAACACGCCTCCCGGCGCGCCCAAATGCACATGCACATCGATCAACCCGGGCAGCAGCGTCTTGCCCGCCGCCTCAATCACCTCCGCTTTCAGCGTCTCCGGATCCGGCCCATGGCCCGCGTGAATCGCCACGATTCGCCCGTTCGCTACAAACACCGTTCCCGTTTCAAGCACACGCCCATCGCCCACGAAGATGCGCGCATCTCGAATCAGAAACTTGTGATCCCGCCGCATCTCGCGATACAACTGCTTCGATTTGGCGATGTTGCTCTTCGCCTGCGCCTGATACATCCCAATCGCCAGAAACGGAGCCAGCACCGCCACCAGCCACAACTTCGCGCTCGCCTTGATCTTTTCTTCCTTCTCCCACCGGAATAGCTTGATCGAAATGAACGTGCACAGCAGGATCGTCAGCAGCAGCGCGCCCGCGGCCGTCCAGTTGGCCGCCAACGTCTCTCCGCGCAGCAGAATCGCCTGCACGCCCCCGAACAGATAGGTTGCGGGAATGAACTGCGAGACAATCTGCAGCCAGTCCGGAAACACCATCACCGGAATCGTCGCCCCGCTCAACAGCAGCATCGGGAAATACAGCGTCTGAATGATGATCTGGCTCTCCCCCATCGAGTTCGCCACCGAAGCGATGATCAGTCCTATCGCCCGGAACGCCGTCGCACCCAGCACCAGGAACAACAGCAGCGAAGGCCACTGTTCCGGAATCGGCATTCCGTAAAGCAAATGCGCCAGCAGAACCATCATCAGGGCCGATGGCAGATAGTTGATCAGCCCCACCGCCATCGACGACACCAGAATCGGCGCCGGTGAGATGGGCGCTACCTTGAAACGCCGCAGAATGTTCGCCTCACGGTCCAGCACCGCCCGCAATCCACCGCCGAAAAAGCCGTTCCCCAGCACACCGATGCACAGCACACTTGCCACCACCTGCACAATCGCGCCGCCCTGTTCCGCCTTGAACATCTGGGCGAACATGAAGAAGAAAATCAGCGGAAAGGCGTAGTTGAAGAACAGAACCATCCGGTCGCGCCAGGCGATTTTGAAACTGATGACGATATGCGCCAGGTATGCGTTCATCATCAATCCCGCAAGCTCTTCCCGGTGAGCTTGATGAACGCATCCTCAAGCGTCGGCCGTTTCATGTGGATATCCGCCAGCCCGACCCCTGCCTGATCGATCCATTTCACAAGTTCCACAATCGCCCGCGCCGGCTCAGCCGATGCCATCCGCAGTTCCTTGCGGTCCCCAGTCACCACCATCTCGGACGCTCCCATCAACTCGGGCAGCGCGCCATCGGGCAGCGGGCGCTCCGTTGAAATCTCGATCATCGTGTGCCCCAGCGTGCTCTGCTGAATCTCGCGAGGCGTGCCCATCGCGATGATTCGCCCCTCGTCCATGATCGCCACGCGGTCGCACAGTCGTTCCGCTTCTTCGATGTAGTGCGTCGTCAGCAGCGTCGTCGTCTTCGACGCCCGCAACTCGGAAATCAAACCGTGGATCTCAAGCCGAACCTGCGGATCCAGCCCCGTCGTCGGCTCGTCGAAAAACGCCAGCTTCGGGCTGTTCACCAGCGCCAGTGCAATCGCCACCCGCTGCTTCTGTCCACCGGAAAGCGTCGAATAGAACGCATCCTTCTTGTCCCCAAGCTGCAACCGGTCAATCAGCTTGTTCTGATCGGTATTTCGCGAATAGAACGCTGCGAACAGCGCCAGCGCTTCGCTCACCTTGATCTTCTCCGGCAGGTTCGTCGCTTGCAAACACACCCCAATCCGGTCCTTCAACGCCCGCACATCAACGCCCGGGTCGTACCCCAGCACCGTCACCTCACCCGCTGATCGCGGCCGCAGCCCCTCCAGAATCTCCACCGTGCTTGTCTTGCCCGCCCCGTTCGGACCCAACAGCCCGAACACCTCCCCCTCCCGCACCTCGAACTCGATCCCTCGCACAGCCTCGAACGTCCCATAAGCCTTGCGCAGTCCGCGCACCGAAATCACCGGTTGCATCTGCCGTTACTGCCGCGCCAGCACTTCGAGCATCGCCCGGCAAAACGCCGGCAAATCGTCCGGCCGCCGCGATGTCACCAGATTCCGGTCCACCACCACCTCGGCGTCTTCCCACAGCCCGCCCGCGTTCGTCATGTCGTCCTTGATCGAGAAATACGACGTTACACGCCGCCCCCGCAGCAGGTTGGATGAGCACAGCACCCAGCCCGCATGGCAGATCCCCGCAACCAGTTTTCCGGCGGCATCCAGGTCGTGCACCAGTTGCGTCGCCCGCGCATGCCGCCGGATGTGGTCCGGCGCGAATCCACCAGGCACAACCACGCCGTCGAAATCCGCCGCGGACACCTGGTCATACGCTTTCTCGGCCACCACCGGATACCCCAGCTTGCTGGTGTATGTCGTCCCGGCCGCCGCACCCAAGGTCACCACGCGCACACCCGCTTCCCGCAGCCGGTACAAAGGCACCCACACTTCCATCTCCTGGTAGATGTTGTCCACCAGCAAAGCGACTGTCTTTCCTTCAACTGACATAAACCCCTTATCGTACTCCGTAGTTTCCGTACCGGTTCGCCCGCGCCAGCTTCGAAAAATGATGAAATACCATCTTCACCACATCCCCCACCGGGTTCTGCTCCCCTTCCAGATGTGCTGCCATCACACTCAAAGCGAACGGCCGTCCGCGCAGATACACCACCCCTGTCTCGCATCGCACACCCGTCAACTCACCCGGCTTGGCCGCCACCTCCACCGAGGGTGGAATCACCGCGCGAAAGTCCGCCTTCACCGTCTTCATCATCGCGATCATGTCCGCGCTCCTGGCCCCATCCAGCACTTCGCCCCGGTACAACATCGCGGCCAGGCTAGCCATCTCCAACGGCGTCGAAATGTTCTCCTCATTGCGCGTGGCCGCCGCGGAATCCAGCATGATCCGCCGCAGCCGCGTTGCATGGAATCCCAGTTCATCCAGCGTCCGGTTCACCGCCCCCATTCCCACCATAGCAATCAACCGGTTCGTGGCCGTGTTGTCGCTGGACCGGATCATCTCAAGCGCCAGTTCCCGAATCGCTAGCGTCACCGGACCCCCGGCAAGGCGCCCCGCCAGCACGCCGCTCCCAGCCACCTTCTCCGAAGGCTGCACGGTCACCCGGTCATCCAGCCCGAATCGCCCCGCTTTCGCCTGCTTGAACACCTCAATAAGAATCGGGATCTTGATCGAACTCGCCTGCGGAAACACCACGCCGTCGTTGTAGCCAAAGCTCCGCCCGGTCCCCAGATCAACCGCCGCGAACCCCAGCACACCGTCCAGCTTGTCGTCGAATGCGCGAACCTGCGCCACCAGCTTCGCCGCCAGCAGGTCCTCCATCGGAGTCTCCGCCGTGCACAACGCCACCGGGGCCAGCGCCGCCCACCAGCGCATCAAGCCTTGACCTCCGGGCTATCCTTGTATCCCAACCGGCACGCTTTGGCGCGCATCGGCCCCGTCTTCCGCACCGGCTTTGAGTACAGCAGCCACCGGGCTTTCGCGCCGGCCTCGAACGTGTACGCAATCGACGCCCCCGGAGTCTCGCACGCAAGCGTCACCATCTCTCCCCGCACCGTGGCCGTGGGAACCGCCGCCGTCGCGAACACTCCGCCCGGGCGCATCTTCTCCTTCAACTCGTCCTCGGGAATCAAGCCGAGGTCCCCCGTCTCCTTCATGAACCGTTCATGCACACCGCGCATCCGCGCCAGGATCCCGGCATACTTCGGATCCCTCGCCAGATCGTTCACCTCATGCGGATCGGCTTCCGAATCGAAGAGTTCTTCCACCGGTTTCTCCGGCCGGAAAAACAGCTTCTGCGCTCCCGTCAACTGCCCGGCCGCGTTGAGCCGCCGCATCTCACGCAGCGTCGGCATCTGATCCATGTACTCGATGTACTGGGCATACGGCTTACCCGCCTGATAGTTCCGGATGTACCTGTACCTCTTGTCACGCACGCTGCGAATCAGGTCATAGGTCTCATCCATCCTGTCGCGCGCCATGAACGTGTACTCACGCGGCGCACCGGCGTGTGCGCCCAGAAACGCCTGCCCCTGCATGTGCTTGGGCGGCGCCACGCCGGCCAGAGACAGCAGCGTGGGGCCCAGGTCCATCAGACTCACCATCCGGTCCGTGACTGTGCCCGCGGCAAGCGTACCCGGCCACCGTATGATCAGCGGCACGCGCGTTCCGGAGTCGTACACCCAGCGCTTCGCCCGCGGCAACCCGCGCCCATGATCGCCCCAGAAAAACACAATCGTGTTCCCGGCCAGCCCGTCTGCTTCCAACTCCCGCAATGTGTCGCCCACCATCGCATCCATCGCGCTGATGTTGTCGTGCAGCCGCGCCCAGTCCTTCCGCACCGCGGGCGTGTCCGGATAGTACGGCGGCAGCTGAGCCTTTGCCGGATCGTGAATCTGCTCCGGCTTCAGCCGCGCGATATTCTTCCGGTACGTCTCCTCGGGCGCCCGCACCTGGCTCTCATGCGACACCACGAAGTTGAACACCGCGAAAAACGGCTGATCGTTGCTGGCACGCCCCCGCCAATGCGCCCGTGGACTGCTTTCGTCCCACGCCGTCTCCGGCGGCGCGAAGTTGTAATCCGTCTTCGAATTGTTCGTGCAGTAGTATCCCGCGGCCCGCAGATACTCCGTGAAACACTTCACCTCCGGCGGCGGTACCCCCTGCGACCGCATGTGATGCGTCCCAATCGTCGCCGGGTACATCGCCGTGATGATCGACGACCGGCTCGGCGCGCAGACCCCGTAAGTCGAAAACGCATGTGTGTACCGCAGCCCCTCGGTGGCCAGCTTGTCAATATTCGGCGTCGAGGCATATTGATCCCCGTAGCACCCAAGATCCGGGCTCGTATCCTCGCAACTGACAAACAGAAAATTCCAGCGGCGTCCGCCCTGCGCGAACACCGCCGGAGCAGCCGCGCAGCCCGCTGCGAATTGACGGCGTGTGATCATTCAGCGCCGATTGTAACCCTTCCGGGTCATGCCAGGCTGAACACCAGCAGCACCCGGTCCGAGGCCACCGCCACATGTTGCCGCCCGTCCACTTCAAACGAAACCGGGTTTCCCGTCACCCGCCCCCCGGTCTGATAATCCCAGACGGGCTTGCCCGTCCGCGCCTCAAGCGCGAAAAAATTGCTCTCATTCGATCCGCCAAACACCAGCCCGCCCGCCGTCGACATCAGCCCCGCCCACGTCGGCGAATGCAGACGGAAGTCCCACATCGTCTTGCCCGTTGCCACCTCCAGCGCCCGCACGGCGCCCCACGCCTTGTCGCCAGCCTGCGCCATCTCGCCTCCGCCCGCGAAAAACGTTCCTGGCTTATACACCGCCTCGCGCTTGTAGTAGATTGCGCCCATCTCCCGCACCGGCACGTACAGCCATCCCGTCCGTGGGCTGTACGTCGGACTGAACCAGTTCGTCGCGCCCTGCAGACTCGGCCAAACCAGCGTGCCCTGTTCCGTCGGCTCCGTGTTCGGCAGCGCCATCGGGCGGCCCTTGTCGTCCAATCCCGAAGCCCATGTCTGCTTCGCGAACGCGTTGCCGTGCAGAAACTCGCCCGTCACCCGGTCCAGCACGTAGTAGAAGCCGTTCCGGTTGGCGTTGATCACCAGCTTCCGAGCCCGCCCCCGGATCGTCGCATCAACCAGCACCGGCACATGCGTCGCATCCCAGTCGTGCGTGTCGTGCGGCGTGAACTGAAAATGCCACCGCAGCTTCCCCGTCGCCGCCTCCAGGGCGATAAACGAACACGAGAACAGATTGTCCCCCGGCCGCACATCCCCATTCCAGTCCGGACCAGGATTGCCCACGCCCCAATACACCAGATCCAGGTCCGCGTCATAGGACCCGGTCACCCACGTCGTCGCACCGCCCGTCTTCCACGCCTCATTCAACCACGTGTCGTGTCCCTTCTCCCCCGGACCCGGCACCGTCCAGAACCGCCACGCCCGCTTCCCGGTCCTGGCATCGTAGGCGTCCACGAAGCCCCGCACCCCAGCCTCACCCCCGCTGATCCCCACCACAATCTTGTCCCGCACCGCCAGCGGAGCCACCGTGATACAGTGCCCCACCTTGTAATCGGCCACCTCGACAGCCCACCGCTCCACCCCTGACTTCGCATCCACCGCCACCAGATACCCGTCCAGCGTGCCCGCATACAGCGTGTCGCCAAGAATCGCCGCCCCGCGATTCGTCCGCCCAAATCCAATCGTCTGCAGGTCCTTCGGCGCCGGCCGCGACCACCGCCACAGGTTCCGCCCCGTCCGCGCATCCACGGCCATCATCGCCTGCGGCGCCGTCAGGTACATCACTCCGTCCACCACCAGCGGCGATACCTGATTGCTCGTGTCCGGAAACTGATACACCCACACCGGCCGCAGCCGCGCTGCGTTCTCAACCGTGATCTGCGCCAGCGGCGAATACCGGTGGCCCAGCAGGTTGCCCGAATAGGTCAGCCAGTTCCGCGGCTCCGCCCCGGCGTTCAATACCCGTTCAAACGGCACCTGCGCCGCCAGCGGCATACCCGCCAGTCCGCTCACAAAATCACGCCGCCGCATTCATGGCCTCCCCTTCAGCGACACCAGGTACGCCACCAGATCCGTCAACTCGGCCGGGGCAAGCTTTCCATACGCCGGCATCGGAGTCTCACCCGCCAGCTTCCTCAAGCTCCGCAACTCCGACTTTCGAAAGCTATGGAACCCCTGCGGATCCTTCAACTGAATCGTGAACGAATCCTCGTTCACCCGGATCCCCCGCACCGTGGCTCGCCCCACCGCTTCCACCACCAGAAAGTCCTCCGGCACCGCCGCCCCCGGCCGCACCAGCGCTTCGTGTAGATAGGCCGCGCTCCGCCGGGCCCCAATCGACGTCAACTCAGGACCATACCCGCTGCCTTCCCCCGCCACCGCATGGCACCCCGCGCACCCCTGCCCCGCATACACTTTCGCGCCGCGCACCGGGTCACCCGGCACCACCTCTTCCTTCAACTTCCCCAACCCACGCACATACGCCGCCACCAACCCCGTCTCTCGCGGCGAAAGCTGCCACGACCCGGGCATCTCAGTCCCCGGCAACCCCTGCTCGATCACCGTCTTCAACGCCTCCTCGGTCGGCGCATGCTTCAATTGCGCCCGCGCCAGCACCGGTCCGCGCCCGCCCGCGCCGCCAATTCCGTGGCACAGGGCGCACTGCGCATCGAAGAGCCGGCGGCCCAGGTTCGCATCCGCATCCGCCGGCTGCGCCGTCCACGCGGCCAACAGCAGCAATCCCGTCATCTCACCACCCCCGCCAATCCCCTAGCCGTCACCACCGCCCTCCGGGCCAGTTCAGCCGCCGGCCGCGGGTCCCCCCCACGAGCCTCCGCTGCCTGACGGGCAAACGCCCGAATCCGTTCCGCACTCTGCGCCTGCTCCGGCGTCAGCCGCTTCGAAGCCAGCGCCGCCAGAATCTTGTGGGTCTCTTCCAAGTCCGCTCCAATCTGCTTTTCGAACCGCGCCCGTTCGCCCGCGCTCAACACCTCACCCAAAAGCGCGGGAGGCGGAACGGGCTTCGGCGGAGCGGCCGCGCGCGGCTTCACGGGCTTCGGAGGCTCCACCGGCGCCGGCGGCGGAACCGTGGCAGGCGCCGGCGCCCGAGGAGCCGGAGGCGGCGCCGCCACCACAGGCTTCTTCTTCCAACACCCGTTGGCCAGCAGCGCCGCCATCAGCAACACCAAGGACTGCCACCTTGGACGCATGTCTTAAAGATGCCCAATCAGCGTCCCGACGAATTCCTCCGTCGTCGCCCGCCCGCCCACATCCGGCGTCAGCGCCTTGCCCTCCGCGTAGGTGCGCTCCATCGCCGCCTGTACGCGATTGGCGATGGTGCTCTCACCCAAATGCCGCAACATCAGAATCGAGCTCTGCAACAGCGCCGTCGGATTTGCTACACCCTTCCCCGCGATATCCGGCGCGCTCCCGTGGACGGCTTCAAACACAGCGTGCTTCTCACCCATGTTCGCCCCCGGCACAATGCCTAGACCGCCCACCAGCCCCGCCGCCAGATCCGACACGATGTCCCCATACAGGTTCGGCAACAGCAACACATCGAACGTCTCCGGCCGCATCACAAGCTGCAGGGAAGCGTTATCCACAATCAGTTCCTTGTATTCGATGCCCGCATACCGCTCCGCCACCTCCCGGCAACATCGCAGGAACAGCCCGTCGCTCAACTTCATGATGTTCGCCTTGTGCACCGCCGTCACCTGCCGCCGGTCCTGCTTCCGTGCGAACTCAAACGCATATTCGGCAATCCGGATGGAGGCATGCCGCGTGATGATCTTCAGGCTTTCGACAACGTCCTTCACCACCTCGTGCTCAAGCCCGGAGTACAGATCTTCCGTGTTCTCACGGAAGATCACCATGTCGATCTGAACGTCCTGATACCGGGTCTTCAAACCCGGCACCGTCCGCACCGGCCGCACGTTGGCAAACAGGTCCAGCCTCTTGCGCAGGGCCACGTTCACGCTTGAAAAGCCGCCCGCCACCGGCGTGGTCACGGGACCCTTCAACCCCACGCGAGTCCGGTCCAGCGAAGCCAGCACCGGGTCGGGCAGCGTCTTCCCCGCCGCCAGAATCACGTCAGTGGACAACTCTACCCGGTCCCACTCAATCGCCACACCCGCGGCATCCAGAATCCGCACAACGGCCGCTGCCACTTCGGGGCCAATCCCGTCTCCGGGAATCAATGTCACTTTATGGGTCACTACCACGTAGTATACGGAACCAGGCCCTCTCAACCCCCGGGGCCCCGGTCCAGCCGAAACACATGCCGCTGGAACTCTTCGCCGGCAAGCCGCACCGTGCCCGCGATCCTGAATCCAGCCCTCAGAAAACGCTCGCACGGACCGCGCATTCTCCACCGAGCGATCGGCAGCAACAATCGCATCCACGCCGCCATGCGCGAAGACTTGGCTCAGGCTACCATTGGACCGGACGCGCCCCTCGTGGAACTGGTCCTGCCAAAACCGGAACCGCACCATCATCGGCGCTCAAGCTGTAGTTCGTACTCCCCGCGCCCTCACGACCGCCGGTTTTTCACCCGGTAATCGTCCGTGATCGGCATCCGCACCACCCGGCACATTTCAAACAACCGCGACCGCGCCCGACCACCCACCTTCTCCGCCAGCGTCTCCCGGTACTCCATCTTCCCCGGATCCCCTGCCGACCGCTGCACGATAGTCGAACCGGCATCCGGGTCCGGAAGGTTCGTCGTCGCAATAAGCGGCTTCTTGTGGTTGCAGCGATACGTGATCAGCGACGTCACCGTGTCCTGCACCCAGTCCGTCACCCGGTGCGCGCCCAGATCGTCCAGCACCAGCACCTCGGCCTCCAGCGCTGTCCGGTACGCCTCCTTGTCCGTCTGACCCGATGCCTGGTCATAGCCCGCCCGGATGCGGTCCAGAAGATTCTGATAGTCGAAGAACACGCACTCAAAACCGCGCGCGATCAGCGCCCGCAGCACCGTCACCGCCAGATGCGTCTTGCCCGTGCCCGGATCGCCAATCAGCAACAATCCCGGCCGCTCCTCGTTCGGGAAATTGCGTATGAAACTGCGAACCGTCAGCACCAGCCCCGCCAGCGCGTTGTTTGCCACCGGGTTGTCCCGCGGCAGCACGAAGTTGTCAAGCGAGGCGTTCCGGTACAACGGTGGAATGCCCGCCGTCGACTCCACCTGCCGGATCCGCTCATTCAGCAGGCAGGAACACTTCTCAGCGCCAGAGATCCCGTTGCGGTCGGAAATCACCCAGCCGGTTCCTCCGCACTTCTCGCAGGCCGCGTCAGGCATCGTTCTTCATTATCGCTATTCGATCACGGCCAGCACTTCACCCGCCGCCACCGCCGCGCCCTCCGCCACCCGCACCGTCACCACACGCCCGCCGCGCCTTGCCTTCATTTCGTTCTGCATCTTCATCGCCTCCACCACGGCGATCCCCTGGCCCGCTTCCACCAAATCCCCTTCCTGCACCAGCACGCGTACCACCTTGCCCGGCATCGGCGCCTTCAACTCCAGCCGCGCCCCGCCGTCGGCGCCCGCCAGGCCCGCGGCCGCGTCGCGCGGGTCCGCCAGAGCCACATCCAGGCGGTGGCCTTCAACCTCCACCGTCCAGCCCTCCGGGCCAGCCCACAACCTTACTTCATGGGAGCGATCGCCATCCAGAACGGAATAGACTCCGGGTGCGATCTCCAGCACATCCAGCACCCCGTCCTGGCTGCCGGCGCGAAAACTCCACGCTCCGCCCGCGCGCTCCACGGTCAGCTCAATCCGCCGGTCTCCGGCCGTGGCCAGCAGCTTCACCGGTACATCTCCTCGCGGCCCTGCCGCCACCGGGAAGCCGGCTCGCGTCCCACCGCTTCCGCCTTACGGCCGCCGCGGCCCGTCTGTTCGATGGCAGCCACTACCATCGCCACCGCTTCCAGCCGTTCGGGCACGCTTGCCGCTGCCCGGCGTGCGAAGAAGCCATCGAGAAACCCGGTGTGCAGCAGCCCGGCGCGAAACTCCGCATCGTCCAGCACCTCCCGGAAAAACGCGACATTGGTCCGGATGCCGCCCACCACCGTCTCACCCAGAGCGCGCCGCAACCGGTCCGCCGCGTCATCGCGGGTCTCGGCCCAGGCCGCCAGCTTGGCCAGCAGCGGATCGTAGTCGATCGGAACGTTCCATCCGGCATACACGCCTGAATCCAGCCGGATGCCGGGGCCCGCCGGCTCCACAAGATGTGTGATCCGCCCGGGCGACGGCAGGAACTGATTATCCGGATCCTCGGCGTACACCCGGCATTCAATCGCCCAGCCGCGCAGCGCCACATCCTGCTGGCGCACCGTTAGGTGCTCCCCGCGGGCGATCCGCAACTGCCACCGCACCAGATCCAGGCCCGTCACCAGTTCCGTCACCGGGTGCTCCACCTGAAGCCGGGTATTCATCTCCAGGAAGTAGAAACGCCGGTCCGGCCCCACAAGAAACTCCACCGTTCCGGCGTTGTGATAGCCGGCCGCGCGCGCCGCCCGCACCGCGGCCTCACCCATCTCATGACGCAACTCCGGATGCTCCGCCAGCAGCGGCGACGGCGACTCCTCAATGATCTTCTGGTGCCGCCGCTGGATGGAGCATTCGCGTTCACCCAGGTGAATCATGTGTCCGTGCTGGTCGCCCAGCACCTGAATCTCAATGTGGCGCGGCTCCACGATCAGCTTCTCGATATACACCGAGCCGTCCTGGAATGATCGTTGCGCCTCGCTGGACGCATCCCGCCACGCCGCCGCCAGCCCACGCTCATCATCCACGCGGCGCATCCCCTTGCCGCCCCCGCCAGCCGAGGCCTTCAACAGCACCGGGTACCCGATTTCACGTGCCGTGCGCGCCGCCACCGCATCGTCCGTCACCGGCTCCTCCGTGCCCGGTGTCACCGGAACCCCGGCCGCCTTGGCCAGCGTGCGGGCGTTCGTCTTTGACCCCATCTTCTCGATGGCCGAAGCCGGCGGCCCAATGAATACCAGCCCCGCCTCCTGGCAGGCCGCGGCGAATCCGGCGTTCTCGCTCAGGAACCCATAGCCCGGGTGAACGGCTTCGGCGCCGGTGCGCACCGCGGCTTCGATCAGACGATCCTTTCGAAGATAGCTTTCCGCCGAAGGCGCCGGGCCCAGCAGCACCGCCTCGTCGGCCATCCGTGTGTGCAGCGCGCCACGGTCTGCCTCGGAATAGACCGCCACGCTCGGAATGCCCAACTCACGCAAAGCGCGAATGAGACGGACCGCGATCTCGCCGCGGTTGGCTATAAGGACCTTGCGGAACATGCCGGGGGAGGGAACTACGGCTGCACCCGGATCGCCTGCCGGTCCACCATCTGCCAGCCCTTGCCCGCCTTCACCCAGGCGAACAAGACGTTGAGATGGGTGATCATCTCCTTGCCCTGCTGCTCGCCTCTCACCACCAGCTTCGTCCGCACGGAAGCGTAGTTCCCGAACACCCGCACCGTGGTGCCGGACATCTCCATGGCCAGGTACTTCGACCGTCCGCTTGTGATGTTGCCGATGTACACGCTCTTGCTGTCCAGTTGGCCGCTCGAATGGACATACTGAAGGTCGTCATGCAGCAGCTTGTCGAGCGCCGCCTTGTCGCCGGCAACCGATGCTTTTCCGAACGCTTCCTGAGCCGCCAGCACCTCCTTGGCGGAGTCCGCCGCGGTGCAAAGCGTGACCAACAATGTGGCGATGCAGGCAATCGAGAAAACGCGGGTCATCCCGTCCAGAGTATCAGGATTGCGGGGCTCTCTCTGCCTCGCACACGTTGGACCGCGTTGATCAACACGATGAACCCGGCCCTACGGAAACTTGGGTTTCGATGCCATCCGCGCTCTGAGCAACTCGATCAACAATGGCAGCACGGAAACGCCGATGATGCCCAGGATCACCTTTTCGAAGTGCCGCTGCACCAGCGGGTGATTCCCCGCCGCGTACCCCAGCGCCGTCAATCCGGCCACCCACCCGATGCCACCGAAGATATTGAACGCGGCGAAACGGCGATAACCCATCTCTGCCACGCCGGCCACGAACGGAGCGAATGTGCGGATGATGGGCACGAACCGGGCGTAGATGATGGTCTTGCCACCGTGCTTTTCGTAGAACGCCTTGGTGCGAAGCAGGTGTTCCCGTTTGAAAAGCCGCGAACTGGGCCGGTCGAAGATCGCGGGCCCCGCCCGCCGTCCCAGTGCGTAGCCCGTGGCGTCACCCAGAATCGCCGCCGCCATCAGCAGAACGTTGACCAGCACGATATCAAGCTGTCCGGCGCCGGCCAGAACTCCCACCACGAAGAGCAGACTGTCGCCCGGCAGTGCGAAGCCAAACAACAAGCCGGTCTCCGCGAACACAATCGCCACAACGGCTGCGTACGCAGGCCAACCCGAAAGCGTGGTTTCCAGCAGGTGCCGCAGCTTCTGGGCGTCCAGAAGCGTGCGGACCAGGTCGAATAAGGTATCCACCCGGGGCCGCTAGATGGTGTTCACAATCCGCTTGATGGCATCCTGGCGGATTTTGATCTTGCCTTCGGCTGTCAGCTTCGCCACCAGGCCGTCCTCGAACAACTGCCGGCGCTCGGTCTGCTTGGCGTTGCGTAGTTTGGCGACAATCGCCTCGCGGCCCGCGGGCAGCTTGGACAAGTCGGCGTCCTGGCGGCCCGTCACCTTCACGAAGAACCACTTCCCGTCGAGCGTCACCGGCTTAATCAGCGACCCCACGGGCTTGGCGAACGCCTCCGTCAGCACGGACGCGCTGCCCAGGCCCTCCGCCGCGCCATCCGCGGTGAACTCCGGCGCTTCCTTGTACTCCAGTTTCAACTCGGCGCCCACTTTCTTCAGATCCGCCCCAGCCGCCGCCAGCTTCTCTTCGGCGGTCTTCCGCCGCGCTTCCAGCAGTTGATTGCCGCGCGCGATCCTCAGATCTTCCATGATTCGGCCACCCACATCGGCCAGCGTCGCCGGCCGCTCGGGGTGAATCTCGTCCAACTGCGCCACCACCAGCCGGTTCCCGGCCACGTTGATCACTTGCGTCACGTCGCCCTTCTTCAAACCGGCCACCGCGGCATACACCTCGGGAGCTTTGTTCAACAAGGGAAGCGGTGCGTCTCCGCTGCCGATCTTTTCCGCCTTCACCAACTGCGCGTTGTACTTCGTCGCCACATCCACGGTCGCCGTGGGTGCCTTGGCCAGCGCGTCGCGCATCTCACCGGCGATGGCCGGCATCCGGTCGTACACCTGGCGCTGAGTCGCTTCCTTCACAAGTTGCGGCCGGGCTTCCTCGAACGTCAACGTGTGCGCATCCTGCCGCTCCACCATCTGGATGATGTGCAACCCGTACTCGGTGGCCACAATGCCGCTCAATTCGTTGGCTTTCATCTTGAAAGCCGCTTCCTCAAACGCCTTCACGGTCTGTCCGCGCGTGACGAATCCGATATCGCCGCCATTCGGAGCGGACCCGGTGTCTTCCGACACCTTCTTCGCTAACTCCGCGAAGTTCGCGCCGCCCTTCGCCTGCTTCAGCAGATCCTCCATCCTCTTCCGGATCGTCGGCAGTTCGGCCGCCGGCTTGTCGGTCGTCTTCAACAGAATGTGCCGCACCCGGACCCGTTCCGGCGTCCGGAACCGTTCCGTGTCGCTGGCGTACGCCCTGCGAAGTTCGGCATCGGGCACGTTGAACTGAGAGGCAACGCGAGCCTCATCCAGCACCAGCAGCGAAAACGTGCGCTGTTCGCCCACTTTGTGGCCGGCCTTCGTCTTTTCAAATTCCGCCGCCACGTCCGCTTCGGTCACCTTGACCTCCTCGCGGACCTTCGCCGGATCCAGCGTCAGGAACGCGATCGTGATCTTGTCGTTCGACTTCCGGAACTCCGCCTCCACCTCGGCGTTGGTCACCAGCAGCCCTTCGGCCACCAGACTGTGCAGCTTCGAGGTCACCAGGCTGCGCCGCACGTTCCGCTCGAACTCCTGCACCGTCGTTCCGCGCTGCCCCAGCATCGAGGCATAGGCCTGCTGGCCCACGAACTGTCCGTTCGGAAACAGCGCCGGCATCAGTTCCTTGATGTAGGCCGCCACGTCGGACTCGGTCACTTCAAAGCCCATGCGCTTGGCCTGGTACTCCACGGCCAACTCCGCCACCCGGCTCTCCACCATCTGCGGGACGATGAAGCCCGCCATGCCCGCCGGAACGCCGCCGCCCCGAACCATGTTCTGCGCCTGCAGCCGAACCTCGCGTTCGGTCACAACCGAGTCGCCCACTTCCGCCACCGTCTGATCGTCCCCGGAAGCGCCGCTGCCGCTGCCAAACCCCGGGATCAGCGTCACCACCATCGACACCGCAATCAGCGTCAGCATCCCACCCAGGACATAACGAAAGGCGGTGTCCCGGTTACGAAACAGTTGAAACATGAATCCGAACTCTCCTTCAGCGGTCAGCCTTGCGCCGCACCCCGGCGGCTCCCGCAGGAGCAGGATTCCGCGCACTCGCAGGGCGAGGGCGGGCAATGGCTCTTCTCAGTATAGCCAACCAATCCCGCGCTGTGCCGCCAGTTGCCTGCGCCGGGTCGCGGTCGGTGGGTGCCGCCCCGGCTTTACACGAAGTGGGCGGCGTCCAGAGAGGCGGCCACAGTCGCGACAAGGGCCCAGGGAGGCAACTTCATCCGGCCGAGCGTTTGTGGCGGTAGATCTCGCTAAACCTCAGCCTGCGTGACACCATGATGGCGCGGCTTCCCGCCTCTGGCAACCGCTGCGGCGGCGGTCTGAACTGGCCTGCCGGACTATAAGCCGGTTTCTGTCCCCGCGTCGCCGCGAGGGGCGGTCATTCATCTTGGCCGTCCATTACTGAACGGCTCGAGCGACCTACCCGGAAGTAGTAACGGGACGGGCCGTCCCTCCTCCCCTATTTGGTCTTGCTCCGCGTGGGGTTTTCCCTGCCAGCCACGGTTACCCGCGCCGCGGTGCGCTCTTACCGCACCTTTTCACCCTTACCTGGCCCTTTCTGGCCCGGCGGTACATTTTCTGTGGCACTATCCGTGAAACGCGCTTTGAGCACGCCCCCCCGGCCGTTAGCCGGCACGCCGCCCTGTGGAGACCGGACTTTCCTCGAACGCCGAAGCGCCCGCGACCACCCGTCCGGCAAGCCACCTCTAGTGTACCCCGCGCCTCAGCGCGGCCGTAGTGTACCCGCGCCTCACCGCGGCCGGAATTTCTGCACCCGCTTCCCGTTCACCTCGGCCACGTACAACGTCCCATCCTTCGCCACCGCCATGATATGCGGCAACTGCAACACCTCCGGACCACCCCACGCCGCCCGCGCTGCCCCATCCAACCCCGTATGGAAAATCTTGTGGATCTCACCCTCGGAAACCAGCAGCTCATTCCTGTGCACCAGCACGCAGAACGGATTCCCCACCTCCGTGATCATCCGCAAAAAACGGCCGTCCGGCGCAAACACCTGCACCCGGCGGGCCCCCCGGTCCGCCACGTAAAGCTGATCCTTCCCATCGATCGCTATCCCGTGCGCCAGCGTGAACTCGCCCTCACCCTTCCCCTTCTTGCCCCACTGCGCGACGAACGTCCCGTCTGCCTTCAGCCGCACAATCCGGCCGTTGCCCGCATCCGCCACGTAGATGTCGCCATTGCGCGCAAACACCAGATCATCCGGCGACCGGAACTGCTTCTCGCCACCGCCGGCCACACCCACCTCGCCCAGCGTCTGCAGCAACTGCCCGTCCGGCGAGAATTTGCGCAGCACGTGGTTCCCGTTATCCGTCGTCCACACGTTCCCCCGGGCATCCACTCGAAGACCATGCGCCACCTTGAACATGCCGCCGCCCCAGCCCTTCACATACCGGCCATCTTTGCCGTATGCCAACAGTGGCGGCTCGCCACGGTGCAGCACGTACACCCGCCCCGACTTGGCGTCTGTCGCCACCGCCGACATCGCCCCCAGCGCCACCTCTCCCGGAATCGGAACGAATCCCGCGGGCTCATAGCCGCCCGCCGCCAGCATCATCGCCGGCCACAACGCCATGCTCAGTGATCTCGTCACAACGACAGAGTACCAGAGCCTCCCCCACTCCCCGTGCCACTTTCTGGGATCCACTTCGCGATAATGGAGTCTTCCCATGCCGCTGTATCGAGCCGCACTGCTGTCCTTCGCCGCGGCCTTGACCCATGCCCAAACCCGTCCCGTTGAGGAACTGAACAAGACCCTTCCCAAGTACATTCAGTTCAAGGCCGAATACCGCGTTCGCCTCGAAGGTTTCCGCGGCGGCGCCTTCCAGAACGCCACCAATGACTTTTACGAACTCGGCCGCCTCCGGGCCGATGCCATCGTCCAACCCATCCGTTGGATGAAGTTCCACTTCCAAACCCAGGACTCCTGGTCGCCCCACGTCAACCGCAAACCCCACGGCCCGCCTCTTGAAAACCGGCTCGATCTTCGCTGGGGATTCTTCGAACTCGGCGACACCGAAAAAGGAGCCTGGGCCGTGCGCACCGGACGCCAGTCCCTCATCTTCGGCGCCGGCCGCCTCATGGGAGACCCCGCATGGTCCAACACCGGCCGCACTTGGGATGCCGTCCGTCTCACCTTGCGCGACAAAAAACGCGGCTTGCGCCTCGATACCTTCACCGGCGCCGTCGTCAAACTCCGCGCCGATGGCTTCGATCAGTCCGAACCCGGCGACAACCTGCACGGCCTCTACGGCGGCCTCGAAAAACTTGTTCCCAAAGGCCTCATCGAGCCTTACCTCTACTGGCGCGTCCGCGTGGGCGGCCTCAACTTCTGGGTCCCCGGCTTCCGCGCCGCCGGTCAGCTTCCCCGCGGCTTTGACTACTCCATCGAAGGCGTCCTCCAGCGCGGCTCCTTCAGACGCGACACCGTCTCAGCCCACGCCGCCCACGGCTGGCTGGGACGCACCATGCCCAAGTGGAGAGGCAAACCCCGCTTCTGGTCCGAATACAACTACGCCTCCGGCGACCGCGACCCCTCAGACCGCCAGCGCGGCACCTTCGATCAACTCTATCCCGCCGCCCATGACCGCATCGGCTTCAGCGACCAGATCGGCTGGAAGAACATCCATCACTGGAAGACAGCCGCCGACATCAGACCCTGGAAAAGCATCGCCATCATTCCCTCCTATCACCAGATGTGGCTCGCCAGCGCCCGCGACGGGCTCTATGCCACCAACAACGCCATCGTGGCCCGCCGCGCCGATGGGTCCGCCGGGCGCCACGTTGGCCAGGAGTTTGACCTCACGGGCACCTTCGCCGTCAACAAGACGTTCACCATCGCCGCCGGCTTTGCCCACCTCCACGCGGGCGGATTCCTCAGGAAAGCTACACGCGACGGCCACAACTACAGCTTTCCATTCTTCAGCCTGCTAACCTCGTTCTGAAGGGAAGTGCGCCATGGCCCGTGGTTGGGAAAGCAAGTCAGTGGAATCGCAGATCGAAGAACGCGTTCAGGCTCGCCGCGACGCCGCCGCGACCAAGCCCACCGCCGAGGCCATCGCGAATCAGGCCCGGCGCCAGTCCCTTGAACTCACCCGCACGCGAGTCGCGAATGATCGCGCCATGGCCCGCCACCCGCGCCATCAAGCCCAGTTGGACGAAGCCCTCAAGCATCTCGACGCCCAATTGGCCGGCCTTCCGTAACCCTCCCTCAGCACAGCCTGCCCCGCGCGTGGTAGCGTATTCCCACCATGACGCGCAAGACTTTCCTCAAGACCGGCGCAGCCGCTCCCGTCACCCTGTCTCCGCAGTTCGCTCAGCAATCCCGCCGCCCGCGCAATGTGCTGTTCCTCCTTTCGGACCAGCATCGCCCCAGCGCCATGGGCTGCGAAGGCGATCCCATCGCCCGCACGCCCAACCTCGACGCCCTCGCTGCCCGCTCCGTGCGTTTCAACGCCGCCTACTGCGCCAATCCCGTCTGCACGCCTTCCCGGGCCTCCATCCTCACCGGGCTCTACACCCACAACCACCAGACCTGGAGCAACGCCACTCCCTGGCCATTCCGCAACAAGACAGTCGCCCATCACCTCAGCCGCGCCGGCTACTTCACCGCCCTCATCGGAAAAATGCACTTCGTCGACGCCCAGACGCACGGCTTCGACTACCGGCTCGATTTCAACGACTGGTACCAGCAACTCGGGCCCAAGACACAGCTCTACGCCGAGGAACTCTCCCGCGCCAACTCCGGCAGCGGCATGCCCCAAATCGACTCCCTCTGGCTCGACCACGGCGACCCCTGGATCGGCACCCGCACCCTCGACAACCGCCAGAGCCTCGTCCACGTCGGCCGCGAATCCAGGATCGCCGAACGCGACCACTTCGAAAGCTTCGTCTCCCGTGAGGCCATTCGCTTCCTCCGCAACCACGGCCGCGAGAACCCGTTCTTCCTGGTGGCCAGCTATCTCAAACCACATGATCCGTTCATGCCCGCCACCCGCTTTGCCCGTATGTTCGATCCCGCCAAAATGTCCCTGCCCGCCACCTGGGGCAAGGTCAACCCGGCCACCGTGCCGCGCGAAATTCAAGAGCGAATGAAAACATCCACCGCCACACCCGAACTGGCGAACCCCGATCAGGCCCGGCAGCGCATCGCCATGTACCACGCCAACGTCGCCCAGTTGGATGACTCCATCGGCTCGGTCATAGCCGAACTGAAGGCCCTGGGACTCGACCAGGACACAGCCATCATCTATTCAAGCGATCACGGTGAAATGCTGGGTGATCACGGATTGTGGCAGAAGTTCGTCTTCTATGAGCCATCAGTGGGTGTGCCCCTCATGGTGCATGTGCCCGGCATGGCAAACGCCGGCGCGCGCTGTGCCTCGCCGGTGAGCCAGGTGCAGTTGGTCGCCACCATCCTCGAACTGTGCGGCGTGCCGGTTCCCGCCGGGCTCGATGGCGGCAGCTTGTTGCCCCACGTGCACGAACCTACGGTCCTGCGCGACCAGCCCGTTTTCGCCGAATTTGCCCTCCGCACCAAGAACGCCAAAGCCATGCTCCGCCGCGGCGATTGGAAGTACTGCCACTACGCCAACGACACCCCCGAACTCTACAACCTGCGTGCTGACCCGGACGAAATGAACAATCTCGCGGCTTCAGCAACCCACGCCGCGCGGCGCCAGGCCATGGAAGCCGAACTGCTTGCCTGGCACCGCCCTGCCTAGTCTCGGCGACTCTTCAATGGACAGGCTGCCCTTTCAAGCCACCACGCTCGGCTCCCTCTATGACACCGTGCGTGAACTCCCCGTCTCCGTGCTGCTCTCAAACGTTCGCAGCATGTACAACGTCGGAGCAGTTTTCCGCACCGCCGATGGAGTACGCCTGAGCCGGCTCTATCTCGCGGGCATCACCGCGTCTCCGCCCAGGAAACAGATCACAAAGACCGCCCTCGGCGCCGACGAGACCGTCCCCTGGGAACGCACCGTGGACCCTCTTGCGCTCCTCCACCAGTTGGAGTCCCGCGGCGTCGAAGTGGCCGCCGTCGAAACCAGCGTCCGCTCCGTCGACCTCTTTGACTGGCAGCCGCGCTTCCCCGTCTGCCTCGTCTTCGGCCACGAAGTCGACGGCATCGAGCCCCCGCTTCTCCAAGCCGCCGCCACGCACGTCCGAATCCCCATGCTTGGCGTCAAGCATTCGCTCAATGTCGCTACCGCCGGCGGCGTCCTGCTCTATGAGCTTCTGCGAAAGTACCGCCGGATGTTGGAGAATAAATCGTCATGAGGATACTGGGGATTCTGATCCTTGCGGCCTCCGCCGCTTCCGCTCAATACAGCATGTTCCCCGCCGTGCGCGGAACCCGCGAGATGGTGGGAGCCGCCAACAACTTTGAGGTTGAGGCGGGCTACCGCATGCTCAGCCTCAACGGCAACGCCGTCGATGCGGGCGTGGCGTCCATCCTCGCTGCCTCCGTCACCGAACAGGCGCGCTTTGGCATCGGTGGTGAAATGCCGCTTCTCATCAAGATGAATGGCAAGCCCGTCATCTCCATCAGCGGCATCGGCACCGCGCCCAAGAAAGCCACCGTCGAATGGTACCGCCAGCGCCCCAATGAGCCCTGGGAAGAAGGCTCCAGTCGCCCGCCCATACCAGCCCAAGGCATCTACGCCGCCATCCTCCCCGGCGTTTTCGATGGCATCCTGCTGGCCCTTGAGGAGTACGGCACCATGAGCTTCGCCCAAGTGGTGGCCCCCGCCATCGAGTACGCCGACGGCTTTCCCATCGGCGAAGAGTACGCGGCGTTCATCCGCAACACGCGCCGCATTCTCGAACTCTGGCCCGCCTCAAAGGAGTTCTTCCTGCCCGGCGGTGAGCCGCCCCGGCGCGGAACCATGTTCCGCGAACCCACCCTCGCCGCCACGTTCCGCGAGCTGGCGGCGGTCGAAAAGAAAGCCCGAGGCAACCGCGTCCGCAAGATCCGCGCCGTGCGCGACTACTTCTATCGCGGCGATCTCGGCCGCCGCATCGCCGAAGCCTCCCAGGCCGCCGGCGGCCTCATCACCCGCGAAGACCTCGCCGGCTTCCGCGCCGAAATCGACCAGCCGCGCAGCACCGTGTACCGCGGCTATGAAGTGGTGAAACCCGGCTTCTACACCCAGGGGCCGGTCATGTTGCAGGCGCTCAACATCCTCGAAGGCTACGACCTTCGCGCCATGGGCCACAACAGCTCCGAATACCTCCACACCGTCATCGAAACCGCTAAGCTCGCCTTCGCCGATCGCGACCGCTACTACGGCGACCCCAAGTTCAGTAAGATCCCCGAGGAAACCCTCCTCTCCAAGGAGTACGCCGCCGAGCGGCGCAAGCTGATCGATCCCCGCCGCGCCTCCATGGATCACCGCCCCGGCGCCTTCGCTCCCGCTCTTCCCTCGCCCTCCTCGGCCGGCCAGGGCTCCGTGCAGGACACCACCTGCGTCAACGTCGTCGATCGCTTCGGCAATGTCTTCTCAGCCACCCCCAGCGGCGCCTGGCTGCCCTCGGTCATCGCCGGCAAGACCGGTGTGCCCTTCAGCACCCGCCTTCAGTCCTTCGTCATGACCGATGGCCACGCCAACCAGCTCGCCCCCGGCAAGCGGCCCCGCGTCACCCTCAGCCCAACCATTGTTCTCAAGGACGGCAAGCCCTTCATGGCCATGTCCACCCCCGGCGGCGACAATCAGGACCAGGCCATGCTCCAAGTCCTGCTCAACATCATCGACTTCGGCATGGCCGCCCAGGACGCCGCCGAAGCGCCCCGCTTCCAGACCGAACACTTCTACTCATCCTTCGCCACCCACGAGTTCTCTCCCGGCAAGGTGAATCTCGAAGGCCGTCTCGGCAAGGCCGCCGTCGAAGACTTGAAAGCACGCGGCCACCGCATCACAGTCACCGGCGATTGGAGCAACGGCTCCGCACCCACAGTCATCAAGATCGGAGACGGAATCCTCGAAGGCGCCGCCGACCCCCGCCGCGGCCGCTTCATCTTCGGCAGGTAGGCCGCGGAATCAGTACTCGCGATCCTTCTTCACCCCCGGCTCCGGCTGCGGATACTTGCCATCCGCCCCCAACCGGACCGGCGCCGGACCATCCGGAGTCAGCTTGTCGGCGTCCGGCGCGAACTCATGCGGGCAATCGAGCATCTGCTGATACGTAATGATCTGCCCCGTGTGCGCCGCCATCCGCCCCATCGAAGTAACCAGGCTCGCCTCCGCTCCGCGCCGCACCTCGTTGTACGGCTTGTCGTTTCGAATCGCCTCCAGCAGATCGTCCCACTCCCACTGATATGGGCTCTTTTCCGGTTGCGGAAACGCCCACACCAGATTCGGATCCGCCGCGAGCGGCAATTCCTTCCGGTTGTTCACGCGAGGAATGTTCTGGCCCTTGTAAATCCGCGTGATGCCCGGCGTGTGCGCCAGCGTCGAAATCACAGCCGATCCCTTCGAGCCATGCGCGTACGACGCGAACTCATCCCGCGCCCCCGCCATGTTCCGTCCATCGAAGTACAACCGCGTTCCGTCCGGGTACACGAACTGCACCGAATACGTGTCGAAGTTCTGATCCAGTGAATCCCCGCGGTAATGCCGGCCGCCTACCCCATGAGCTTCCACCGGCCAGGCGCCCTTCATCCAACTGCATTCATCGATCTGGTGAATGTAATAATCGCTGAACACCCCGCCGCTCGCCCAAAGAAACGCATGGAACCGGCTCAACTGGTACATCACCTCGCTCATCCCCTCAGGCTTCGGCGGAGCCGTGCCGCCACCCTGTCCCATGCGATACCCGCGCATCGCCACAATCTCGCCAATCTGCCCATCGCGAATCCGGTTCAGCAGTTCCTGGCGCGCCCGGCAGTGGCGCACCATCAGTCCCACACCCACCTTCAGGTTCCGCCGCGTGGCCAGGTCGCCCAACTCGAAGATTCGCTTCGTTGTCGGACCATCCACCGTCACCGGCTTCTCCATGAACGTGTGCAGGCCCTTGTCGATCGCGTACTTGAAGTGCACCCACCGGAAAGCCGGCGGCGTACCCAGAATCACCACACCACCCGGCTTCAACGCATCCATCGCCTGCTTGTAGGCGTCAAACCCCAGAAAACGCCGCTCCGGTGGCACATCCACCTTGGCCCCGAACTGCGTCTTCAGCCGGTCGTAGTTGTCGTTCAGCTTCTTCGGAACCACATCCGCGATCGCCACCAGCTTCGTCGGGCCGTTCTCAACCGAAAGCGCATTCCCCGCGGCGCCCGTCCCGCGCCCCCCGGCGCCCACCAGCGCCACCTCCACGGTATTGTCCTCCGCCGCATGCACATGCGGAAGCACAACACCGGCCAAAGCACTGGTACCCGCGACACGAGCAGGCGTCGTGGTCAGAAATTCGCGGCGGGATGTCGATGTAGCATCACTCATGATTCGCCAGCATACCGTAACGCGCGTTCGCAAGCCAGTAGATCTGCCCGCCTTCCGTTGCGCGATCTTGCCATCGAATCCGTCGAGGAGGCGGTTTGCCTCCCTGCCTCAACGGCCGCACCTGACCGGCATCCACCCGCTCTTCTTCACTTAACCAGGGCAAAGTTCGCAACGGGTGGAAGTGTTTGAGTAGCGGCGGCCAGTCCCTCGCATTTTCCGCCAGCAGCCCGCGCCGCCAACGCCCCCGCCGTTTACTTGTCATGGGCCGTCATGATGACTGGTCTTCAACGCCACAACCGAATTCGCTGGAATCGTCTCCTTCCATCGAGCTGGCCCCCAACACCAGAAATCTCTGCTTGGCTGGGCCCGCCCGGCGAGCCATCGCCCGGCCGGTCAACTCCAGATACGGCACTCCCGAGGCGGCCAGCATTTCCTTCAGTGGCGCGGCCGTGGAGGCCAGATGCTCCGTCACGAATTCCCGGCACGCTTGCGCCGTTGTCTCCCGTGCTTCAGCATCCCCGCACGCCGCCGCGAACGCCTCTTTAAACTTAAGATACGCCACGAAACCGGATTCCACGGCGATGTGGTCAGGCGGCTCGAAGGAAACAGACTCCGGCCGGTAGCCGAACGAAGCGTAGTAGGCGTTCAATTCAGAGAGAAGGTAGCCCAACTGCAAAGTGTCGCGGTGCGTGGCCTCGCGTGGAGGGGCCGGTCCGCCGGGGCCGAAAGTGGAATGATACAGGCCTTCGCTCGCCTGCTCCAGCGCCAGTCGTGCGGCTTGCCGCAGTTCCGCGTCCTCCACTTCTCCTTCCAGTTCTTCGACGCGTCCACGCCAGGAACCGGACGGGCACTCCAACAGCATTCCAATCAGGCGCCATTCGGCGGCTTCGGCCAACAACTGGCGGGCCGGCGCCTCCAATGGTACGCTCATCGCGCGGCCTCCCTAAGCGACAGCGGTACCCAGCCTGTGCGCATCTTCCGCGCACCGGCTTCCTTCGCCGATCCTTCTCATACCGCGAATGCAATCTGCGTGCGCGTCTTCGGACCCCAGCCCTCCGGAGCCCTGCGAACGATCATCACAGACCACCCATCCGCCGTGCGTTCCCCCTTTCCACGTGATGAACCCGCCGGATCGGGCGACAACGTTCCCGGCTCTTCCGCAATCATGTCCTCCACCGGGGACCGGCGCGGGCCCACCCGGCGATTCCCCACCGCCGCCGCCGGCGCGTAGCGCATCGCCATCTCCTGTTGCACAGTCGAACCGGGCTCCAGTGACTGGGCCTGGAACGGGTAGTGATCCACCGCCGCATTCGGGTAGATTGAACGAATGTCATCCTTGCGGCCGTTCATCGCCGCCTGCCAGTCCGCCCGCCAGAACGCAATTCCCGCCGGCCGGCCGGCCTGGCCCATCTGCGGATCAGGCGGGTTCGCCTCAATCGTGCGCGGAATCTGAATCGCGCAGCCATCCACGAAACGGCCAGGACCGGGCAAGTCGTTCACCTGCGGATCGAGCCAGCTCAGCCGGAGCGCCAGCTCGGAGCCGTTGGTCAGCGCCCGCACCCTCACCTCTTGCGTGGAAGACTGCATCAGGCGTGGATCCACCAGGTCTTGTGGCAGCAATTTGGCCGTGTACTCGCTCGTGGTGTTCCACACTCCGTCTCCGGGCGCCGAAGGCATCTGCGCCACCCTCAGAGCCACCACTTCATTGGCGGTTGGCGCAACCTGCCGGCAGCCGTGGAGGGCCGCCAGCACCGGAACCATCACCAGGACGCGGGTTCGCATGCGGGTTCTCCCTTACGGACAGTTCGTCCGCTGAATCTGATACAGCCGGTCATAGGCGGGCCGTACGTGCACCGGTTCGTTGACCGGTACGCGCACCACCGTGTTACCGTGCGCGTCGATACCGCTGATCACATCCCCCTGCCGGCGGAACTGCGGCATCATCATCTCGCTCGAACCGAACAGGCACAGCAGTGCCGCCAGGTCCGGGTCGTTCGTTGCGTTGCGGTACGTCTTTACCGCGGCGTCGACGCCAGGCCCGAACATCTGGCGGGTAAACGGAGTCGGTACGTGAATCGGAGGAATGTAGTAAACGTTCGGTTCCAGCCCGAACTGCGGGTATAGCGGCAGGGCCACCTTCTTGATGTGCACCAAGTAGTCGATCGGGTTGTCCGGCCGGGCGTTCTGTGGCTTGTTGATGAAGCCGGCCATGCGGATCTTGCCGATGCAGTTGACAAAACACTGCGGCTGAATGCCCTGCTCGATTTTCGGGTAGCAGGCAATGCATTTCTCCGACGTGCCGGTCATCGGGTTGAAAAACACCTTCTTGTAAGGACATGCCTTCACGCACTCCTGATAACCACGGCAGCGGCTCTGGTCCACCAGGACAATGCCGTCCTCCGGCCGCTTGTAGATGGAGCCCCGCGGACAGGACGCCAGGCACGCCGGGTGCGTGCAGTGGTTGCAGATCCGCGCCAGATAATAGAACCAGGCCATGTGCGGCGAGTTCATGTATGCGCCGGCGTCCACCTGCCCGGCGCAGTCGTCCTCGCCAACGTTGGGATAGGCGTAATCCTGCGACTCCGGCCGCCACCCCAAGACACGCTCGCCGGCTTCGGCTGATTCGAAGATCGTCCGCCCCTCGTACCGGCCGCCGTTCCACTTGCCCCCATCAAGCGTCTTGAGCAGGTTCAAGTCCCAGGCCAATGGATAGGAGCCGTAGGGCTTCGTTTCCACGTTGTTCCACAACATGTACTCCTGCCCCCGGCCCGACGTCCAGGTGGTCTTGCAGGCAAGCGTGCAGGTCTGGCAGGCGATGCACTTGTTCGTGTCAAACACCGCGGCAAACTGCTTCTGCGGCCGGTGCTCGGGATACCAGTACGACATCTCGCGGCCAATCTGCCAGTTGTAGACGCGTGCCATTACGATTTCTCCTTATTGCTCACGCCGCCGAAAAATCCACCCGCCAGATACTTTTTCATCGCTTCGGATTCGGACTTGGGCCGGATGCCCAACTGCACCGGCCGCCACGTGCCCTTCCGGTCGATGCCGCCAGGCTCGGCCTTGACAATCTTCACAATCGCCTCGCGGGGCGCGCCCGTGGGGCAGTGTATGTCGGGTAGAAAACCTTGGCCCACCTGCTGGCCGAACATCTCCTTGCGCACCAGAGAGTCGGTCATCCAGGTCGGCTTCAGCCATCCGCGCGTGGCCGATTGATGGGACCCCGAGCGGAACATCGCCTGATAATTCGTCCTCTCGTTCCTTGCCAGGCCATCGGCCCGCTTCTTGCTGCCCTCCACCGAACCCGGCGTCGCGCCGTACATGTTGAACCACATTCGGGTCACGCCGCGCGGCGTTCCCGGGTAGTAGCGGGCGCGGCAGAGCAGACGTGAGAATTCATAATCGCGCTTGTTCTTCTGCCAGCCGCGGAACGGGCGGTCCTCGGGGTCGGAGTCGATCCACACGTAGTCGCCATCCTGCACGTCCAGTTCCTTGGCATCGTCCGGATGTATGTCCACATAGCCCTCGGTGACAAACGGGCTGCGCTTGTCGTGCCGGTACGGATCGCCGAACGGCCCGAATAGCACCGCCACCATGTCCGTGTCGATCGGCGTCGTGTGCGCGCCGTGCCGGTACTTGGGTGTGTGGAACACGAACCGGTAACCTTCTTTCCTCAGCGGATGGACGGTCTTCTTTGCCTCCTCCCAGGTGTAAACCACGTTGCGGCCGCAGCGGGTTTCACACGACAGATCCGAACGCTCCACACCGTACTTCTTCGGACCGTCCGGACGCATCGCTTCATGCCTGGGCGAGATGATGATGTTCGGCTCGAGAAAAGTCGAGTCCACGGGTTCGCGGTGCACCGGAAGGTTTTCACCCGCGGCAATGAATTCGTCCTCGCCGCGGTAAAATTCCAGGCGTCCGGTCTTGGTGTACCAGGGCTTTGAGTCCATCACCTGTTCGTAGCCCACGGCCTTCGGCGATGTGCGGCTCTGCAGAATCGTGGGGATGCCCTGTTTGGCGCGGGCCTCAAGCTCGCTGAACTTCAAGCCCTTCGTGTTCGAGGAAAAGTCGAGAATGCGCTGCAGATAGACATCGGCGCGGCCCTCGCGCACGAACTTCCAGCAGTCCCTGAATCGCTGGTCTCCCGTCAATTCCGCCAGCTTGTCGCCCGCCAGCGCGAGTACCTCGATGTCGCCGATCGTGTTGAAGATCCTCTTCAACGGCGTGCGCGGGAACACGCTCAGGAACGGATTGGTCACGGAAGCCGTCATGTCCGGGTACTTCATCTCGGCCCAGGAATCGACGCCGAATACAATGTCGGCCCACTCGCACGATGTGGACCACCACCACTCGTTCACCGCGATCATCTCGATCTTGGGCAGCATGTTCACCACCGTGTTGTAATGCCACTTCACGTTGCCCAGAATCGAATTGGCGTTGGAAAACCACATCGACTTCGTGGGCGCCGGAAGATGCGTCTTGCCGGTCAGAAGCTTCTTGCCCACGCGCAGCGGATGGTCCTCGTGGTTGTAGTAGTGCGCCGATTCGGCGCGCCAGTACTGCCTGGGCCGCGCGGGCTTCGACGGATCGAGCTCAAGGTCGAACGGATTTTCGTTGATGTACTGCGGCGCGCCGTTGAAAAGTGCCGTGCGGTAGTTCCCGGCATAGGAGCCGACGTTGCCGCCGATCTTGCCCACATTGCCGGTGAGCGCCGCCAGCAGGAACAGATCCCGGTCCTTGTTGTCGTTGTTGAAGAACTGGTTCGGTCCCATGCCGGCGGCAAACAGAGTCGTGCCCGGGTTCTTGGCGATGTCGCGTGCCAGGGACTCCACCGCCGCCGCCGGTGCCCACGTCAGTTCCTCGGTCACCTTCGGCGTGAAGTGCGCCGCATACTCCTGCACCAGGTCGAAAATCGGGCGGCACTTCACTTTCTTCCCGTCCGCCAGGGTCACTTCCACCGAACCCTCCAGCAGCGGGTCGGCAACGTTGGAGTTTTGTCCCACTTGATCGCGCGTGGATGCCTTCGGCGAGTTCGTGGTCCTGTCCCACCACACCGCGTCCCCCCAACTGGCGCGCATCTTCTCGGGCACAATCTGGCTCGTGTGCTGCAACGGCGGCGGAATCCTGGCGCCCGCTGCCGCCACCTGCGTGTTCTTCAATGCCGCCGGCTGGCCGCCGAACACTTCCTCGGCTCGAAGGTTCTTGAGCGTATCCATGCGCACCAGCATCGGCAGGTCGGTCCACCGCCTCACATAGTCGGCGTCATACAGCTTGTCGCGCAGCACCACATGCGCCATGCCCAGAGCCAGCGCGGGCGTCACGCCGGGCCGCACCACCACCACGTCGTCACCCTTAGTGGCCGTCGCCGAGTATTCGCAGGCAATCACCACCACGCGCACCCCCTTCAGCCGCGCTTCGGTCAGCCAGTGGGCGTCGGGCATTTTCGTGGTGATCCAGTTCATGCCCCAGACCACCACCGTCTTGCAATGCTCCACCGCGGACAGGTCGAACTCGACGGTCTGCTGCCCCGTCACCATCGGGTGGCCCGGCGGCAGATCCGTGTGCCAGGAGTAGTTGTCAAAACCCTTGGCGCCCACGGCCTGCTCCGGACCCACGTTGCGGATCTTGGCGTCCAGCAGCGCCATCGAATTCGCCATCCGGTACATTCCAAACACTCGGGTCATGCCCAGCAGCGGCATGCCGCCGCGGAACTTCAGCACCTGTGTTCCAATGCCCTGCGCGGCCTCGATCACCGCCTCGTCGTAGTGCTGCTCCCGCAGCCTCCGCTTGCCCTCGTCACCCGTGTACGTCTCGGCGATGTTCTTCAACGTCTTGGCCGCCAGCGCGGCACCCTCAGCATGCGTGACGCGAACCCACTGGTCGCGCGCCCGCTGGAAATACTTCTCTGGCGGCCTGCCGTCGGAACCGCGCGGGTGCCCCGCCTCCACCCACTGCTTGAAACCAGCCCGTACCATGCAGCCGTTCACACGGCGGTCGCCGTAAAAGCGGCGCGTGAGAGCAAGACCCTTCTGGCAGACCCGCGGATCCCACCGGCTGGTCGTGCGGTTGCCGTTCAAATCCGTGGCTTCGCCGTACTTCATCGTGGGACCGATCCGCGTGATCACGCCCTGACGCACATACGCGTTCAGAATGCAGTTGTGCGTGTCGTTCGGCGCGCACGTGAACGTGTAGGTCGAATCGTATTGCCACAGATCGCGGTAGGCCTTCTCCCAACCCCGGTCGGGATACTGCGCCAGCGGATTGGTCACCGCTTCCAGCCCCCAGGCGTCGCGTGCCGAAGACACGAGACCCGCGAATCCGGCGGCCGAGGCCGCGGCCAGAAACGCGCGGCGCGAGTTGGTGTCTTTGTTCATTGCTTCATCTCCCCTTGCCAGGACCTCAGATAGGCCACGATGGATTCAATGTCGGACGGCGTGAGTGTCCGGTGGACGGTCGAGGGCTCACTGAAGGCCGGCATCACGCTGCCTGGCCGCCCCTTTGCAATCGTGTCGCGCAGAAAACCGTCGGATGCCGCCTCAAGCAGGACGCGGTTGGCGAGCGCGGGACCCTTGCCACCCTGCCCCTTGCCGCCGTGACAACCCGCGCACGATGCGGCATAGAGCGGCTCGCCCGTCATCGGTTCTGCCGCGGCCTTCCAGCGATCTTCCTCCACCCGGGCCGGCACGCCCGCCATCGCCCGCAGATGAGTCACCACGGCCGCGATCTCTTCCTTCCCTAGGCCACCCTCCTTGTTCCACCCCGGCATCCGGCGGCCCGGCCTGCCCTTGGCGATCGTTTCAGTGAGAAACCTGTCCGTCGCCAGCTTCTGAAACTCCGGCTGGGCGATCGAGGGGAATCCCACATTTCCGTTTTGAGCCGCGCGTGCGAATCTCCTGGATGCTCGTCCGCATCAATATCGATAGGGGTTTGAAGGCAGCGAAGACCCCTGCGGAGGACAGCACCCAATGGGTGACAAACAAAACCAGCCCTTTCAGC
>VFZY01000011.1 GCA_016870915.1 Acidobacteriota bacterium | reverse complement strand
CAAGTTCACGCGAACCTGCGCTGCTGAAAAAACTGCGTGAAGCAAACACCGGACTTATTCATTCCGCATTTTTGCAGCGGACCGGAGAAGCGCGTATGGACGGCCCATTTTCACCCTTCGGGTGCTCCGAGCGACGGTATGCGGCAGCCATTTTGCCGCAAATTTCTGACCGAGACACCCGCGGAGGATCCGCACGAGTCATTTCGAGCTTGTCCGCGGCGTCAGTTTGGGCTGCGATCAGATGCCGTGAGAAAAGCGGGCTAGGCGGGAAGCGACGGTCCACTCGCTGGCGTAGACAACCAGCCCGTGGATGGGGTTGCCGTTCCCGTCGCGCCGGAAGTTCCCAAGCGCGCCGTTCAGTTGATAGCGCTTGCCGTTGACGGTGTAGCCGTCGCCGTCAATACGATTGGCCCAGGGCGCGAGGAACGGGTTGCCGTTGAGCGTGGGTTTGGCCTTGAACTCAGTGAGGGTCTTGAAGGGAGACCAGAAGATCTCCTGGCCGTTCACCTTCATGCTGTAAGCATTGGCGCCAAGGGATGGAACAATGCGCACTTCGGTGCGCGACCCGGCGTTGACCAGCCGGACGATCTCGAAGCCGTCTTCACGGGCGAGTTCTGAGAAGTATTGTGCGGAAGCCATGGAAGAGACCAGGAATGAAAGCAGGAGCGGGGCGGATCGCATGCCGCAATTGTCTCAGAATCAGGGCTTGGGGTCGGGCGTGTCGGGATCCTTGGGATCAAGGCGCGTCCAATCCTGGCAGCACCAGCAGACACCGGGTGTGTAGGTGCGGATGTAGCAGATATCGCACCAGTAGGTGACCATGAGGCGTTTGCCCTGCTGGTAGAGGAACAGGCTGCGGGTATGAATGGGCTCGATTTTGATGCGGCCGGGCTCGACGGTCTGGCCGACGACTTCAAAGTCCGCACCGGCCAGGCGTTCATCGTTCAGGACGCCGCTGGTGGGCTCGTCGCCTTCGAGCGCCACTGGTTTGCCGCCGACGTCCAGATAGGGAGCCTCCCCCTTCTTCTGAACCAGCTTGCCGCGCAGGGTGGTGAGTCCCGCCGCGAGCGTGGGCAGTGGAGCGGCTGCCAACAGGAACGCGCAGGCGTGGCGTCGAGTCACTATGCAGTCATTTTATCGCAGGCGGATCAGTTGAATGAGAAAATGCTCAGACGCCCGGGGCGGGGGCGTCGAAGATTTTCTTTTCCTTGGCCTCAAAGATGGCCATCCACCGCACTTCCTCGGCACATTCGTAACAGGAGAAGAAATGCTCCTCGTAGGCGTCGCGCTGGTCTTCGTTCAGGCCGCCGAAGATGTACTTTTCCGCGGCCTGAAGGTTGATCCAATCGTCGTGGGAGAGCCCGGAGAGGGTAGCCGGATTGTTCATCGCACGCACTCTGTCCAATAGTGTAGCGAAGGAGGCCGCCGTTTCAACCGCATTTCGTTCACTTTTCCTCCTTAAGCAACAACCGGCAAGACGACGCCGGGCGGCGGCGTTGCCTGGACCCGCTGCTTGGACCCAATGCTGCCGCCCGGGCCGTTGCCTGCTAATCAGCCGCCCCGGGATGCGATACGGGCTCCAAGCACCACGGCTCCATACCCGCCCAAAACGCTGGCCGCGACATTCGCGATGCCAACCAGACGGCTTCCGGAGCGCATGGCATCATAGGTATCCCAGCCGAAAGCCGAAAACGTTGTAAACCCGCCCAGAACGCCGGTAACGCAAAAAAGACGCCAATTGGGGTGCACGGCGGCTGCGGAGGTGTACAGGCTCATCAACAGGCCGATGGCGAAGCAGCCCGTGATGTTGACAATGAGCGTAGCCCACGGGAAACGTCCCGCGGCCAAAGGAAGAACCGCCTGGGCCACCAGGTATCGCGCCAATCCGCCCAGCGCGGCGCCCGCCATGACGGCCAAATAGCGGTTCACCGCGGGAAGGCGCTGGCGTCGATGCCGGGAATGACCTTCAACGCGTTCTTGTAATAGATCTTCTTCAGGATGGCATCGGGGAGGTCCATGCCGTACATCTTCCAGAACGCATGACGCTTGCGGTAGTAGTCGAAGTATTCGTCGCCGGTTTCGAAGATGCGGAAGTAGATGTGGTACTCCGGCGGGCTCCAGATATCCTTTCCCATCATGATGCGGTCCTGGTACTTGGTGAAGAATTCCCGGGCAAAGCGAGGCTGCCGGCCAATCTCGGCGATCACGGCGCCCAGTTCGGTGTAGACGTTGGGCAGCCGGTCAAACAGCTTGCCCAACGCGCCAAGATCGCCGCCCATCCAGCCCAGGTGGGCGTTGATAAACTTCGTCCTGGGGTGGCGTGCGAAAAGGGCGTGCTGTTCGTCCATCAGGGTCTGCCAGGTGGGGTATCGCTCCGGCGGGCGGGCGCGGCCGGGGAACTGTTTCAGTTCCAGCCAGCGTTCGTTGTTCTTGTCGATGGGGTCGAAGAACTGGCGTGGCTCGGCGGTGTGGATCAGAACCGGCACGTTGTACTTGGCACAGATCTCAAACGCCTTGTCGAAGCGCCCATCATCCACGTGGATGCGCTGGCCCTTGCCGTCCTTCATGTCCATGCCGAAATTCTTGAAGATCTTGAGCCCCTGCGCGCCGGCCTTGATATCGGCTTCGAGTTGATTGGCCACGCGCGTGGGGTAGTCGGGATCGTCGAGCCCGGCGAAGTTCATATTGGCGAAGACCACAAAGCGGTTCCGGTACTGGCCGCCCTTCATGTTCCGGATGGTGGCCTGAAGCCGGTCGCCGTAGCCGCCGCTCAGGTTAACCATCACCTGAAGGTTGATGGAGTCCATATCCTTGACCAGCTTGTCCAACTGCTCCGGGGCCATGGCGCCGTTCTGATGGTTGTGAACGTCGATGAAGGGGAACTTGGCGCGGGTGACCGGATGCTGCGGCAGGACGACGCCCGTCCTGGGCTCGTACTCCTCAAAAGTCAGAGGCGGCAGGTTCGATTTCTCCGTGGGCCTGGGTTGAGCGAGGGCGATCACGGCGGCCAAGGCGAGGCACGCTGGAATGCACTTCATATGGGATTCAGTATCGCACTGTTCCGGACCCGTGGCGGGAAGGGATTGGAGCGCTAAGGCACGCCATGTCTTAGACATGGTTAGGTAAGGCCGAGGGTTGTGCCCCGCACGCGGGCGTGATAGCATCGTGGTCGAAGCTTTCTAGGGAGTAGACGTGCACCGTTACCGGATTTTGGCGCCCGCCTCCGCCGCTCTGGCGGCATTACTCACGTTGACGGCCGGTCTTGCGAATGAGACCAGCCGCCGCGATTTCTCCGCCGCTCAAAAGAAGTGGTGGAGCCTGCAGCCGGTTTCGCGCCCGGCTGTTCCGGCTGTGAAACACTCCGAGTGGGGAAGGACGCCCGTGGGTGCGTTCATCGCGTCCAAACTGGAGGCGAAGGGGATCGCCCCGGGGGCTCCCGCCGATCGCGTAACGCTGCTGCGGCGGGCCACGGTGGACCTGACCGGGCTGATGCCCACACCGGAAGAGACGCAGGCGTTCCTGAACGACCAGAGCCCTGAGGCGTTCGCCCGCGTGGTGGACCGGCTGCTGGAGTCGAAGCATTACGGCGAGCGCTGGGCGAGGCATTGGCTCGATCTTGCGCGGTACGCGGATAGCGAGGGATTCAAGTCCGATGAGACGCGCCCCAACGTGTGGCGGTATCGGGACTACGTGATCCGGGCCTTCAACGACGACAAACCGTACAACCGGTTCATCCAGGAGCAGATCGCAGGCGACGAAATGTTCCCTGGGAACGTTGACGCTCTGGTGGCCACGGGCTTCAACCGGCACTTCCCCGACGAGTACAACGCTCGAAATCTGATGCAGCGCCGCCAGGAGTTGCTGAACGATGTCACCGACACCGTGGGGTCGGTTTTCATGGGATTGACCTATGGCTGCGCGCGTTGCCACGATCACAAGTTTGACCCGATTCTGCACAAGGACTACTACCGGCTTCAATCGTTCTTCGCCAGCACGCACAGCGAAGACACCGTGCACCTGTCGCCGGAATCGGAGCGCGCCACCCATGCGGCCCGGCTTGCCGATTGGGAATCCAGAACCGCGGCGATCCGGGCGGAAATGTCCAAGATTACTGCCGGGCCGCTCAAGACGCTCTACCAGGATGAGTTCGACAAGTACCCGCCGGAAGTGCAGGATTCGATCACGGCGGAACCCGGGAAGCGGACGCCGTTCCAGTGGCAGATGTACTATCAGTCGCGCATCCTGCTCAAGTTCACCGAAGCGGACGCGTCCAAGAAGCTGAAGGGCGCGGACGCCAAGCGTTATGCCGAGTTGAAAAGGCAGTTGGCGGCATTCGATTCATTGAAGCCCGGGGAGTTGCCCATAGCGCAGACAATGATCGAAACCGGCACGCCGGCAACGCGGACCCATGTGCTGCGCGCCGGCGCCTGGGATGCTCCCCTGGAAGAGGTGCAGCCGGGTTTCTTGTCCATTCTCGACCCATCGAATGCCTCAATTGTTCCGCCGCCCGCGGCCGGCAAGACGGGCCGCCGAACGGCGCTGGCCCGTTGGCTCACGGACCCGTCGAATCCGTTGGTGGCGCGCGTGATGGCGAATCGCGTCTGGCATTACCACTTCGGCCGCGGCATTGCCGGAACACCCAGCGATTTTGGCCTGATGGGGGAACGCCCCACGCATCCGGAGTTGCTGGACTATCTGGCGTCGCGTCTGGTGGAGAATGGCTGGAGCGTCAAGAAGCTGCACCGCGAAATCATGCTGTCGGCCCCGTATCAGCAGTCTTCACAGCACCGGGCCGAGGCGGCCAGGATCGACCCGTCAAACAAGCTTCTGTGGCACTATAACCGGCGGCGGATTGAAGGTGAGTCCCTGCGTGATTCGATGCTGCAGGTGGCGGGCATGCTGAACACGAAGATGTATGGACCGGGAACATTCCCGCCGCTTCCGGCTGGCGTTGTCACACGCGGCGGCTGGAAGAGCACCGATGACCAGCAGGAGGCCGCGCGGCGGAGTATTTACATCTTCGTGCGGCGCAACACCCGATATCCGATGTTCGAGGCTTTCGACATGCCGGACAGCCACGAAAGCTGTTCCCGGCGCAACACAACGGTGACGCCAACCCAGGCGCTGGAACTGATGAACAGCGAATTGGTGATGGATTGGTCGCGCGCGTTCGCGCAGCGCGTTCTGAACGACCCCGGGCTGACTACCGACGCCCAGGTGGATCGCGCATACCGGTTGGCGTTCTCGCGTCCGGCGACCGAATCCGAGCGAACCAGCGCGCGGCAGTTCCTGGAACGCCATACGCCCATCATGGAGGCGCGGCTGGCGGCGGATGCCGGCGACGCGGGTGCCAGCAAAGTGCCGCTGCCGGCGGTGATTCCCGCAGGGTTGAGTAAGGCGCAAGCCGCGGCGATGGTGGACCTCTGCCATACCCTCTTCAATTCGAACGAATTTCTCACGCTCAACTAGTTTTCGCTCGACTGGCTTTTCGAAGGACACGCACCTCTTATGTTGGACAAGCTCAGGCATCACTGGCAGGTGAGATCGCGGCGCGAGTTTTTCCAGTACGCCGGCAGCGGCCTGGCGGGACTCGCTTTGTCCAGCATGGTGGCCCGGGATACCGCTCAGGCGGCAACGCGGGACCCGCTGGCGCCAAGGCAGGGGCACCATCCGGCAAAGGCCAAGAGTGTGATCTTCCTCTTCATGGAGGGCGGTCCAAGCCACATCGACCTGTTCGATCTCAAGCCGCAGCTCACGGCCATGGACGGCAAGCCGATGCCCGAGTCGTTCGGCCGCCCGATCACGGCGATGGGCACCGCGGGCAATACTCTGATGGCCAGCCGGCGAACGTTCAGGCAGCACGGACAGAGCGGGCTCTGGTGTTCGGACTGGTATCCACACATCGCACAGCACGTCGATGACCTGACCGTCATACGATCCTGCTGGGCGAATGGTCTGAACCATGTGGGCAGTGTCTGCCAGATGAACACGGGCGACATCCTCGCCGGGCGGCCGGCGCTGGGCGCGTGGGTGACCTATGGCTTGGGCAGCGCGAATCAGAACCTGCCCACGTTTGTCATTCTCACCGACGACAAGGAGCCGCTGGGCGGCCCCAAGAACTGGAGTTCCGGATTCATTCCGGCTTCCTATCAGGGCACGCTGTTCCGCACCGGCGAGACACCCATCCTGAACACCAGACCGGTGGCCGGATCGACGGCGCGGCAGCAGTTGAGCAAGCTGGATTATCTGAAGCGGGTGAACGCGCACTTTGCCGAGGACAAGCAAGAGGACACGGAACTGGAAGCGCGCATTCGCAGCTTTGAGTTGGCGTACCAGATGCAGGCCAGCGCTCCGGAAGCGGTGGACCTGACCCGGGAGACCGAGGCCACCAGGCGGCTGTACGGCATGGATGAACCGGAGACTGAGTCGTTCGGGCGGAATTGTCTGCTGGCGCGGCGTCTGGTGGAGCGCGGGGTGCGGTTCATCGAGCTTTACTGCGGTTCGGGTTCGGGGTGGGACGCTCATAACAACATCGCCGGGAATCACGACAAGTGGTGCCGCGTTTCGGACAAGCCGATTGCGGGGCTGCTGGCGGATTTGAAATCGCGCGGACTGCTGGATGAGACGCTGGTGGTGTGGGGCGGTGAGTTCGGCCGTACGCCGTTCAACGAAAAGGGCGATGGCCGCGATCACAACCCCTGGGGATTTACGATGTGGATGGCCGGCGGCGGAGCCCGGCGCGGCCACTACGTGGGCACGACGGATGAGATCGGCCTTCGGGCCGTGGAAAGGCCCATCCACGTCCACGATATCCACGCGTCGATCCTCCACCTGATGGGCCTGGACCATCTGAGGCTCACCTACATGCACAACGGCCGGGCCGAGCGGCCGACGATCGTTGGCGGCACGTTGATCAACGAAATCTGGAGCTAGTCGGGGCGCCAGCCTGGAAGCCACCCTGGACATGGCGGGTTACTTCAGGATTGAGATCAGGTTTGAGTAGTCGTCCGTCCAGACAGGCCCCGATGGCCTCTCGGACGAACGGCCTTGAACCAACGCCCAGACAGCGGATTTTGTGTCATGGCGAGGATTGGACGGGCTTCGCACGAAACGAACCTGACGGCCGGCGGCGGCGGCCAGATTGGTGACCACGGGCACCAGATCGTAGTATTTGCTGGTGACGTGCAGCGCCAGAACACCCTCCGGCTCCAGATGCCTGAAGTAGAGCGCAAATGCCTGGCTTGTAAGCAGGTGGACCGGGATGGAGTCACCGGCAAAGGCGTCCACCGCCAGCAGATTGTAGCGCTGGGGCGCTTCCAGTTCGAGCGAAAGCCGGGCATCGCCTGGCACCACTTCCACCCGCCCAAGGGAATCTTTCACGAAAGTGAACTGGGTGGTGGCGGCTTCGATGACCGCCGGATTGATCTCATAGAAGCGGAAGACATCGCCCTGGCGGGCATAGCGGGCGAGGGTACCGACACCCAGACCGATCAGACCCGCCCGTCGTGGGCCAGGTAATTTGTCGAGGGCCTGGGCCACCCCCGAATCGACGCCATAGTAGGTGGTGGCGATGGCGCGGTATGGTGGCGCGAGGAACTGCGAACCGTGCAGGATGGTGCCGTTCACCAGTTCCCGCAGCGCCGCTTCGCCCTTTCCTGCGTCCCGAACTTCCAGGGTTCCGTAGAAGTTCCGTGTCTTGTGGCCGGTGCCGGACTGGCTCATCAGAGCGTACGCGGTGGCCCCGCCCGCCACCAGAGCCAGACGCACAAGGTGTGCCCGCGAGCGGTAGCCGTACAGCAGGACCATGGCCAGCAGAACGATCACAACGATGGCGGCAGGCAGTTCGTAGTGGTCATCGAAGACGATGGGGGCGGCCAGGGAAACCACCGCGCCCCCCAGGGCTCCTCCGGCGGCAATCGCCAGGTAGTAGGCCGTGAGCTGCGCTTGCGGCGGCCGGCGGCGGGCCAATTCACCCAGGCAAAAGAGACAGAGCACGAAGAGTCCGAAGCCAAAGACGGAGAGGCCGGCCCAGGCGCTGCGGCTCCAGGTGTGAAGACGGATGCCGGCCAGCACCGCGAGAACGGCCAGCGGGATGAGCCAGCGGAGGATGCCGGGGTGATACCAGCGGTCGCTTTGGAACACCAGCGTGAAGGCAAGCAGGTAGAGGCCAAGGGGAAAAATCCACAGCAAGGGGATGGCCGCCACACTTTGGCTGAGTTGATTGGCGACGGCGATCCAAAGGATGGATGGCAATGCCGCAAGCGCGGCCCAGACAGCCAGTTGGCGGGGGTGGGGGGGGCGGGGGGGGCCGGAACGGGGTTCGGCACGGACACTCCAAAGGCGGCTCAGGATCAGCAACATCACCGCGGCATAGGCCACCGTCCAGACCAACCGTTGCAGCCCCAGGCCCAGCCGCGGTTCGATGAGGAACGGATAAGAGAGGAGCGCCGCCAGCGATGTAAAATTGGAGACGGCGTACAGCCGGTACGGTTGAGGGTGCACGGCCAGCCACGCCTGTATCAGCGGAGTTGTCGAGGCCAGCAGGAAGTACGGCAACCCGATTGAAATCGAAAGCCGCAGCAGGATATCGGCGGCCGGCGGCAAGCCATGGATGTTCACCGGCAGCGGGACGGCCAGCAGGATGCCGCTCAGCAGAGCCAGCGCCGTATGGGTGAGCCGGAACAGTTGCGGGTTGATGTGGCGCACGGCGCCGTGGGCGTAAGCATAACCCGCCAGAAGCAGCGCCTGGAAAAAAAGCATCGACGTGGCCCACACCCCGGCGGAGCCCCCAAACAGCGGCAGCAACTGGCGGGCCATGACCGGCTGGATGAGAAACAGCAGCAGGGCGCTGAGGAAGATCGCTGCGCCGGCCATCAGGGGATGCGCTTCCGCTGGGTGAGATCGAAGCGGACGCCGGGGTCAAGCAGTTGGTACCCGGGGCTGGCCGGCTGGCCAGAGCTGTAAATGGCCACCTTCCCTGCCCCGATCACTTCGAACGTATTCCCCGAGACAACGATGGCCGTGCTTTCGTCGATCCCGATGCCCAGAAGATCGGGGTAGGCGGCGACCACCTGGATCATGTCCCGCTCGCGTCCCCGGCGAAACAGGTGCTGGTCAATCGCGGCGTTCCGGAGAAATCCGAAACCCTCCTCATAACCCGGCGCCATCAGAATGTGGTTGCCGTCCCGTGCTCCACGCACCATGTACGACGCCAGGATGGAGGCGCCGGCCGAGGTGCCGCCCACCACACCGCCGCGGGCCAGCACGTTCTGGATTTCGCGCTGCGTGCGGGTGCCGGCGTAGGAATCCACCAGGCGCCACTGGCGTCCGCCCTCAAACCAGACCCCACGGGCCTCCCGGAGCGGGGCTGCAAAAGCTTCGGTGTCTGCCACCATGCGGTCTCGCGTGTGGAGCACTCGGATGCGGCGGGCACCTGCCTTGACCAGGAGTCCCGGTTCGAGGCGAGCCCGCAAAGATGTGTCGAGTTCCCCCGCCGTGGGAATGACAACGATCAGTGCGCCGGGTCCGCCGGCCAGATCGATGAAGCGCTTTACGATGGCTGGCCCCAAGGCACCACCGCCGGCGGCCAGCAGGGATCCGCGCGCGGGGCCAGAGGCAGGTTGAGCCAACGCCGTGACGGCCACGAGCGCAAAGGCCGCTCCGGCGCCTAGGGAAAGCCGGAGCGAGTCCATCTTGCGCGGGTTACCAAGGATCGCAAAGGCCGCTCCGGCGCGGCGCCAAGCTGGGTTCAGACAGCGCAGCATGGCCTCAATCCATCACAATCACGGCCTTGCCGGAGATCTTGCGGTTGGCCGCATCCCGCAGTGCAACCGGAACGTCCTCCAGCCGGTAGCGGTGGTTCACTGCGGGGTGGATCCGCCCCAGGGCAACCCAGCGGGTGAAGCGTTCGTGGCATTCGGCGACGTACCCGGGATGGGCGGCCACCCAGTTGCCCCAGATCGCTCCAACCACCGAGATGTTCTTGAGCAGCAGACGGTTCGCCGCGACGGCCGGGATGCGGCCGGACGCGAAACCGATGACCAGGATTCGCGCCTCCGGCGCTACGCACTTGGTGGATAGATCGAAGACGTCACCCCCCACGGGGTCATAGACCATATCAGCGCCGCGGCCGCCGGTGAGTTCCTTCACGCGGTCCACCCAGGCCGGATCGCTGTAGTCGATGGCCTCATCGGCGCCCTGTTTCATGGCGAACTCGAGTTTGGCCGCGCTCCCCGCTGTGGCAATCACGCGGGCTCCCATCGCCTTGCCAATCTGGATGGCGGCCATGCCTACACCGCTCGCACCGGCATGCACCAGGAGGCACTCACCGGGTTGCAGCCGTCCCCGGTGTTCGAGGGCGAAAAGCGAGGTGCCGTAGACAATGGGCAGTGCGGCGGCCTGGGCAAAGTCAAGACCCGGTGGCACCGGCAGCACAAACCGGCCCGTGGTGACATGGGTGGCGAAGCCACCCCCCAGGGGAAGTGCCACCACTTCGGCGCCCGGCGCATAGGCCGCACCGGGGCCGGCCGCTTCCACCACGCCCGCCACCTCAGCCCCCGGTGTAAACGGAACCGGGGGCTTCACCTGATACTTGCCCTGCACCTGGAGAAGGTCGAAGAAGTTGACGGCGGCGGCATGCACCCTGATCCGCACCTCTCCGGGACCCGGATCCGGGGCCGCCATCGAGGCCAGGGTCATCTGTTCGGGTTCGCACCAGTTGTGCACTTGCCAGGCTTGCATATCAGAGGAGGTTCCAATCCTGCTGGACGAGTTTTTTGTACGTTGCCGCCAGATCCTCGGGCAGCACGCGGGTCTCGCCCACGGCACCGAGGAAGTTGGTATCACCCTCCCATCGGGGCACGATATGAAGGTGAAGATGCCCGGCTACGCCCGCACCGGCGCATGCGCCAAGATTGAAGCCCAGATTCAGGCCGGGGCAGCGGTAGACGGCGCGGAGAATGGTTTCGGCACGGCGGGCCAGCAGCATGAGCTCAGTGAGATGGCCCGGGTCTGAGTCTTCAAGCGTCGCCACGTGGCGAAATGGCGCGATCATGAGATGGCCGCTGTTGTAGGGATACAGGTTCAGCAGCACAAAGTTCTCCCGCGCCCGATGCACAATCAAAGACGCCGTATCATCTCCACAAGCCAGCTTCTCGCAGAAAACGCACACCGGTTTCGGACCGGGAGCAGTGACGTAGTTGTAGCGCCACGGGCTCCAGAGACGGTCCATAGGAGAGGACGGCTACAGCTGATCGCCGCCGGCCGCGTTGACCAGGTCCTTCAGGTCCTTGCTGGGCTTGAAGTACGGAATGCGCTTGGGGGGCACATCGACGCGGGCGCCGGTCTTGGGATTGCGGCCAATCCGCGACTGGCGCTGCCGTGTACGGAAGCTGCCAAAGCCGCGAATCTCGATCTTGTCGCCGTCGCGGAGAGAGCGGACGATGCCTTCGAAGATGGACTCGACGATCACCTCGGCATCCTTCCGGGTCATGTCGATGACCTTGGCGACTTCCTCGATCAAATCCGCTTTGGTCATGCTCTCCCGCTTCACGTTATGGGTCTGGCCAGTCATCGTCCGCCCGTTTTCCCTTTCGAATAGAACGCTTCCTCAATGGTGGAGGTTGCGGCGGCGGCATGGCGCTGGTAGTCCTCAAGACGCGATTTCTCTTCGTCGTCCGTAAGGGACCGTATGCTCAGGCCGATACGTTTTTCCGCTTCGCTCATCTTTATTATCTTAAACTCGTACTCGTTGCCGGTAATCAGGAGCGGCTCATCCTTGCGCTTGCCCGGCATGTTCGGAATCTCCGTGGAATGGCACAGGGCCTCGACACCCGCCGCGACCTCCACAAAGAAGCCGAAGGCCGCCGCCCGTACCACCCGTCCCTGAACGATACCACCAATCTGATGGGAACGGAAAAACGTCTCCCATGCATCCGGCTGCAACTGCTTGATGCCAAGCAAAAGGCGGCGATGGGGAGCGTCCAGTTGAAGCACCACAGCCTGGATGGTCTGGCCCTTCTTTACGAACTCGGAGGGATGCTTTACCTTCTTGGTCCAGGACATATCGCCCACGTGGACCAGGCCGTCGATGCCTTCCTCGATCTCGATGAAGGCGCCGAAATCGGTGAGCTTGCGAACGCGGCCCTCGACAACGGAGCCAATGGAGTAACGGTCCGCCGCGGTGGTCCAAGGGTCGTCTTCCAGTTGCTTGATCCCAAGCGAAATTCGCTTATCGGAACGTTTCACATCCAGCACAACCGTCTCCACCGAATCGCCCACCTTGACCACCTTGGCGGGGTGCTTCATGCGGCGGCTCCAGGTCATTTCGGAGATGTGGATCAAACCCTCCACGCCGGCCTCCAGTTCCACGAAAGCGCCGTAGTCGGTCACGCTGACCACACGGCCGATGACGTGCGCGCCGGAGGGGTAACGCTGCTCGACGGACTCCCAGGGATCGGGCGTCATCTGACGGATGCCGAGCGAGATACGCTCCCGATTGCGGTCGAACTTCAGGACCTTGGCGGTGACCTCGTCGCCAACGCTCACCACTTCCGAGGGATGCCCAACGCGGCCGTAGGAGATGTCGCTCACGTGAAGCAGGCCGTCAATGCCGCCCAGGTCGACGAACGCACCGTAGTCGGTGAGATTCTTGACCACCCCTGTGACGATGGCCCCTTCGGAAAGCGATTCCAGCACCTGCGACTTGCGGCTGAGAATCTCCTCTTCCACCGCCGCCTTGCGTGACACCACGACATTGCCCCGGCGGCGGTTGATCTTCACGATCCGAACCGGGATATCCTGGCCCACCAGCGAGTCCAGGTTGTGCACCGGACGGACGTCGATATGGGAGGCGGGCATGAACGCAAGCACGCCAACATCCACGTTGAGGCCGCCCTTGGTACGGCTGGTCACTCGCCCCGAGATAAGGAGGTTCTGGTTGAAGGCATCCTCCAGATTGGACCACGCCCGGAGCCTCGCGGCCCGCTCGTGGGAAAGATGGACAAAACCCTCCACCGCCGGGCGGTGCCGGTCCACCATCACTTCGATGGTGTCGCCACGCCGGAAGGGAATGCTGCCGTCCGCCTGCTGAACTTCACTCAGTGGGACCAGTCCTTCGGACTTCAGGCCGACATCGACAATCAGTTCGTTATCGGTCCGCCCGAGCACGCGGCCTTCGATGACCTCACCTTCGGCCGGTGGAGCTAAATGCCCGAAGTCCTCCAGAAGGTGTTCATACTCAAGATCAGCGGCGGCCTGATCGAAATCAGGCTCACCGGTTTCAGGGGAAGCAGCACCGGAATCGGGAATCCCGGGTCTTGGTTCACCAGGCCGTGCGGACATGGTCAATTCTCCGAGCTACTGACAACCAGGTGGATTGCACAGGTTCGGGACAGGCCATGTGGAAACAGCCAAGACCGGGAACGCCGCCGGCATAAGAGCTTGGCCCGCGAGCTTGGCCAGCCCGGAAATCCGGCAGTAGTTTCAAACGTGTAAACACCGTCAACCCACTGAATAATCAGTACATCAGAACTATAACCGAGTATCGTTCCGAAGTCAATCGCACCCTGCGCCTGCCGAACCGGACCCCGCCCGGCCGATGCATTTTTCGGCAAACTCACGGAACAGCCGCAGGTCGTGCTGCTGGTACTGCAGGCGATCCTCGGGGTGCCACTGCACCGCCACGGCGAAGGTCCGGTCCGGGCGCTCAAGCGCCTCGACCGTTCCGTCCGCCGCGCGGGCCGACACCATCAGTTCCCGGCCAAGCCGGTCGACTGCCTGGTGATGGCGCGAGTTGACCGGTTTGGGACCGGCACCCAACAACCGCCCCACGGTCGTGCCGGTAACAGCCTCCACGCTGTGCGCCTCATCCTCGCCTTTGACCCGATGCCGGGGCGTCTCTTCCAAGTGCTGGACCAGCGTTCCACCGTGCGCCACGTTGAACAGTTGCAGACCGCGGCAAACGCACAATGTCGGCAGATCCTTGTCCAGGGCCTCGCGCAGCAGCCGGAGTTCCAGATCGTCACGCTCGATGTCCGGCGGCTGGGTTTCCGGATGGGCTTCGGCGCCGTACAGAGCCGGATTGACGTCCGTGCCGCCGCACAGAAACAGCCCGGCCAAGCCATCGAGAGAGGCGGGATTGCAGACCGGTTCAAGTCCAACAGCCCGCAGCGCATCCAGATAGGGCTGGATCACGGTTGAGGCTCCATGTGTCATGGCCACCCTGGGACCGGTTGTCATACCTTGACCTCTTTCCATTTTCCTTGCCGGAACATCACGGTGGCAATCACCGCCAGAAGCGATTCGGCGCCCACCACCGCGTAAAGGATGCCCGTGGCGCCCAACCCCAGCGTGTGCGCCAGAGCCCACGCCACCGGCAACTGGATGATCCAGTGGCACAGGATGTTGATTCGCGTCGGTGTCCAGGTGTCGCCAGCGCCGTTGAACGACTGGACCATCACCATCGACAACGCATAGAACACGTTGCCATAGCTGAGCATGCGAAGGCTGCGCACGCCCCATTCAACCATCAACCCGCCGGCGGCCGATGCGTCGGTGGCGAAGAAGCGCAAAATCGGCTCGGCTGCAGCCACGCAGACGGCCGTCACAACGCCCATGAACAGCACGTTGTACAACGCCGCCAGATACACGGACCGTTCGGCGCGTTCCGGCTTCGCCGCTCCCAGATTCTGGCCCACCAGCGTTGCCGCCGCGTTGGACAGCCCCCAGGAGGGCAGCAGAAACATCATGATGATACGAATGGCCACTGTATAGCCCGCCATCACCTGAGCTCCGAAGGTCGCCACCAGTTTGACCAGGCCCACCCAACTTGCCGTGGCCACCAGATACTGGAACATTCCCGGCAGGGCCACGGCCCAGAGTTCCGCCAGAACCTCGCGGCGCGGCCGCAGATGGGAAAGATTCAGACGGATGCGGCCGTCGCCCCGGAAAAGAAGCCAGAGTTGATAGGCCACGCCGATTCCACGGCCCACCGACGTCGAGATGGCGGAGCCCGTCACGCCCAGTTCAGGAAACGGGCCAAGTCCGAAGATCAGGCACGGATCCAGCACCAGGTTAATCGCGTTCGCCAGCCAGAGCACCCGCATGGCCACCGCCGCATCGCCCACGCCGCGGAACACGGCGTTAATGACGAAGATGAAGAATACGGAAAAATTGGCGCCCAGCAGGATGGTGGTAAACCCTCCCCCCACCCTCTCGATGACCGGACTGCTGGCCATCATGTCCAGCAGTTGGCGGCCGAACAGCACACCAATGAGAGAGATAGCGCCGGACATCATCGCGCCCAACAGCAGCGTCTGCCCGGCGGCCACGCGGGCGGCCTCGTGATTCTTCTCACCAGTGCGCCGCGCCACCACCGCGGTGGCGGCCATGCTCAGCCCCAGCGCTACGGTGAAAACGATGGTCATCATGGCTTCCGTGAGGCCCACGGCTGTCACCGCCTCGGCGCCCAGACGCGACACCCAGAAGACGTTGACGATGGCGAAGGCCGATTCCATCACCATCTCAAGCACCATGGGAACGGCAAGCACACCGATGGCGCGTGTGATGCTTCCCTCGGTGAAGTCGCGCTGGGATCCGTGGATGGACTCTCGAACGGCGGCCCAGAAGCCTTCGTTGTGCGTTCCGGACGCCTCGGCCCCTGCCATTCCTCCACGATAGCGGACCGGAATCGAGGTTCCCAGTCGCGGCGGGCCCTGGAACGGTAAAATGAGAGAGACGACGTCTGTGGAACCCCGCAGCCGCGACACCCTCATGGCAGCCAAACCCCCAAGCATCAACAACTGGTTCGAAGAAGAGATCTATCAGGCTTATCAGCACGACCGCCGGGCCGTGGACGACGCCTGGCGGCAGGTTTTCGACGAGCAGCCGCCCGCGGGCAACGGCCGCCAGCACGATGGGAACGGACACCCCACGCCCGCTCTGGAGACCAGCGTCCGCACCATGGCCGCGCCTCCATCGGTTCCGCCGCCGCCCGTTCCGCCACCGCAACTCGACGCCACGGACTCCCTGGTCCCGCTGCGCGGCGCAGCGGCACGCATCGCCGAAAACATGAACCTCAGCCTCACCGTGCCCACCGCCACCTCACAGCGGTCCATCCCGGTGAAGGTTCTGGAAGAGAATCGCCGCATCCTCAACGAGCACCGGGGCCTTCAGAACAAGAGCAAAATCTCATTCACGCACCTGATCGGCTGGGCGGTGGCCAAAGCCATTGAAACGAACCCGAACCTCAACAACGCCTATGCCGAGCAGTCGGGCGAGCCGTTCCGTCTGGTCCGCGGCCAGATCAACCTGGGAATCGCCGTCGACGTCGCCGGCAAGGACGGCGCCCGCTCCCTGATGGTGCCGAACATCCGCAACGCCGGCGCCATGTCATTCGACCAGTACCTTGTGGCATTCGATGACCTCGTCGCCAGGGCGCGCGGGGGCAAGCTGGCGCCGGCCGATTTTCAGGGCACGACGATTTCCCTCACCAACCCTGGCACGGTGGGCACATTGGGCTCGGTTCCGCGCCTGATGCCCGGCCAGGGCGCCATCATTGCGACCGGCGCCATGGACTACCCCGCTGAGTTTCTCGGGATGCCCGAGGAGACGCGCACCATGCTGGGCGTGGGCAAGGTGATGATGATCACCTGCACCTATGACCATCGGGTGATTCAGGGCGCCGAATCGGGAACTTTTCTCGCCCGGGTACAAGCGCTGTTGCAGGGGGAGGACTCGTTCTACGACCGCATCTTCGCCAGCCTCCGTGTGCCCCACCGTCCGGTTGTCTGGACGGCGCCGGGAAAATCCGCCCAGCCCGAGGCGCAGCGCGCGGCAGACGTTTCAAAGGATGCCGCCATCGTCCAGATGATCAACGCCTACCGGGTGCGCGGCCACCTGATCGCCGACCTGGATCCGCTGGGCGCCGAACAGGGCTACCACCCCGAACTCGACCCCGCCAATTACGGCATCTCCCTCTGGGACCTTGACCGCTCCTTCAACGTCGGTAACTTCGGCTATTCCACCGGCTCAAGCTTCGCCATGGAAAGGGCCACGGCGCGTGAAATTCTGGACATGCTGCGCACCGCCTACTGCGGCAAGGTGGGCTGTGAGTACATGCACATCCAGCATCCTGAGCAGAAGCGCTGGCTGCAGGAAAGGCTGGAACTGAAACAGAACCAGCAGCGCCCCAGCGAAGGCGAGCGCCGCCGGATCCTTGCGCGACTGCTGGACGCCGAGATGTTCGAGCAGTTTCTGGATACGCGCTTCAAAGGCCACAAGCGATTCTCCTTGGAAGGCGGTGAGACCGCGCTGGCCATCCTCGACGAACTGGCGGACCGGGGGGCCAACGGCGGCGTTCAGGAGATTGTCATCGGAATGGCCCACCGCGGGCGGCTGGGTGTGCTGGCCAATCTGACAGGAAAACCGCTGAGCCAGCTTTTCTCGGAGTTCGAGGGTAATCTCGACCCCGAGTCGGCTCATGGATCGGGCGATGTGAAGTATCACCTGGGCGCCAGCGGCCAACGCGTATCGTTTGAAGGCAATACGGTAACGGTGACCGTGGCGCCCAACCCCAGCCATCTGGAGGCCGTGGACCCGGTGGTGGAGGGCATTGTGCGCCCCAAGCAGGATCACCTGGGCGACACCGAGCGCAGCCGCGTGATCCCTTTGCTGGTGCACGGCGACGCGGCGTTCGCGGGCCAGGGTGTGGTGGCCGAAACCCTGAATCTGTCGCAACTGGACGGATACACCACCGGCGGCACCATTCACCTGATCATCAACAACCAGATCGGGTTCACGACAAATCCGGACGACGCCCGCTCGACGCCCTACTCCACCGACGTGGCGCGCATGGTACAGGCGCCTATTTTCCATGTGAACGGGGACGATCCCGAAGCGGCCTTCCGTGTGGCGCAGATCGCGTTCGATTTCCGGCAGCGGTTCAAGAAGGATGTCGTCATCGACATGATCTGCTACCGCAAGCATGGCCACAATGAGGGCGACGATCCAAGCTTCACCCAGCCAATACTCTACCGCCGGATCGCCCAGCATCCCTCCGTGGCCACGCAGTACTCGGACAAATTGGCCCGTGAAGGAACGGTCAGCAAGGACAACCTGACGGCGCTTCGGGCCGCCGTCAAGACCCGCCTCGAAGAAGGGTTCAACACGGCAAAAACCCTGCCGGAGCGCTTTGAAACGGTCGAAATGACCGTGCTGGAGGAAGCCCAGCTTCAGAAGATCGTCGCAAACACGGCGGTTTCGCCCGCCCTGCTGGAGCGTGCCGCCCGGGGCATGACGACGTTTCCCGCGGACTTCACCCTGCATCCTAAGCTCAAGCCACTGATCGACCGCCGGGCCGACGTAGTGAATGGAGCCCCGATGGACTGGGCCACGGCCGAAGCGCTGGCCTTCGGAACCCTGGTGCTGGAGGGCACCGCGGTACGGCTGAGCGGCCAGGATTGCGGCCGCGGTACGTTCAGCCAACGGCACCTGGAGTTGTACGACTACGCCACCGGGCAACTGCACACGCCCATGAGCCACCTGGCGCCGGAGCAGGCACGTTTTGAGGTAGTGAACAGTTCGCTCAGCGAATATGCCGTGATGGGCTTTGAGTTTGGCTACAGCGTGGGCGACCCGTTGACGCTGGTGATGTGGGAGGGGCAGTTCGGCGATTTCGCCAACGGAGCCCAGATTCTGATCGATCAGTTTCTCACCTGCTGCGAATCGAAATGGGGCCAGCCGAGCGGCCTGGTTCTGCTGCTGCCGCATGGTTATGAGGGGCAGGGTCCCGAACACTCCAGCGGGCGGATTGAGCGCTTTCTCCAACTGTGCGCCGACAACAACATTCAGGTTTGCAATTGCACCACGCCCGCGCAGTACTTTCATCTGCTGCGGCGGCAGATGCATGGAGGCGAAGACCGCCGCGGGGTTCGTAAGCCGCTGATCATCTTCACGCCCAAGAGCTTGCTGCGCCATGCCAAGGCCGTCTCAACGGCGAGCGACCTGACATCCGGCGGCTTCCGCGAACTCATTCAGGACGCCGGACCCGCGGAGGGCATCACTCGCCTGTTGCTGTGCTCCGGAAAGGTGTACTACGATCTGCTGGCCGCGCGCGAAGAACGCGGCGCCCACCATATTGCCATCGCCCGCCTGGAGCAGATTTACCCGTTCCCGGCCGCCGACATCGGTGACATGCTGGCCCGTTACCCGGCGGCGTGCGAAGTGATGTGGGTGCAGGAAGAGCCCAGAAACATGGGCGCCTGGCGCTTCGTGCAGGAAAAACTGGACCCCGTGTTGCGTCCTTCCGGCCGCGCCGTGCGTCCAGCCACGCGGCGCGAAAGCGCCAGCCCGGCAGCCGGTTCCGTGCGGCTGCACCAGGAAGAGTTCCGCCAATTGATGGAAATGGCTTTCACCGCCGGCGAAGTGGTGCGCAAGAGACGCGTGCGCGTGCCGAAACGTAAGAAGTAGTGGAAGAACTTTTCAGCGTGGAGGGCGTGGCGTTTGTTCACGACAACCTCTGGTGGCTCGCCTGGACACCGCTTCTGGCCGCCGCGCTCGCAATTCTCATTGGCGCACCGGTGTGGCGTTGGATGCGGCTCTATGGTGTAGCCGCTAAGTACAACACGCGATCGGAGTGGTCCGGAGCCCGCTGGCGCCTGGCGGAACTGGTACCAGCGGAGACGCTGGCACGGTTTCCCGGAGCCGAGGTGGTGGTGCCCGCCGCGGGTGGATGGGGAACCGGGCTGGGCGAAGCGTTAGGTCACCTGGGCGTGAGCGCGGATTCCATTCTGTTCCACGGCCGCCGCTGGTTTCGCGACCGCGTATTCGAAGTCCCCTTCCATGAGGTAACCAACGTCTTCATCCGCAAGCATTCCAGGCTTGATTCCCTTCACCTGGTCCGGTCGGGCCGCAAGTGTTCCTTCTTCCTCTTCAAAGACCCGGTGGACTCAACCCAGGATCTCTTCAACCTGGTTCAGCAGCGGATGATAGACAGCAGGAAACGATGAGCTACAGCGGTATGTTGCCGTGCTTCTTGCGCGGCATCGTGTCCACCTTGTTCTCGAGCATCCGCAGGGCCCGAATCAGCCGGGGCCGCGTCTCACCTGGTTCGATCACGTCATCGATGTAGCCGCATTCAGCGGCGATGAACGGGTTGGCCAGCCGGTCCCGGTATTCGGCCGCTTTCTCCCTTCGCAGCGCTTCCGGGTCCGCCGCGGTGGACAATTCCCGGCGATAGACAATGTTGACGGCGCCCTCGGGGCCCATCACGGCGATCTCAGCCGTGGGCCAGGCCAGATTCACATCGGTGCGCAGGTGCTTCGAACCCATCACGCAGTAAGCGCCGCCGTAAGCTTTGCGTGTGATCACAGTGACTTTGGGCACGGTCGCCTCGGCATAGGCGTAAAGCAATTTGGCGCCGTGGCGGATGATGCCGCCCCACTCCTGCCCGGTTCCGGGAAGAAAACCCGGCACGTCCTCGAACGTGACAATCGGGATGTTGAACGCATCGCAGAAACGGACGAATCGGGCTCCCTTGACGGAAGAATTGATATCCAGGCAGCCCGCCAGGCTGGCCGGCTGATTCGCCACAATGCCAACTGTGCGCCCATCCAGCCGCGCGAATCCAACGACGATGTTCGGGGCGAAGTGTTCGTGCACTTCAAGAAAATCGCCGTGATCGGCCACGCGGCGGATGACATCCTTGATGTCGTAGGGAATGCTCGAATCGGAGGGGACCAGCGTGTCCAGGGCGGCATCGCGGCGGTCGGCGGGGTCGGTCCGGGGACCACGTGGCGCGTCGTCCCGATTGTTCGATGGCAGAAAACTCATGAGGCGCCGGATCATCTGAAGGCAAGCCGCATCCCCCGAAGCCATGAAGTGAGCCACGCCGCTTACCGCGTTGTGCGTCGAGGCGCCACCCAATTCCTCTTTGCCGACATCCTCGTGCGTTACCGTCTTGATGACGTCGGGGCCGGTGACGAACATGTAGCTTGTCCTCTCCGCCATGAAGACGAAGTCGGTCAGGGCCGGTGAGTAGACGGCGCCGCCGGCACAGGGTCCCAGAATCGCCGAAATCTGGGGTACAACCCCGCTCGCCAGGGTGTTGCGCAGGAAGATGTCCGCATATCCGCCCAGCGAGAGTACGCCTTCCTGAATCCGTGCGCCGCCGGAATCGTTCAGGCCGATCACCGGCGCCCCGTTCTTCAGCGCCAGGTCCATTACCTTACAGATCTTGCGGGCGTTGGCTTCCGAAAGCGATCCGCCGTAGACGGTGAAGTCCTGCGCGAAGACGAACATCGGCCGGCCGTGGATGTGGCCGTAGCCCGTGACGAATCCGTCGCCGTCGATGACCTGATCGCCATCCCCGCGCGACCGCACCAACTTGTCCACCTCCTCAAACTTTCCTTCGTCCAGCAAAAGGTCGATTCGTTCCCGCGCCGATAGCTTGCCTTCCTTGTGTTGCCGCTCGCGGCGCTCCGGCCCGCCGCCGGCCTCGGCGTTGGCGTGCCGGCGGCGAACTTCTTCCAGGCGTGTCGATGTCATCTCCTTCTGACATTACCAGTCCGGCCGGGAGGCATGGCCCGCACAGCGCCCGGACGATCGGAAAGAACGCTGACAAAGGAACGCACAAAGGAACGCACAAAGGAACACAGACGGACCGTCAAGCCAAATAAGCAGGTAACCGAAATTTTCCAAGCCGGGGTTGCGGTGATCTTACCGTTGAATTATCATACACCAAGGCTCGGCATAAGATGGGCTGTTGTTTACCACGAAATCGGAGAACGGAAAATGAACCTGTTGAGAGTTGTATCTCTTGTAGCCCCTTGGGCGGCGCTGGTCCACGCGGGTACGGCCACAGTCACAGTGAATGGCACCTCGAATCTTTGGCTGGCAGGCATGCCCCATGGCACGGCCTGCTGCTCCGGTGACTCAGCGCCGGGGCAGTCGCCGGTTCTGGTTCCCCTGATGCTGATTCCCGGCACAACTCTGACGTTCGCCGCCACGGGCGCCACGAAACACGGGCCCGCTCAGCCGCTGGTGGGACCCGACGGCCGGCCAGGCGTCTTCGCCACCAAACTGAATGACGGTATCCAAGGCATGTCGTACCTGCGGGCGCAATTGAGTTCCCTGATCGGGGTGTTCCTCAGCGATGACCAGCCGGATCTGAGCGCCGAACCCGCAACGCTCGATTTCTCGGACCCTGGCGCAATGAACTTCTTGACCCTGGCGCCCGCGCTCAAGCAGACATTCTTCATCGGCGATGGTCTTGCCGGCGGCGGAGAGACCCAGGAGTTCATCATCCCTGCCGGAGCGACGCGCCTTTACCTTGGCACATTCGACGGCTACGAATGGAACAACAACGGAGGTGAACTGAGCGTGACCGTCAGAGGGTCCATGGTCCCTGAGCCCGGTTCTCTTGGCCTGCTCGCCGCCGGCTTGGGCGCGGCGTTCGCTCTGCGGCGCGGAAGGTAAGACTCGTCCAGGGAGGGTTCTTCGCGCGAGTGTTACTCTAGTGGAGAACCCTTCATTCATGGACGCTCAACTCCTTGTTGACGCCCTTCAGATCGTCCTCATTGATCTGCTGCTGGCTGGTGATAATGCCGTCGTCATTGCGATGGCCGTGCGCTCCTTGCCCCCGCGTGAGCGGCGTATGGGCATTCTGGCCGGTTCCGCCCTGGCGGTGGTGCTTCGCGTCGGCATTACCTTCTTTGCCGCGCAGCTTTTGCGGGCCAGTTTCATCAAGTTCACGGGTGGCCTGCTGATCCTCTGGATCGGCTGGAAGCTGCTGGCGGATAACGTTGGCGGCGAGGATGAGGGGAAGGAAGCCGCCGGCCTTTGGCAGGCGATGTGGATCATCCTTGTGGCTGACATCACCATGTCGGTGGACAACATCCTGGCCGTTGCCGCCGCCTCCAAGGGCCACTTCGGCCTGCTGCTGTTCGGCCTTGGCCTGAGCATTCCGTTCGTGGTCTTCACCAGTGATCTGCTGAGCCGCCTGATGAACCGCTGGCCCATCATCATCTTTGTCGGCGCGGCCATCCTGGGCAAAGTGGGAGGCGAAATGGCGGTCAGCGACCCCTGGATTGTTGAAACCTTCCGCCCGGAGCCCTGGATGAACTGGGCCGCCCAGGCCACCGGCGCACTTGGTATTGTGGGCGTCCGCGGCCTTCTCAACAGCGCCAAGGCCCGCTAGAACGGCAAATCGGCCCAATCTGCGAAAATAAGGAAATCCATGACAGGCCACGAGACACGCCAGAGGTTTATCGACTTCTTCGCCGCGCGCGGACACCGCCCCGTCCGCAGTTCCTCCCTGGTGCCCGCCAATGACCCGACGCTGCTGTTCACCAACGCCGGCATGAACCAGTTCAAGGATCTCTTCCTGGGCCTCGAAAAACGCGACTACAGCCGCGCCACCACCAGCCAGAAGTGCGTTCGTGCCGGCGGCAAACACAACGACCTTGAGAACGTTGGCTACACCCGCCGCCACCACACCTTCTTCGAGATGCTGGGCAACTTCTCCTTTGGCGATTACTTCAAAGCGGAAGCGATCGAGTTCGCCTGGGACCTCATCACCCGTGACTACGGCCTGTCCAAGGATCGCCTGTATGTCACCGTCTTCCGCGAGGACGATGATGCCGAGAACCTCTGGCAGAGCGTGGCGGGCGTGCCCAAAAGCCGCATTTTCCGTCTGGATGAGAAGGACAACTTCTGGCAGATGGGCGACACCGGCCCATGCGGACCCTGCTCCGAGATCCACTACGATCTGGGCCCCGAGACCGCCGAACCCGGCCGTGAGCACGAGGAGTTTCCACTCGACGGCGGCGGCCGCTTTGTCGAGATCTGGAACCTGGTCTTCATGCAGTTTGACCGCTCCCAGGAAGGTAAGCTCACTCCCCTGCCCCGCCCCTCCATCGACACCGGCATGGGGCTTGAGCGTGTGGCCGCCGTGCTGCAGGGCAAGCTTTCGAACTTCGAGTGCGACCTGATCGCCCCCATCATTGAGCACGCGGCCGGCCTGTTCGGTGTCACCGTGGGCGAAGACGCGCGCACGGACACCGTACTGCGCATCTGCGCCGATCACGCGCGCGCCGCCGCGTTCCTCATTCACGATGGCGTGCTGCCCTCAAACGAAGGCCGCGGCTATGTGCTGCGGAAGATCATGCGGCGCGCCCTGCGGAACGCCCGGATGATCGGCGTGCCGGACGCTTTCCTCTATAAAATGACCGGCTTTGTCGCCGGGCACATGCAGGCGGCGTACCCCGAAATGCTGGAGAGCGTCCAACGCGTGGCCCGCGTGGTGAAGGATGAGGAACACCGCTACGCCAACACGTTCCAGGTGGCCGAGAAGATCTTCCACGACGAAGCGAAGAAATCTGCCGCCGGTGTGCTGCCGGGCGCGGCGGCTTTCAAGCTCTACGACACCTACGGCCTGGCCCTGGACGAGCAGGAGGACATGGCGCGAGAGATGGGCCTGAAGCTCGACATGGCGGGCTTTGAGGAGGCAATGGACCGTCAGCGCGAGAAGGCGCGGGCCAGTTGGAAGGGCGCCGAGAAGTCCCAGGTGGACCCGGTGTACCACGAACTGCTGGCCAAGGGCCGCACCCGCTTCCTGGGCTACGATTCCCTGGAGTGCGAGCGCTGCACGGTGGTGGGTGTGGTGGATGGCAAGGAATTGGTGCTCGACCAGACACCCTTTTACGCCGAAGCGGGCGGCCAGGTTGGCGATCAGGGCGTCCTGCTGGATGCGGCGGGCGAGGTGGCGGCGGAAGTTCATAGTGTCTTCCCGATTCTGCCGGGGCTGAGCGTGCACAGAGTCACCCTGCACAAGCCGGTGGCCGTGGGCGATACGTTGCGGGCGCAGGTCAACGCCACCACACGGCATTCCACGATGCGGAACCACACGGCGACGCATCTGCTTCATGCGGCGCTGCGCACGGTGCTGGGCACGCACGTCAAGCAGGCCGGCAGTGTTGTCGATCCACAGCGGCTTCGCTTCGACTTCACGCACTATACCGGGCTCGATGCCGGCGAACGCACCGAGATTGAGCGCCTGGTGAATGAACAGATCCTGCGCAACACCGCCGTCACCACGCATGTCATGGACCTGGACCGGGCGCTCGAAACCGGCGCCATGGCGCTGTTCGGCGAAAAGTACGGCGAACAGGTGCGCGTGGTGGAGATCCCCGGCTTCTCGAAAGAACTCTGCGGCGGCACGCACGCCGCGCGCACGGGCGATATTGGCGTAGCGAAGGTGATTTACGAGGGGTCGAGTTCCGCCGGCGTCCGCCGCATCGAGGCCATCACCGGCCCGGCTGTCGTGGCGCACTATGAGCAGAAGCTGCGCGAGCAGGCGGAACACGCCCAGGACCTGGAGCGGCGGTCGCGAGAGAAGGATCAGGAAATCGAGCGGCTGAAGAATGATGCGGCGGCTCACCAGGCCGGGTCGCTCGAATCGCAGGCCAAGGAAGTGAACGGCGTGAAAGTTCTGACGGCGCGGGTGCGCGGGCTGGACCGCAATCAGATGCGGACCATCGCCGATTCGCTGCGCAACAAGTGGAAGAGCGCGGTGGTGGTGTTGGCGTCCGGCGATAGCGGCGCGGTGGCGGTGGTCTCGGCGGTGACCAAGGATGTCACAGCGCGCGTCCATGCGGGCAAACTGGCGGGCTCCGTGGCGCAGGCCGTGGGCGGCAAGGGAGGCGGGCGCCCGGATATGGCCGAGGGTGGCGGCACGCAGCCGGGGGCGCTCGACGGGGCGCTGGCGGCGGCCCAGGCATCCATTGAAGGCATGCTCCGGTGACAGAGTTCGACGTAGCCATTGTGGGCGCGGGTCCCACGGGGCTGGCGTGCGGAATTGAACTAAAGAAACGCGGGCTGCGCGCGGTGCTCATCGACAAGGGCTGCGTGGTCAACTCGCTCTATCATTACCCTACGAACCTGGTGTTCTTCACCACGCCGGAACTGTTGGAGATTGGCGATATCCCGATGACCGCGCTGAACGAAAAGCCGGTGCGGGCGGAGGCGTTGAAGTATTACCGCAGGGTGGCCGCGCTCTACGATCTCGACATTCGCCAGTACCAGCGCGTCACCGGCATTGCCGGCGAGGATGGTGCGTTCACCGTCCACGCCGAAGACCGCCAGGGCGCGCCACTCGCCTACACGGCGCGCAAAGTGATCATTGCCACCGGGTACTACGACATTCCTAATTATCTCGGTGTACCGGGCGAGGACCTGCCCAAGGTGCTGCATTACTACAAGGAGCCACACCCGTACTTCGACCATGACGTGCTGGTGGTGGGCGCTAAGAACTCGGCGGCTTTGGCCGCGCTTGAGCTCCACTGGACCGGCGCCCGGGTGACCCTGGTGCACCGGGGGACCGGAATCTCAGGGTCGGTGAAATACTGGATCAAGCCGAACATCGAGAACCGGATCGCAAGCGGTGAGGTGAAGGCGTACTTCCGCTCGACGGTGGCGCGGATTGAGCCCCGGTCCGTGGTGCTGGCCACCCCGGATGGCGAGGTGGAAGTGCCGAACGACTTCGTCTTCGCCATGACCGGGTACCGGCCGGACTTCGAATTCCTGGCCCGGCACGGGATTCATTTGGACCAGGAGACGGGAAGGCCGGAACTGGATCCTAAAACCCTGGAGACGGGCCGCAAGGGGATCCACCTTGCGGGAGTTGTGGTGGCCGGCCGGCACACGAACGAGATTTTCATTGAAAACGGCCGGTTCCACGGACAGCAGATTGCGGAGGCGCTGGCCGCTCGCGAACGGGGGTGACTTGCTCACGCCACCGGCGTGCAGCCCGCCAGGAACTTGGGGTCGATCTCCACACCGAGACCGGCGCCCGACGGCACGGTCAACATCCAGCCCTCGCTTCTGAGAGATGAACTGCTCGAGGAGACCGGCAGGTTGTCGTCTTCACCCTTGTACTCCTGATGGGCGCCCACGTTGGCGACACAGGAGGCGAAGTGCGCGACATAAAGAAAACCCAGACCGCCGCCCGACATGTGCGGCGTGCAGTCCAGGCCGGCCACGGCGGCCATGCGAGCCACCGTCATCGAGCGGATGAGCCCGCCGAAGTAGAGCAGATCCGGTTGGATCACCTGAGCAGTGCCGGTCTCGATGATCCGGCGGAATCCTCGCAGGCTGGCCTCCTCCTCGCCCAGCGCGATCGGAATCTTCAGCGCCTCCGCGATCTGTCTGGTCTCGTCGTAGTGATCGAAAGGCACCGGCTCCTCAAAGAAAGCCAGGTTGTGGGCCTCCATGACACGCCCGATCTCAATGGACATCGGAACGTCGTAGGAGCCATTGGCATCGGCATAGATGCTGAACTTGTCACCAAAGGTCTTCCGTGTGAGAGGGATGAGCGCCTTGTCGCGGCGCGTCGAATCGGCGTCGTACCGCATGCGCGCGCCCAGACGGAACTTAATGGCCCCGGCGCCTGTTTCCGCCACCTGCTGCTTGAGATACTCGATCTCAGCCTGCGGCGTATTCCCACGGTGGCCGCTGGCGCGATAGACCGGAATCTTGCGCCGGATCAGCTTGCCGAACAGTTCGCCCAGCGGCCTGCCGGAAGCCTTGCCCAACATGTCGAGAATGGCGATCTCAACCACCGCCACGCTCACCCAGAAAGGCAGGCCCTGCCATTTGTAGTTTGAGTTCCAAAGATAGACGCCATGAATCAGCGATTCGAGGTCCCGCGCATCCTTGCCAACAAAGAACGGAGCCACTTTCTTCGTCAGGATCTGGTTCGCCGCGCTCATCACGGAGCTGTGGGCGTCGGCAAAACCCGTCACCCCATCCTTCGACCGCACGCGGACCAGGTAATGCCCGCCGTTACGGAGCAGCTCGACAGACTCAATGCGAAGCGGCTGGGCCAGAAGGCCCGTTCGGAGCACGGAGGCAGACATGGCCGCCTCCAGCCTGGCGCCCAGTTCAGTCCGTGGAGGTGCGGCCGCGGGAGACGGAACCGCCAACGCCGCGGCGCTGGACGTTGCGAGGAATCGGCGACGGTTCATCGAAATTGCCTCATTTGTTTCCAGGAACAGATCTTTCCTAAGAATAGACCAGTCCAACGCATCCGGATACACCGCTACAGAAAGCGCCGGGCAACAAGGCGGAGGTTGTGGCAAGGAGTGGCTGGGAGGCAGGGATTCGAACCCCGATACGCAGATCCAGAGTCTGCAGTCTTACCGTTAGACGACCTCCCAAGGGGACCGAACACCAGTATAGCGAAATGTTCGTGGCGTCAGGCGAGAATGTCGCGAATCACCGTGCCCGCAACGTCCGTCAACCGGAAGTCGCGGCCAGCGTAGCGGTACGTCAGGCGGGTGTGGTCAACGCCCATCAGGTGGAGCACGGTGGCGTGCAGGTCATGCGGGTGGGTGCGCTTTTCAACGGCGCGGTAGCCGAAGTCGTCGGTGGCGCCGTAAGCCATGCCTCCACGAACGCCGCCGCCCGCCATCAGAACCGTGTACCCGTGCACATTGTGGTCGCGGCCGTAGCCCACTTTTTCAAGGCCGCTGTTCTGGATCATCGGAGTACGCCCAAATTCACTGCCGATAAGCAGCACCGTATCCTCCCACAGGCCGCGAGCCTTGAGATCGGTGACCAGGGAAGAGATGGCGCGATCGGCCACGGCGGCCAGCTTGCGATGCACCAGAATGTCGTCGTGGCTGTCCCAGGGCTGGAAGTTGCCAAAATACACCTGGGAGACCCGGACGCCCCGCTCGGCCAGACGCAGCGCCATCAGGCATCCGCGGCCGAACTCGTGATCGCCGTAACGCTCCCGGGTGGCTTCCGATTCCTTGCCCAGGTCGAAAACGTCGGGCGCCTCGGTCTGCATCCGGAACGCCATTTCCATGGCCTGAATGGAAGACTCCAGTTGAACGTCGTTCCCTGTCCGCGCCAGATAGCCGCGGTTCAAACGGTCAAGCAGCCCAAGCTGCCGCTGCTGATCCCCCGCCGACAGCTCATTGTTGCGTATATTCTGCACCAGCTTGTCCGGCGTCCGCTCTCTGAGAGGAATGTAGGCGCCCTGGTGGATGGAGGGCAGAAATCCCGAGTCCCACAACTGCGCTCCCAACACCGGATGCCCGGCGCACAGAGCCACGAAACCGGGCAGGTTTTGATTCTCGGAGCCCAACCCATAAGTGAGCCATGAGCCCATCGAGGGACGGCCCGCCAGTTGATGGCCCGTGTTCATCAACAGCAACGACGGCCCGTGGTTCCCGTTGTCCGAGTACATGGAGCGAATGACGCAGAAATCGTCGATCATCGCGCCCACCCGTGGAAAAATGGAGCTTACTTCCAGTCCGCTCTTTCCCTGGGGCCGGAACTCGAACGGCGACTGCATCAGATTGCCCGACGCCCGGTCCGTCTGAAACTTGGGGCCGGGCAGCGGCTGGCCGTGCATCTTCGTTAGCATCGGCTTCGGGTCAAACGAGTCCACCTGCGAGATGCCGCCGTTCAGAAACAGATAAATAACGCGCTTGGCCTTGGCGGGAAAGTGCCCCGCACGGGGCGCCATGGGGGCGGTGCTGCCCGCAAGGGCCTGCTGCGCGGCCAGGCCCAACAGGCCAAAGCCGGCGCCGGTGGTCTGAAGCAACTCACGCCGGGAGAAAGTCCGTTTCATGGGGTCACCTTCTTCATCATTGCACTGAACTGAATTCGCTTGCAGCCAGCAGCACCTGGGCGTACTGCGGCCACGTGGCGCCCGGAGCAGCCAGAAACTCAAGGCCCGCCGCACGCTCCTGCTGATCGGGCGGGCGGCTGTAGAGCAACCGGTAAGCACGGTCGATCCGGCGCGAAGAATCCGCGCCAGCCTCCCGTTCCACGCGTGCGGCCAGTTTCCGGGCCTGGCCGGCCACGAATGGGCTGTTCATGAAGTAGAGCCGCTGCATGGGGCCAATTGTCGTCATGCGCTCGTCGGCCATCGAGTTGGGGTTCGGAAAATCGAACAGCGCCAGCGTCGGGTTGAGCTTGGTCCGGCCCACATAGCCATACACAGTGCGGCGGCGGTTGGATTCAGTGATCTCCTCCGCCTTCCCGCCCATGCCATCATCCAGGTCGCCGCCAACCGCCAGAAGGGCGTCACGCAACGCCTCAATGTCCAGCCGGGACCGGAATGGCGCGCGCCACAGAAGTTGATTCGCGGGGTCGCGGCGCACATTCTCATCGAGACCCTCCGCCGAGGAACTCAACTGGTAGACCGCGGACAGCATGATCTCCCGATGGAGCTTCTTCAGGGACCAGCCGCCGGCCACGAATCGCGACGCCAGATAGTCCAGCAGTTCGGGATTCGCCGGCCGCTCGCCCAGTTGCCCGAAGTTGCTGGTTGTGCGCACAAGGCCCGCGCCAAAGTGGTGATGCCACACCCGGTTCACCATCACGCGCGCGGTCAGGGGATTCCGTGGGTCCGTGATGGCTTCCGCAAGCTCCATCCGGCCGCTGCCGCGCGTGAACGGCGTGGGCTCGGCCGGTGCGAGGATTTGAAGGAAGCGGCGGGGAGCCTCTTCGCCCAGCGTTTCCGGATTGCCGCGCAGTTCCACTTTGATGTTTGCCGGCTTCGCCTTGTCGCGATAGCTGTGCAGGAACGGGTATTGCGCGGGCAGAGACTTCTTCAACGCCTCATGGCGTTCCCGCATCCCGGCCAGATGGGTGGCCACAAGCGGTGAAAGCCAGCGCGCGATGTCCTTCGCTCCGAAGTAGTAGACGCCGCCCTTGAAATCGACGAAATCCCTGCGGTAGGGGTCAGAGGCGAGATCCCGCCAGAAGTAGTAGCGGAGAATGTCGAGGGATTCCAGATTCGTGTACTGCCGCTTGGCCTCGATGCGTGAGCCCTCGGTTCCGCCCAGCGCCACGTAGTTCCGGTCATCCATGGCGTGCTTTTCCTCAAACATCTTCACCACGAAGTCGCGCACGCGGCGGGCTTCGGCAGCGACATCATCTGTCGGAACCACCTCGCCGGCCTTGCCGCGGCGGATGAGCTTAAGAAAGCCCTCAAGGTGCGGGTGCTCGATATCGCTGGCCAGATACTTCACCCACCGGCCCAGCACTTCTTCATCGAGCCCGGCTGCCTTCGCCGCCTCCGCCGCGTCCGGTTTGGCGGCGAGCATCAGCGGGTAGGCAACCGTTAGATACTTCTCCGTCGCAGTGGCCAGAATCTCCGAGATCAGTACGCTCTGCCGCACGGTGAACTCGTTGATCTCCGTGTTGAGCAGGTCCATCCGCTTCTTGTGATCCCGGAATCGCGTCACCTCCGCTTCCGGCGCCAGCGGAAACTCGTGCTTCTCGGAGCTTCGGAAAACGCCCAGCATCGAGTAATAGTCGCGTGCCGGAATCGGATCGAACTTGTGATCGTGGCACTGGGCGCAGCCCACGGTAAGCCCCAGCATGACGCGCGCGGTCACATCCACGCGATCATCGCCGCCCGGTCCGAGTGCGTGAAAGCCCAGGGCGGGCAGCATCTTTGACCGCTCCGGCTCCGGCAGAAAGTCAGCCGCCAGTTGGGCCTTCAAAAACTTGTCGTACGGCAGGTCCTCGTTCAACGCCTCAATCACCCAATCGCGATACCGGTGGGCGTTCAGGAACACATCGTCGTTGGCCGCGCCCAATTGGCCGTCGGAGTACCGCGCCAGGTCCAGCCAGTGGCGGCCCCACCGCTCGCCGTAACGCGGCGAGGCGAGCAACCGGTCCACCACACGTTCGAATGCCTTGGGGGACTTGTCGGCAAGAAACGCCTCCACATCTTCGGGCGCCGGCGGCAAACCGGTCAGATCGAACGAGGCCCGGCGGATCAGCACGTGTTTGGAGGCTGGACCCGCGGCCGCCAGCTTTTCACGATCCAGCCGGGCCAGAATGAAGCGATCGACCGGCGTGCGAACCCAGGACTCTCGTGAAACAGCCGGCAGCGCCGGCATCCTCACCGGTTGATACGCCCAGTGGGCACGCTGTTCGGGCTTGATTCGATACTCTCCCCCGGACGGCGCTGCGGCGGCAGCCGATTCTGGCCCTGCGGCGGCAGCCGCTTTTGGCCATGCCGCGCCCTCGGCGATCCACTGTTTCAGGTCGTCAATCTCCTGCGCGGTCAGCTTGCCCGCGGGGGGCATCTTGAGCCGGGCGTGCATGCCGGTCACTGCCTGAACAATCAGGCTGTTGGCGGGGTCCCCCGGTACGATGGCCGGGCCGCTGCGGCCGCCGTGCAGCAGGTGCTCGCGGGAGTCCACTCTCAGCCGGGCGATCTGCGAATCCGTGTGACAGGCATGGCAGTGTTTCACCAGCACTGGACGCACCTTCATCTCGAAGAATTCAACCAGTTTGGGGTCCGCCGCGCTGGCCAGCACGGGCAGCCCCAGAAGGAACAGCCGCCACATCGTTTCTACATCATATATCGGCCGGGCCCCGGGCTAACGGCCCAGGGACCCGGGAGAAAGGCCGCCGCTCAACGAGTAGGTGCCGCCCACGGAAGCCACCGCCGCGGTGCGCCTGGCCAGCCCCGTAAGCTGACGAATGCGGTAAACGGCTTCGATGCCTGTGCAGTGCGCCCCCAGGAATCCGCCCAATTCGAACTCCTTGAGCTTCCCGGCTGTCCAGGCGAGATGTTCGTCCGAGGCGCTGAAGAGATGAAATCCCCCGATGGCCGCGCGGATGGGTGCCTTCCGAATCGCCTCCCGGGCATGCTCCAGCGTGTTGATGATGCCCGCATGTCCACAACCGGAAAGCAGCACCAGGCCTTCGCCGGTGTCAAACACCATTGACATGTCCTCAGGCAGATTGTCCTCTCCGCCGTCACCCGCCAGACGGCCGGATCCGCTCCAGTTGCGCTCGGGATGGCGCCGCGGCACAGGACCGGTAAGCCAGATGCCGGGATGGATTTCGGCTGGCTTGCCGTATTCGACAAAACGTCCGCCGAGCGCCCGGTATTCGGCCCCCGTCCGAATCATGCTGTTCCCTTCCCCGCGCGGGCTGGGGCGCGAGACAAAGATGCCCTTGCCCACGTGCGCCACCGCCAACGAACCGGGTTGCCGCCGGCTCAGTTCCCGCCGCAGAGTAACCAGGCCGTTGGTGTGGTCCCCGTGGTTGTGGCTGAGAATCACGTCGGTGATCCCCGCCAGATCGATGTTCATCTCCTCGGCGTTGCGGAGCACGGTTTCCGGCCGGCCACCGGTGTCGAACAGAATGCGGCGGCCGCCGGTTTCAACCAGGGCGGCAAAGCCCCATTCGCCCAACCCGCGATTGTCGGCCAGCATGGTGGAAAGCACGGTGATCTTCAGGTCGCGCACCCGGGCGGGCGTTTGCGCGGCGAGCGTTGCACAGGCGGCAATCCAGAGCGGAACGGTGAGGCGAGTCATCACCGGAAATATAGCATCATGGAGGCAGAATGCAGGAGCTTCCCTACGAATTGAGTCCAGCCGAGTTGTTTAGGCAGTTGGCCGGACCGGCGCCCCCGCGCCTCATCGATTGCCGCGAGCCGTTTGAACGCGAACTCGCGCGCATCGAGCCGTCCGTGCTCATCCCGATGCGCGCGGTGCCGGGCGAACTGCAGGATATCGAGACGATGGCCGCGGACGCCAATGTGGTGGTGTACTGCCATCACGGCGTGCGCAGCCTGAACGTGGTGGCCTGGCTGCGCCGCAATGGCGTGGAGAACTGCCAGAGTCTGGCTGGTGGAATCGACCGCTGGAGCCTGGATGTTGACCGCGGCGTTGCCCGCTACTGAGCACCCCGAAGGGGTTACTGGGCCGAGGCGCGAGGCTGCAGTTCCTTCATCATGGAGAGGAACTTCTCCCGCTGCTCGGGAGTGAGGCACGCAAGAATCTTCTGCTTGCCCGTCGCCCGCACGTCGTCCATCTGGGCCTGCAGCGTCTGGACGTACATCACGAAATCATCGAGGATTTCTTCCACCTGAACGCTCTGTTCCGGGGTAAGGTTCAGTTCCTGCTTGAACCGCTCAAGGGTCCGTTCCTTCGTGCCCGCCTGCCACTCGCCCAGTGAAAGCTGAGGCGGCCGCGTGCGGATGAAGAGGCGCATACCGGCCGCTCCGGCCACGCCACCCACCAGAAGAACCAGAAGCAGCACCGCGAGAATCCGGCGATCACGCCAGGTTACGTCGCTCCAGTGATGTTGATCCTGCATCGCTCGGACTTACTCGCCGTAGGAGACCAGATTCACCAGCACGGCCTCCCGCTGCTGCTGGACATCGAAGTTGACATCGAGCGCCGTGTCTTCCGTTGGGGTCATCATGGCGGGAACAAACAGAGCCTCCATGCGAGGCTCGCTCTCAAGCGACAGCAGGACGCCGCCGGCCAGAACCACCAATGCCATCGAAGCGTAGACCATCCGGCGGCCGAACACATCCGCGAACACAGCCCACGGCGACGGGCGGCGGGAGTCGTCAATGCGGTTCATGACGCGGGCATAGAAGCCGGGCGCCGGTTCCAGAGCCTCCTCGCAGCGCAGCGTCCGAAGCATGCGCGAGTGCTCGATCATCATCTCCATTTCGGAGAAGCACTCCTCGCACGTCTCCAGATGCAGGCTGAACGTGGCCTTCCGCTCAGCGGGCAGCGAGCCCGCCAGGAACAGTTCCAAGTCGTGCCGAATTTCCTGATGCATCGTCGGATCCTTGTCAGCAATCCATGGCCGTCGATCGTCCCTGTTTCCCACGGGTCTTTCGCCGGGTCGCCCGGCGGCTCACGCCCGCTTCGGAAAACACATTATATAGCCTCATCTCACCCAATGCCTAATCCTAGCCCTGCGCCAGCACCCGGCGGCCCAGCCTCTGCGCCACCTTCACCAGCTTCTGGCGCGCCCGGAACAGCTTCACCTTGATGGTGTTTTCGTTCATGCCGGTCATCGCGGCCAGTTCTTCCACCGAATGGCCTTCCACTTCCTTCAGAAGGATCAGCTTGCGATCCTCATCGGAAACCTTGGCCAGAAGCTTCATCACCAGGTCGCGGTTGGCGGTGTTCACGTCGGCGCCGGGCCCCTGGGCCGCCGACGCTTCGGAGTTGGCCATCCGCTTCGAGTCATCCTCGGAAAAATCGCTTTCGTAGACCAGCTTCCGGACCTTCTTCTTCCGCAGATAGTCGTAGCATTCGTTGACCGTGATCTTGTAGATCCAGGTGAGCAGCGAACTGCGTGCATCAAAGGAGTTGATCGAAAAATAGATCTTGGCGAACACCTGTTGCGCGATGTCTTCGGCATCGTTGTGGTTGCGCAGAATGCCGTGGATGATGGAGAAAACTTTCGACTGGTAGCGTTCCACCAATTCGCGGAATGCCAGTTCATCCCTGGCCTGAGCCCGGCTGATCAGCGCGGCTTCTTCGTTGCGTTGATCCACTTTCGTCCTGGCTCGTGCGGTGCTTTCCCTCAGTCCAAAGCCGGGTACCGCGATGCCGGTCAGCGTGAGTGCGGTTGCCATACATCCGGTACGACGCACCCGGAAGTCACCCGGTTTCCACGAATTACGCGGAATTTCGACAGTAGCACAGGGGCCGGGGCCGGTTCAAACTACCGGGTTCCGTAGGCCTGCCGGACTTCGTCGAAACGAACCCGGGCCGCCTCCGCCCCCGGGTCTCCCAGAGCGGCCAGGGCCCGGTACAGCCCGTACCAGTGATTGGCTTCGTTTGGTTCCGCTTCCGTCAGCCTGCGCCACCGGGCCGCGGCTTCCCGGGGGGCCTGAGACTGAAGCTGCCTGGCGAGAAAGCGGACCGCCTCCAGGTTCCCCGGGTCCAGGGATTCCGCCTTGAGCGCCCGCTCGAGCGCCTCGGGTTCGTTCCCCACGGCTCGGCTCACCCGGGCCCGGCCCAGCCATCCGAGGGCGCTAGAATCGCCCATTTTCCGGTATTCTGTGTCTGCTTCCGGCCATTCATTGCGTTTTTCGTGCAGTATTCCGACATGGTAGCGGGCCAGCGAGTGGCCCGGATCCTGTGCGATCACGGCCCGGAACTCCGCCTCCGCCCGGACGCCGTCGTCTGCCCGGTTCATCCAATAGCTGCCCAAGGCAAAGCGGGCGCTGGCGTCCTTGGGGTCGAGTTCCAGAACCCGTTCGATGGTCTGGCGGAACAGGAGCCACTGCTGGGCCTGCGAGTACGCGATGGCCAGCCGCTTCAACTCCGCCGGGGTGGTGGGTTGCGAGGCGCGGAGGCGGCGAACGGTTTCATAGGGGTCGCCTTCACCGCGTGGTACTATCATTGGCGATTCCTGGGCGGCGAGGCGACAGACGGCGGTGATGAGCGGAACTAGGACGCTGCGAGCCAGCATACGATACGCGCTGTTCCTCAGCATATCGTGTGCGCCTGGCGCGCCGGGGCAGGAGCCCACCGAACTGCAGGCGCGGACCCCGGACGAGTTCGACGCCTACCTCCTGGCCGACGCGGCGTCCACGCCGGCCCAGAGGGTGGAGCGGACCGCGGCGTTCCTGGCGCGATGGCCGGATTCGGCTCTGCGGGGTCCGGTGGCGCTGTGGAAGATGGAGGCCCACCGCGATCTCGACCAGGGTGAGGCGGCTCTCGAGGCGGGGCGCCTGGCACTGGACGCCCAGCCCTCCTCAGCCCCGGCGCTGGCCACCATGGCCGAATTGCTGGTGAATCTGCGGCAGGCCCCCGCGGACATCGACTTGGCCAGTCAGCACGCACGGCGGGTGCTGGATCTGGTGTCGACCGGCATCACCGTGCCGGGCAATGTTCCCCTGGAGGCCTGGCGCAAGGCGCGAAGCCGCTATGAGGCGCGTGCCTGGGCGGTAATCGGGCAGGTGGCCTTCAAGCAGGGCATGAATGCCCCGGCCCTCGACGCCTTTGCACGGGCCGTGGCCGTGGAGCCCGAGTTCGACGCGGCCCGCCATCTGCGCTACGGCCTGCTGCTTCAGGCCGCCGGCCGCGAGGCGGACGCGGTGCGCGAGCTTCAGGCCGTTGCGGAACGCGGCACCGAACCCCTGCGCGCCCGGGCTCGAGCCGCACTGGGACGGTGACTGCTAAAGTAGGCTTTCATGACGCTGACTCGCCGCCAGGCTGGCGCCCCGCTGCTGGCCGCGTTTGGCCTGACGCGGTGCGCCAAACCCGCGCCCAAGCGCCCGAACATTCTCTTCGTCATCGCCGACGACCAGAGCTGGCCCGTCGACCGGACGCTGGCCGCCACACCCGCGTTTGACCGGCTGGCTTCCCAGGGCACGGTCTTCGATCACGCGTTCTCGGCCTGCCCGTCCTGCACGGCGTCGCGGTCGGCTGTCCTGACCGGGCGGCCCATCTGGCAGACTCGCGAGGCGGGCGTGCTTTACGGCAGCTTCCCAACGGACCTGGAAACCTTCCCCAATCAACTGGCCGCGGCCGGCTATCACACCGGATTCACGGGCAAGGGTTGGGCACCCGGCAATTGGCAAGCTCTGGGCCGCACGAAGCACCCCATTGGCCGTGAATACAACAGCCACCGTTTCCCGGAACCGGTACCCGCCGGGATCGATCCCAGGAACCCGGCGGCCAACTTCGCGCACTTTCTGGCGGACCGGCCGGCGGGGGCGCCATTCTGCTTCTGGTTCGGATCCACAGAGCCGCACCGTGTGTACAAGCAGGGCATTGGCTTGGGATCCGGACGAAAACTCGAACACGTAACGATGCCGCCCTATTGGCCCGATGTACCCCAGATCCGCGGCGACATCCTGGACTACTACTACGAAGTGGAGTGGTTCGACCGTCAGTTGGGCCGCGTGATCGCGCACCTTGAACAGACCGGAGAACTGGACAACACGCTTGTCGTGGCCACCAGCGACAACGGCACACCATTCCCGCGGGCCAAGGTGAACCTGTACGATCCTGGCGTGCGCATGCCTCTGGTGATGCGCTGGCCCGGCCACGTTCCGGCGGGCCGGCGCGTTGGGCAGTTTGTCAGCCACACCGATTTCGCGCCCACCTTTCTCCAAGCCGCCGGGCTCCCGGTGGCCGGTCTGCCGGGCAGGTCACTACTCGCCTCCGCGCCAGGACGCGACCACGCCGTGACGGCGCTCGAACGGCACACCATGTGCCGCCCCGAAGGCGCCACCTATCCGGTTCGCGCGCTTCGCACAGCGGAGTACCTCTACATCCGCAATTTCCAGCCGAACCGCTGGCCCACCGGCGGCGAGTTCATCTCTTCGAATTTCACACGGCATGGCGACGTGGATGCCGGGCCCGTCAAGACCTACATGGAAAGCGATGCCTGCCAGCGCAATCACGCCCGTCAATACCAGCTTTGCTACGGCCGGCGGCCGGCCGAGGAGCTATACCATCTGGCCACCGATCCACATCAAGTGGTCAACGTGAGCACGAACACACAGCACGCCGAGGCGCTCAAATCGCACGCGGCCCGGCTGGAGCAAATTCTACGCGCATCCGGCGACCCCCGCATGGAGGGCAAGGACCCTTGGCAAAACTACATCTACCACCAGACCACCGGCTATGGAGCCAGCTTCAACCTGAGCCTGCCGGAAGAGGCGCGAGCCAAGGCCCGTGCGCTTGGCGCACACAAGCCGGAGTAACCCTCAATCGCGGTTCAGAGCTCGCACCCGGAAATAGGGCTTGTCTTTTTCCGAGGGCTCCATGGCGAAGTCCTGCGAGGTGCGTGAAGCATCGTAGTCCCGCCAGAGCCAGGTGAGTGCTTCCGGAAGCTCGGCGTTGCCGTGCGCTCCGTTGTGCGTGCCGCTGCCCCAGCTCAGATGGAAGTCGTACTCGCGGTACTTGAGCGAGTTTGCCATCTGCAGGTTCTGCAGCGGCCAGCTTCCGTGGGCATTTTCCAGGTCCTCACTTCCGTCCTGGAGCCATACGCGGATGTTGCGCTTGGGCTGCTTGCGGATCATGAACGGATAGACGTTTCCGCCGTCCAGATCGCCCGGCTTCCACTGAATGCTGGTGAAGCTGCCGATGCGGGACAGAACGCGGCTGAACTCGCCGGGCTGGTGCCAGGCCACGTTGAACGCGCAGATTCCCCCCGAGGAGTTGCCCGCAATGGCCCGTGAGTAGCCATCGCGCCGGATGTTATACCTGGCCTGAACCTCGGCCAGGACCTCATCGCGCAGGAAGCGCGCGTAGGTGTCGTTCACCGTGTCGTATTCGATGCTCCGCATTGCGCGCTCGCCCACCCGGCCGGGTGAAATGAAGACCTGGATCATCACCGGGATCTTCTTCTTGTGAATGAGGTTGTCCGACACGTTGAGAACCCGGCTGGCGCCGTCACGCTGGATGTTGCCGGCGCCATCCTGCCAGACCATCAAAGCCGCCGGCACCCCGGGGTCGTACTGAGCGGGGACGTAGATCCAATAGTCGCTCACCATGCCCGGATAGATGCGGCTGGTGTGGATCAGCTTTTCGGACAGCTTCCCCTGCGGCACACCGGGCTGCGCGTAGGCATCGGGGGGATAGGCCGGAAGATCGTTCCGGCCGCCAAGGCGCGCCCCGTTCACAAGGTAGTGAAAGCGATGGGCTGTGCCCGTACGCAGTCTGGCCGTCTGATACCAGTAGCCGCCGGCCGCCTGCATATTGCCGCAGGGCTGGTCGTCGATGCAGAGCCGTGGTTCGCTTCCGGATTGCACGGCGAAAAGGAAATCGCCGCCCCGCGCCGCGTACGCTTCACCCTTCTCCAGCGCCGCGCCGAACCGGGCCAGAGCCTGCGGAAAATCGGGCTGGCCCATCCGGGCGGCCAGTTCGTCGAATGGAACAGTCTGCGCGGTCAAGAGGCCGCTGGCGGCAAGGAGAACGACGGCGGAGGTCATGAAACGAGGATTATAACGTGTGCCGCCGGCTACTTCAGGCGGCGCAGTTCGGGCGGGAACCCGGCATTCTGGCTTCTGCCGGGATGCCGCCGGTTCATGGAGCCCCCGCGATCGGGCCAGATGGGCATGGTAAGCCCGTTGGTCTCTTCGAGAACCTGGAACAGCCGCGCGCGCATCTCGTTCACCACTTTCTGATGGGCCGGGCTGAAGATCAGATTGTTCGACTCCAGCGGGTCCTCCCGCAAGTCGTACAGTTCGTCGATATCCCACACGCCATGGACCCGGATGAACTTGTAGCGATCGCCGCGGAGCGCGTGGATGGTGGGGGTCTGCGGAAAATTGCGCTCCCAGTAGTACTCATAGAGCAGTTCCTTGCGCCAGACACCGGCCGCCTTGCCTTGCACGGCCGGAATCCAGCTTCGCCCGTCCAATCCTGTGGGAGGAACAGTCCCGGCCGCATCCAGCACCGTCGGCATGATGTCGATGTTGGCCACCACTTCGGAAACCGTCTTGCCCTTCCCGAACAGTTCCGGGCAGCGCGCGAGCAACGGCACGCGCATCGACTCCTCATAGGCGGTCCGCTTATCGATCAAGCCGTGCTCGCCGAAGGCAAAGCCGTTGTCTCCCATGTAGATCACGAGCGTGGAATCCAGTTCGCCGCGCTGCCGAACCGCGTCGAGCAGCCGGCCCACCGAATCGTCCACTCCCGCCAGGGTCTCCGCGTACAGCCGGTAGTACTCCGCGATATCGAGATCGTTGTGATACGGGAATTCCACTCCATGCCAGGAGTTGCGCTGGTTTTTGACCCACATCGGGCGGTTGCGCGCCATGTCCCCATCGGCCGCCATGGTGGCCGGCGGCGTGAAGGGCTTGCCCGCGTACTTGCCCTTGTGGCGCGGGGCGGGCTCGAACTCCGCATGCACGGCTTTGTGGGACAAGTACATGAAGTAGGGCTGGCTGGGGCCAAGCGATTTCAGCCACTGCAGTGCGTAGTCCGTCAGTTCGTCGGTGATGTAGCCCTGTTGCGGAACCCGTTTTCCATCCACGTTCAGTCCGTTCGCGCTGGGGTTGTAGGTTCCCTGGCCGCGAAAGCTCACCCATTTGTGGAACCCGGGCTGCGGCGCGTCGTCGGAGTTCCCCATGTGCCACTTGCCGAAGAAACCGGTCTGGTAGCCGGCCTGCTGAAGAAGTTCCGGAAAGAAACGGGTGCCCGGCGGAATGGCCGTGTTGTTGTCGACAATGCGGTGCCGGTGCGCATACACGCCGGTGAGGACCGAGGCCCGGCTGGGCGAGCAGAGCGCCGTGGTCACAAAGGCGTTCCTGAAGTGAACTCCATCGCGCGCCAGTGAATCCAGGTGAGGCGTTTCCAGCCATGACTGGCCCTTGAGGAATCCGATGGCATCGTGGCGATGATCATCCACCAGAACGAAGATCACGTTGCGGCGCCTGGGTGGCTGGGCGACTGCCCGGGGCAGCGCGGTAAGGGTGGCAAGAGCCTGGCGGCGATTCATTTCCTTCGTTTGATGCTAGCCGATTCCAGCTCTGGTACGGCCCGGTTCAATCGTACTTTTCGTAGATGATCTGGCGGCGGTCGATGCCGAGGCCCTTGAGATGCGCGCGCACATCATCCACCATCTCACGCAGGCCGCACACGTAGACGTGCGGCCGCGCCAACTCCGTGCCGCTCAACGCCTCCAGCAGCAGGGGCTGGACCCGGCCCACGCGGCCCGTCCACTCCGCCCCGGGACGCGTCACCGTGGGCGTAAACCGGAATCGCGCCTCGCGCGCCGCCAAGGCCTCAAACTCAGCCCGGTAGAGTAAGCCCCGTTCATACCGGGCGCCAAAGATCAGATGGACCTCGCGATCCCAGCCCCGCAGGCCGAGTTCACCCAACATGGCGCGCATGGGGGCGATCCCCGTGCCGGTGGCCACCAGGATCGAGTTGGAGGGCTGGCGCCAGACGAATGTGCCCAGAATGTTCGCGACATGCACGGTATCGCCGGGCCGCAGCCCGAACAGGAACGTTGAAAACCGGCCGCCTTCCACCAGGTTTAAACAGAGTTCCAGCCGGTTTCCCCGGGGAGGCGCGGCAATGGAATAAGCCCTTGTGATCTCGCGGCCGTCGAAGTCATGCGTCAGCGAAACAAACTGCCCGGGCGTGAACGCCAGTTGCTCCACGCCCTCCACGTCGAAGTCAAAATGCCGCACGCCGGGCGCAAGATCGCGGCAGCCGGCTAGCCGTGCCGTCAGTCCCATGCCTCGAAGCCCCGCGCAGCGCGATCCTCCAGGATGCCCGCCAGCGACGGATGGCCATCCAGGGGCGCGGTGACGCGAATGGGCACTCCGGGAACAGCCGCCTCAACTTCCGCCACGATTCGCGGCAGGTCCCGCTGCAAGTGCAGTCCCAGGGTCAGGAAATAGGGCACCACGAGAACTCGCCCGGCTCCTCGGGCAACCAGACGTTCCACGGCCCCACGAAGGTCCGGTTTGCCGCCTTCGAGGAAGCACGCTTCAGCTACTCCCGATAGGCGCGCGGTGACATCACGAACCGCCTGATTGGCGGACTCAATGCTGGACCCGTGCGCAAAAACCGCGATGCCGGTAACCAGCTTAGCCCTCCCAGGTATCGGCACGCTGGTAGGCATCAAAACACTTCTTCAAGCCCGGTTCGCCCGGCACGGAAAGACCATGCTCCATGCCCAGGATGCCCTTGAAACCCTTGTCGTGGATCGCCTTGAAGACATTCCTCCAATTCACTTCGCCCGTGTCGGGCTCCTTGCGGCCGGGCACGTCGCCCACCTGGAAGTATGCGATCCAATCCCAATGCTTGCGGAGATGGCCGATCAGATTGCCTTCTGAAATCTGCTGGTGATACATGTCGAAGAGGATGCGGACCTTGGGGTGGTTGACCTTCTCCATGATTTCGCGCGCGTGGTCCGAAAACACCACGTGATAGCCGGCATGATCAACACGGATGTTCAGCGGCTCAAGGACCAGGATCATCTTCGTTTTTTCGACGATCTCGCCCGCCCGCTTCAGCGCCTCGATGCAGTTCTTCGTTTGTTCTTCCTGGCTCAGAGACTTGAGCGTGAGGCCGGTGCACACCGTGGCGCATTCGTTGCCGATGATGTTGTGGACCTCGACGGCACGCCGGCAGTCCGCGAAAAAGCCGTCGTGGAACCGGGTGTCGCACATGGCGTCGCCATTCCAGCCACCCTTGTTCACCACGAAGACACCCATCGACATCTTGAGAGCATCCATCTTCTTGCGAAAGCTCTCGATTTCAGCGTTTGAATGCCGGGGTAGCCCGTTGTACTCAAATGCCCGGAAACCGTTCTCCGCGTAGATTTCCAGTTGGCGCGGAATGGGCAGGCTGGGCACCAGCCCGATGCGCGGCGCATAACGCAAATGCCATTGGTGCTGCGCTGCGCTGGCATTCTTCAACCAGGCCAGTGTGGCTGCGGAAACGGAAGCAAGTTCACGACGGCTCAACATAACGTTCATCCTACCATTTGGGTTCGTCGTATCATTTGAGTCTTGATGCATCGTACACACGTTTACCTGAAAGTGGTCCTCGATCTGGATGAAGACGACAACCCCCAGCGCATCGCGCAGGAAATGGTGCGGGCCTTATCCAGAATGTACGGCGTACGGACGGCCGAAGTGTCAAGCCTGCAGGAGGACTAACACACCCGCCGCCTCGTCACCTCGGCGGAGCGATTGGGTCATTTGCCGCACCGGGTGTGAACTGGCACAGTCCGCTGTGTTCTGTGCCCCAAACGGAGAACGAAGCCGCGAAGAAGGCCGTCCTATGGCATGGCCATGGCGGACCTTGTTGACGTTACCGCTGATGATCTGACTTTGGCCCGTCGTGTGCAATCACGCTCCCTGGAGCCGGTGTAATTGGAAGGGCCTCCAAAAGGAGAGTTGGCAACATGAGACGATTCGTGATCTGGATGCTTGCCCTGGGCGCGGCTGTGGGAACGGTGTCCGCCCAGGATCGCAAGACCATCTACGTGGACCGGATGGAGGGTTTGGAGCCGTTTGTGGAATCGGCCCTTCAGGCCGCCGAACTGCCATTCGATTTCATCGAGGAGGAGAAGCAGCCGGATCTCAAGGCGAGTCTGGCCAAGTCCCACTCCGCGTATGGCGAGATTCTCTACAAACACAAACTCGGGCGGCACGAGACGCACCGGCTGGAACTGCGTGATGTGCAGACCAGGAAGGTGATCGCCTGGCACGCGTTCCCGCTGTCAGGGGACGACACTTCCAGGCGCCGTGCGGCCCAGGAGTTCGCGGACAAAGTTAAAAAGGCCTGGGCCAAGCGGAAGCGTTAACAACCCGGCCGTGGTGTCAGGAAGACACCCTGCCGTCCAGGGGACTGCTTGCCGAGGCGTAGAGCTTGCGCGGCATCCGGCCCGCGCAGTAAGCCAGCCGGCCGGCGATGACGGCGTGCTTCATCGCTTCGGCCATCTTGACGGACTCCGCGGCGGCAGCCACCGCCGTGTTCATCAGCACGCCGTCAAAACCGAGTTCCATCGCCAGCACCGCGTCCGAGGCAGTGCCCACGCCGGCATCGACAATGAGGGGCACCTCCGTGATCATCTCTCGCAGAATGCGAAGATTTGTTGTGTTTTGAATGCCGAGACCGCTACCGATGGGCGCCCCCAAGGGCATGACAGCCGCCGCCCCGGCATCGATGAGCCGGCGGGCGTTGATCAGGTCGTCCGTGGTGTACGGCAACACCACAAAGCCTTCTCGCGCCAGCACACGAGTGGCTTCGAGCAGCCCTTCGTTGTCGGGGAAGAGCGTTCGCTCATCGCCGATGACCTCAAGTTTCACCCAGTGCGAGAGCCCCACTTCGCGGCCCAGCCGGGCGGCACGGATGGCTTCATCCGCCGTATAGCAGCCCGCGGTGTTCGGCAGAAGGAAGTAGTGGGCGGGGTCGATGTAATCCAGCAGCGATTCACTGGTGCGGTCCAGGTTCACGCGGCGCACCGCCACGGTTACCACTTCAGCGCCGGAAGCCTGGTGGCATTGCCGCATCTCATCGAACGTGCGGTACTTGCCGGTGCCGATCAGCAAGCGCGACCGGAAGGCCTTTCCCGCAATCTTTAGAACGTCGTCCATCGTTATCTATAGTAGCCGCACGGGGTGCGATAATGGGCAGTTCAGCCCCTTAACTATGAGTTGGTGGAAGAGAGACAAGCCCAGCGTCCAAACCCCTGCCGCGGACCGCACCGTGCGCACCGAGGGTCTGTGGGTGAAATGCGACGAATGCCGGCAGATCATTTTCAAGAACGATCTTGAGAAAAACCATCAGGTGTGCCCCAAGTGCGGTTTCCACTTCAAGATTGAAGCCCGTGCCCGGCTTGAGTTGCTTTTTGACGGCCCTTTCGAGGAGTTCGACAAGGAATTGAGGTCCACGGATCCGCTTGAGTTTGTGGATTCCAAGCCCTATAAAGCGCGTCTCAAGCAGATGCAGAGTTCGTCCGGCCTCTCCGATGCCGTGATCTCCGCCCACGGCAAGCTGGATGGCCGCGACGTGAACATCTGCGCGCTGGAGCTCCGCTTTATCGGCGGCAGCATGGGCAGTGTGATGGGCGAAAAGATCACGCGCGCGATTGAACGCTCCATTGCCCACCGCGAACCGTTCATCATCATCTCCGCCTCCGGCGGAGCCCGCATGCAGGAAGGCGCCGCCAGCCTCATGCAGATGGCCAAGATCTCGGCCGCTCTGATGCGGCTGGATGAAGTGCACGTCCCCTTCATCAGCCTGCTGACGGACCCCACCACGGGAGGCGTCACCGCCAGCTTCGCCATGCTGGGCGACATCAACATCGCCGAACCCGGCGCTCTCATCGGTTTCGCCGGGCCCCGGGTGATTGAGCAGACCATCCGCCAGAAGCTGCCCGACGGGTTTCAGACTTCGGAGTTCCTGCTCAAGCACGGCTTCCTTGATGCCGTGGTTCCGCGCGGCGAATTGAAAGCGTTCCTCAGCCGTTCGCTTGATTTCTTTGTGGACAGGGCGTAGCCCATGACCTTGGATTTCGACGCTCTCATCGACTCGCGCGACGAGTCCCTTTACAACGTCCGCACGCGCGTTCCGGGACCCAAGGGCAGCATGCCCATCACCCCGGACATGCTGCTCAACCGGCCCTCGGGCGATCTCTTCGGCTGGACCCTCAACGTAGGCATGGGGCTGGACCCAGCGCGCTTGGGCGGCAAGGAAGTGCTGGTGCTCTCCACCCACGGCGGCATGCGGGCCCCCGACGGCAGCCCCATCGCGCTGGGCTATCACACAGGACACTGGGAAGTGGGTTTGCTGATGGAGGAAGCGGCGCGCGAGCTTACCCGGTTGGGCGCCGTTCCGTTCGCCGGCTACTGCACGGACCCTTGCGATGGCCGCTCTCAGGGCACCAGCGGCATGTTCGATTCCCTGCCCTATCGCAACGACGCCTCGACGGTCTTCCGGCGTCTGATCCGCTCGCTTCCCACGCGCCGGGGCGTGCTGGGTGTGGCCACATGCGATAAGGGTCTGCCAGCCATGATGATGGCCTTGGCCGCGATGCACGATCTGCCTTGCGTGCTCATTCCCGGCGGCACCACTCTGCTCGCCGAGGATGGTGAAGACGCGGGCAAGATCCAGACGCTGGGGGCGCGGTACGCGCACAACGTCATCACGCTGGAGTACGCACAGGAGGCCGGTTGCCGCGCCTGCGCTTCACCTGGCGGCGGATGCCAGTTTCTGGGAACGGCGGGGACTTCTCAAGTGGTTGGTGAAGCGCTTGGCATGGCGCTGCCGCATTCCGCGCTGGCGCCGTCGGGGCACCCCATCTGGCTCGATATGGCGAAGCGTTCGGCACGGGCTGTGCTTGCCCTTGAGGCGCGCGGCCTGGCGATGCGCGACATTCTCACACCCGGCGCGCTGCACAATGCGCTCGTCGTGCATGCGGCCTGCGGCGGATCGACGAATCTCATCATGCATCTGGCCGCGGTTGCCCACAGCGCCGGTCTGAAGCGGCCCACAGTGGACGACTGGTCTCGCATCAACCGCCAGACGCCGCGTTTAGTGGATGCGCTGCCGAACGGGCCGCGCAATCATCCGACGGCTCAGGTTTTCCTGGCGGGCGGCGTCCCGGAGGTGATGCTGCACCTGCGGCGCGCCGGGCTGCTTGATCTGAGCGTGCTCACGGTGACGGGCGAGACGCTGGGCCGCGTGCTCGACTGGTGGGAACAGAGCGAGCGCCGCACCAGCCTGCGCGATACACTCCGCCGGAACGATGGCGTGGACCCGGACGACGTGATCATGGCGCCGGGCGCGGCTGCGCAGCGCGGGCTTACCTCCACCGTCTGCTTCCCCAGCGGGAATCTGGCGCCGGGCGGCAGCGTGATCAAGAGCACGTCCATTGATCCCTCGGTGGTGGACCCGGATAACTTGTACCGAAAGCTGGGCCCGGCCCGGGTCTTCACCTCCGAAGCCGCCGCCATCGCGGCCATCAAGAGCCATGGTCCCGATGCCATCAAGGCCGGCGACGTCCTGGTGCTCTGCTGCCGCGGACCCATGGGCACCGGAATGGAAGAGACCTACCAGTTGACCTCCGCCCTCAAGATGCTGGAGTTCGGCAAGCATGTGGCCGTGGTCACCGACGCGCGGTTCAGCGGAGTCTCCACCGGGGCCTGCATCGGCCATGTGACACCCGAAGCGCTGGCCGGCGGCCCCATCGGCAAGCTGCGGGACGGCGATCTGATCGAGATCATCATCGACCGCAACCGGCTGGAAGGCACGGTGAATTTCGCCGGGGAAAACGGCGTTCGCCTGGGCGCGGAAGCAGCCCAGCGGCTGCTGGATGCCCGTCCACCGGCCGATCATCTGGCGCCCGATCCGAACCTGCCCGATGACTCACGTATCTGGGCCGCTTTGCAGGAAGTGAGCGGCGGGACTTGGGGAGGCGCTGTTTACGACGCGGATGCAATCCTTGAGGTGATCGACGCGGGATTGCGGAGCCTGGGCCGCAGACCATGAACGCGCGGGTGGCCTGCGTTCTCGCCGCCGTGGGAGGGTCCCTGGCGCAGACGCAGCCATCCTGCGAGAGTTGCCACCGTGCGATCGTCGAAAGCTGGCGCGCGAGCCCCCACGGCAACGCTTCAAGGGCCGCCAGCGCGACAGCCATTCTGGGCCGGTTCGATGAAGGCCACAATCTGCTCGAATCCACAAAGCGCCCGGGTGTGCGGTTCCGCATGGAGCAAACCGGAGAGCGTTTCTTTCAGCACGGCGAAGCGCCGGGCCGGAAGCGGAGCGAAGCCATCGACTGGGTGATTGGATCGGGGCGCCGGGGCCAGACCTACCTTTACTTCAAGACCGGCCTGCTCTTCCAGTTGCCAGCCTCCTGGCACGTGGGGACCGGGCGTTGGATCTATTCGCCGGGCTACGACGATGGCGGCATGCAGTTTGACCGCATTATCACGCCGGAATGCCTGACGTGCCACACCACGGAAGCCCGGATCGAATGGGCGGGTGGGGAAATGCGCTACGCGCCCGGCGCCAAACTTGGCCTGCAATGCGCCAAGTGCCACCCGGACGCGGCGGATCACGCAAAGCAGCGTGGCCCATCACGCTGGACGCGGGCGGAGAGCATGAAGCTCTGCAAGGAGTGCCACGGAGGAGTTCCTGGGGCCCGGGAACCGGCTCCCGATGTGCACGGGAATCAAGTGGGTTTGCTTGAAATGAGCCGGTGCTTCAAGGCCAGCCCGAACCTTACCTGCACGACATGCCATGACCCGCACCGGGCCGAGCGCCGGGTTGAGGTGCTTTCCGGGAAATGTGTGCAATGCCACGAGCAGCAGAAGTGCAAGCAAGCCCGCGACGGCCAGGGCTGCGTGGGATGTCACATGGCGGAACAGAAGTCACGGAAAATCGTGTTCCAGAGCTATCGGAGTCACCGGATCACGGCGCGGCCGGGCGGCCAGTGACGTGATTGGATTGGGCGCGCGGCCCCTGCCTAGTTGTATACTGAAGTTTCGCCCTCCCCAGGGGCGCGTAGCTCAGCTGGTTAGAGCGCCTGCTTCACACGCAGGAGGTCCGGGGTTCGAGTCCCTGCGCGCCCACCATTCGAATCAATCAGATACGAGCGGCGCGCGAGCCCATGGCGGCCGATTGTCACGTGGATTGTCACGTAACCGAATTCAGGACGCCTTCCGAACCATGAATGGCTTCCCGCCTTTCATCAACCCGGACGACAGCTTGTCCACCGCTTCGCGCTTGGCTGCCATGCGCACGTGGCTGTAGTGCTCCATCATGCGGCGCGACATGTGCCCTGCAACCGCCATCAGGGTCGCGTCCGGCGCACCGGCTTCCGCAAGCTCCGTGACCGCTTGGTGACGGAGATCATGAAAACGGAAACCTTCGATTGCCGTCGCGGCCTTGCGGTAGGCTCGTTTCGCTGCTGTCAAGGTCCCGTTACCGGCCAAGGCGGTTCTTGCGGCATTCCGTCCCACCTGCCGAGCCGTGGCACGAATCAGGCTTCGCCATGCAGTTCGCCACCCGACTTGCGCCTTCAACGGGTTGATAGTCTGCCGTTCGCACGCGGGGAACACAAAGTGTTCGGGCTCGGCGATTCCAAGTGCCTCGGCGCGCTCCCGAAGCTGGCGAATGGCTTCGCGTCCATCCGCGTTCAGGGGGATGCTCCGGTGCCCGGCCTGTGTCTTAGATCGCCGAACATGAATGATGGCCTCATCGAGGTCGATATCCTGCCAGCGAAGGCCCTTCAGTTCGACGCCACGGCAAGTCGTCGATGCCGCCAGCGCCGCCGCCGCCCGCACGATAAACCAGCGGTCATTGGATGCAGCCGTTTCGAACAGGATCTCCTTCTCTTCATGCGTCAGTACCCGGCCGATGGGCTTCACCGTCTCGCGTTCGAACGTTACATCTTCAGCCAAGCCAAGCCACAGGCGCGCCCGGCGCATGATCTGCCGGAGCACCCCAAGTTCCATGTTGACTGTCCGTCCGGCAACACCTTGGCGGTTTGGTCCGCCCGCACGTCGCCACCGCTGAAACGCCGCGATGTCGTCTGCCTTGATGCGGTTCACAGGACGGTCTTTGAAAAATTCGATGAGGCGGCCAGAGCGTTCCCGTTCCAGCCGCGCCGTTCGTTCGGAGACACGCCCGCTGCGTTCGGCGAGGAATATCTTCACTGCTTCCCGGAAGGGCTGGCGCGCAAACTCGCGGCCCATGGCAGAGATCCCCTTGCCCTGCTTGATCTCAGAAAGCCGGTCTCCCGCGAGGCGCTTGGCCTCCCTGTGATCGGTGGTTCCAAGGGCCTCCTGGTACCGGGCGCCGTTCACGGTGACGTCCAGGTACCACCGCAACCCTCTCTTGAAGAGTTTCATTACCTTCTCCTTCCAAAGTTGAGTATTCAGGCGAGGGACGCAGCGATGGCGGGTGAGGTGGTTTCGATGAGACGATGGTGGAAGCCATATTCGCGTTCGCTCGCGAGTATCGGTCAGGGTCTTCGGGGCGTTCCTAGCGCTCCGGGGACCCGCTTCAAGTATGCGCCCGCGGCCCAGTGCTGTCAATGCTTGCTTTGCTGCTTCGCCCGGTCATCCGGTCATCCAGCCACCCTGCCAGCTCCGTCATCCCCAGAATTGGGTGAAACTCAGCCCGTCTCCATCAACCTCTGAATTCCATCGCAACCCGAGCAATTCCCAGATCCGGACAAACTGAGCCCGCGCCTCCCGTTCGATTTTCACCGCAGGGTGGACGTGTACCGCACCCGAACTGGCGGTTCGTGAAATCAATCCCTCAGCCTGAATGAGCCGCCGCGCTTCGTCTGCCCGGTCCAAGGCTTCCAGCGCCGCTTGGAACAGAGTGCGCCGTTCAAGGCTCTTCGCCGATGTCGGCGCCAGCTTGCGCCACAGGTCACGGGACCGCTCGGAAAGGTGCTCCGGTGGTTCGGGTGGCTCAGGAACCTGTGTGGTCTCGTGTTGCAATGTCTGCTTCATCACCGTGGATGTTTCCTTTCAAATTCAATATCGCGGTCCAAGGTTTCCCGAGAACCTAAAATTTTTTCGTGCATGCCTTGAAGCGGTTCCGGGATTCAAAGGACTGGAAAATTGACCCTCCCCCCTGGGGTACCGCACCGATGTGTGAGCCGAAACGATTGATGCTGACGCCCGCTAGGTTCAGCACGGCGGACGCGCGCGCCAACTGCACCAGCTCCGGCGACGCCGCAATCTGCGCCACTTGGTCCGCCGAGTGCGTTCTTGCGTTCCGCGCAGGGCACCAGGCGCCCCACGGGCCAAAGTTCGATACGCTGCGCTCTATGGGATGTGCGGCCACACCTCACCTTCAAATGGGAGATCGGGAGGACTGGACGGTTGCGCTGTGCGCTCGCATGCCGAACTGAACCTAGCGGGAAATGTTCCGGCACCGAGAGGCATTTTTTCCGCCCGGATGGACAGGTGGGGACGCTCCGGGACTTCGGCCCGGAGAGGTGGAAATCTTGAGAGAAAGGAGGCTGGGAGGGAGAGGTGTCGAAAGAACTGCTGGAAACAGGCATGTTGTCAGTTTTCGTTTTTGTGCGATGGTCGAAAGAAGCCATCCGCAG
>VFZY01000010.1 GCA_016870915.1 Acidobacteriota bacterium | reverse complement strand
TCCCGCAGAGCTTCCAGGTACTGCTCGCGTGAGTGCATGTCCATTCCACCAGCGCACCCCGGTTCGCCTCGGCCGAGGCGGATGGCTCATGCAAAATTCGGTTACTTTTTCATTTGGCACAACGAGGGACCTCTTGGTGACATTTTAGGTGGCAGAATGCGGTACCTTGCGATCTCACCGAAAGGAGTGTATTGTAAGCTGAGGGTGCCGCTGGCCAACGATGTTGGTTTGCCACTCAATGAGAATAGCCATTCAGAGGTGGTCATGCCGCAAAAAGTCTTCCTATCGTACTGCGGGAGTTCTCCAAGCATAGCCATTCAATTGAACAAGCAATTGGAGAATCACGGTTTTTACACGTTTATCGCGCTGAAGCAACATCTCACCAATTGGTTAGATTATACGTCGAGGCAAATATTGGACTCGGACGTGTTTGTACTGTGCCTCACTCATGACTCTCTGTCTGCTAAGTATCAAAAAGACGAATACACCTATGCTCATGACTGCAAGAAGAGGATTGTGATCGTCCATGATGGCCCTTGGGACCCCCGTTGGGCTCATCCCGATCACTTCCCAATGTGCGGCACATTCCCTGACCGCTTTCAGTTTGGCAAGCATGACCTTCAGCGCCTCTTGAAGTCTCTTGAGCTACCTGAGAGTCAACGGCTTCGATTTATGCAAAACCTTGGGATTGAGGTTGCGGCACAACTGATGCATCGATATGGTATTCGGTTTCAGGTTGGCCGCCCTCTTGCCGTTGACGGTGACAACCGGAAGAATTATGCCACTAAGATTGATCAAGACCTTCAACGAGTGATCTCGGATCGAATCAGTGAACGATACCCTGGCGAGTATATTTTGGCCGAAGAGCCGTTCACCAGTCAGGAACGGATCCATCGGTTGGTTATGCGTGGACAATTGATCCGCTCGATGGCACCCTGAATTTTGTTTCGGGCGATGACCGCTTTTGCATTGGCATAGGACTCATGCTTAACGGCAAGCCGCTTCTAGGAGTGGTCGTAGCGCCGGCCAGGATGGAAATGTACTCAGGTGGAGGCGGGTTTCCGGCGGAACGCCGATTGATTCTCGACGGCAGCACCGAAAGGCTCACAACTGCCAGGGAAACCCTCGACATGAGTAGCTGTCATGCTCTCACGCATGTCAATTCCGAGCAGGACAGGATCAACCGTTGCTTCGCGGACGATCTTCCGAAGCGGTTCCACAATTCTGTGCGCCGGGTCTGGATGTGGGGCTGCGGACTCTTGGCTTTGACTGCAATCAGCCGGGGGTCACATCACCTCTTCTTTCAGATGTTCACATACCCCTGGGATGTCGTTCCGGGCCTGGCAATCCTTCGAGCAGCGGAAGGCTGCGATACCACGTGGCCTCCGAGCAAAGGTTCATGGGAACTTGGCTCGGCAACTCAACGTACTGGATTGATCGCTGCCAGCAACAAGCACATCCTTGAACAGTTCGTCCGGAAGTTCGGCCAACAACCACGGTCCAGAACCCGGGCAGCAGGCGTGTGACGGCGAGTCTTGAATCGCGCAATATCAGAGATTTGCGAACCGCTAACCGGCTCGGTGCCACACGGACCCCCGGATTGATTCGCAAATGAATGAAGTAGCGCGGTAGCCTGGGTTGCATATAGTCGTACTATTTGCAATACTACTGTCGTTTGGTCACGCGGCAATACTGGATCTCTCAAATCCTGACCCGCTTCGAGCGTGTCCCGGTCGTTTGGCTATCCGGCGTCCGCCGCGCGGGCAAAACCGTGCTTGCCAAGAGCCTTCCGGGCGTCGAGTACTTCGACTGCGAACTCCCCTCCGTACGTCGCATGATTGAGGATCCGGAGAGTTTTTGGCGGGGCCGCCGAGGCCTCGTGGCACTGGACGAAGTGCACCGCCTGCAACGGCCGTCGGAGGTGCTCAAGATCGCAGCGGACCATTTTTCGCACTTGCGCGTGCTGGCAACCAGCTCCAGCACCCTGGGAGCCTCGGCCCGCTTCGGCGACACCCTCACCGGCCGGAAAGCTGACGTCTGGCTCACGCCCATGATTGAAGACGACCGGATGGCGTTCGGCGGCTTGCCGGTGGAACATCGTCTGGCCCAGGGCGGGCTCCCGGGGTTCTATCAGACAAACCGGCTTTCCGAGGATGCCGTCCAGGAGTGGATCGATTCGTTCTGGAGCCGCGATATCCAGGAGCTTTTCCGAATCGAGCGGCGCGCCTCGTTCCTGCGCCTGTTCGAGCTATTGTTCGCGCAAAGCGGCGCGATCTTTGAAGCATCGAACCTGGCCGGGCCGTGTGAGGTGAGCCGTGGCACGGTTCAAAACTACCTCGCGGTGCTGGAGGCATCGCTGGTGGTGCACCGCGTGCGCCCATTCCACACCCATCAAGCGGCTGAGATCGTGGCCGCTCCCAAGGTGTACGGATTCGATACCGGCTTCGTCCGCGCCCTCAACGACTGGCGTGAACTCCGCCCTTCCGACTATGGTGTGTTGTGGGAACACTACGTGCTGAACGAGTTGCGCGCCCGCTATCCACGGGCTGAAATCCGGTACTGGCGCGACAAACAAAAGCACGAAGTCGATTTCGTTGTCCGGGCGCGTCCCGCCGCCGCTCCCACAGCCATCGAATGCAAGTGGCGAGCCTCGGCGTTCCACCCCCAAGGCCTGCGGGCATTTCGCCGCCGGTACCCCGGCGGACCTAACCTGGTGGTCTGCCGCGACGTTGACCAACCCTATGAGCGGCGCTTTGGCGATCTCACGGTGTGGTTCATGCCGCTGGGTCCAGCCATCGAATCCTTGCTTTAGCTTTCGCGCAAGAGTAAGGCTCGAACTCTGTTCGTCTTTCGCTAAACTGGAATCGTCATGGTCACAATCGAGCCGATCCGCGTTGAAGTAGAGCGCGAGGAAGATGGCCGGATTCTAGCCTCCGTACCGGATCTTCCGGGCGTCATGGCCTATGGTGTCACTGAAACAGAAGCCGTTCGCAAGGTCAAGGCAATCGCTCTCCAGGTACTCGCTGACATGATCGAAAGTGGAGAAACCGTGCCCGAACCCCTCCGCCTCCTATTCGCCGCATGAGCACGTGGCGCGCCACGAAAGCAAAGCGAGTTTATGCGGCTTTGCATAGGATCGGATGGAGCCTCAAGAAGCAGGTCGGCTCCCATCGGAAGCTCCAGCGTCATGGTTGGCCGAATTATACGTTCTGTTTCCACGATAGCGAGGAAGTTGGTCCTGCAGCCCTCGCCAAGATTGGCAAGGAAACCGGTCTTCGTCCCGAGGACCTCTAAGCGACGGTCTAATCAACGCTTCGCCCGAAGGCCAGGGTCTGCAGCCTCAGAAAATCAGCTTCAACCCAAACTGAATCTGCCGCGGATCCCCCGCACCCGTGATCCGCCCCAGGCTTGCCGCCACCGAGATGTTCGCCCCCGGATTCCCGAAGTTCGCGTGATTCGGCATGTTGAAGAACTCCGCCCGGAACTGGGTCTTGAAACGTTCATTGATCGACGTATCCTTCAGGACGCTCACGTCGAACACGATATCGCCGGGGCCGAACAGCATGTTGCGCCCCGCGTTCCCAAACGTGAACTGCGCCGGCACCGTATAGCCCGACGCGTCAAACCACCGCAAAATGCTCCGCTCCGAGCGCGGCAGATTGCCCACCCGCGTTACGTTCGGCCGGTTGGCATACCAAGCCCCGCCCGTGTTGTTGAAGCCCACGGAGAACGGCTGCCCCGTGCGCAGGTAGGTGATGCCCGAAACACCCCACCCGCCCACGATCTTGCCCGCCGCGCCGCCCCTGGTCAGGAACTTGCGCCCCGGCCCGAACGGCAACTCGTAGGTATAGGCCGCGGTGAAGATATGCCGCCGCACCTGATCGGAATTCCCGCGATCGTTCGCCGTGTTATACGGATTCTGCGGACCACCCACAATCGGCGTGTTATCCAGCGACCGGTTCCACGAATACTCGATCTGCAGGCTCAATCCGGCCGAATAGCGCTTCACTGCCTCCAACTGCAATTGGTGCAGCGTTGAATCCCCCGCCCCGCGCAGCGCCAGAATGTCGGCCCACGGCTGGTACGGCCGCTGGCTCTGCAGCGTGCCCGGGCGCATCTCGCGCGGCAGGTTGATGTTGTAGTTGTAGAACGGCAGATGCGTCGTCTTGTTGCCCACATAGGACGCACGCAGTCCAAGATTTCCCACCACCTCGCGCTCCAGCGTGAAGTTCCACTGGTAGGACGCGCTGTTCCGAATGTTGTTCTCGACGATCGTAATTCCGGGGTTCGGTGAAATCGACCCGCCACCCGGGAACGGCCGCGCCAGCGTCAACGACGGCGTCCTCCCCGGCGTCGATTCGAACGTTTCCGCCAACAGGAACGGCGGATTCGAGAATCCCATTTGCCGGAAGCCGATAAACACCGGCAGAAAGTTGTGATACAGACCAAAGCCGCCGCGCAGCACGGTCTTGTTGCTCGAGAACGGGCGCCATGCAAAACCCACGCGCGGAGCAAGGTTGTTCTTGTCAGCCTGGAGAATCGGGTAGTTCTCGTTGAGTGAAATCGGATACGCCGAAAACAGCCGCTGCTGGCTCTGCGGCGGCAATGACGACCGTGGAATCACCAGCCGCCCCGTCGCGAAGTCAAAGTTCGCCTGCGCCAGGTCGCGCTCCTTCCAGGTGGTCTGCAGCATGTACCGCACACCGAAACTCAGCGTCAGCCGCGAGGTCACCTGCCAGTCGTCCTGCACAAAGGCGCTGTAGCGCGTGTTGTAGAACAGGTTCACCGCCGTCGGCGTCGAACGGTACGTGAAGTTCGCATAGCCCAACAGGAAGTCCGCAAACCCATGCGCCGGTTGAATGGACCCGGTGCCATCGAACGTAAACCGGCCATTGAAGTCGAACCGTCCCAGCGCGGCATTGTTCGCCACACCCGTGCCCAGCCCGAACGCGCCGGGCGGCGACGACATCCGGAAGTTGGCGAAGTCGATGCCGGCCTTGATCGTGTGCCGGCCCCGGATGAAGGTGATGTTGTCGATCACCTGGCGTGTCAACTGCTTGCCGCGCTCGCTGCCGCCGTAATCGCCAATCGACACGTGCCCGGTGATGTTGGCCGTCGGCAGGCCGCCCACCGGCAGCGGGCCATACAGGTCCGGAAACAGCGACCGTGGATCGAAATCGCGGTTCATGCCCTGCCGCACCGGGCCATGATAGGTGTACCCGGTACGGAATTCGTTGAGGATGGTGGGCGAGAAATTCCGCGTCCAGGTTAGGTTGCCCACCCGCGTGTCGTTGCCGCCGTTGTCCCACGATCCGTAGCCCTGCGGATAGGCCTGCGCCACGAAGTACGGGAACGCCTTTGAAATGTTGCCCGTGAACGACAGGCTGTCGCGGGTTGTGAGCTTGTGGTCCAGCCGCACGAAGTAGCGCTTGATATCGGAATCGTTCTTGATGTTCGTGATGTGGTTGCTCAGCGTGCCCGCCGGCCCCAGCCCGGGAGCATTCGGCATTGCCACCCGATTGATCAGCGCCGTGGCGCGCGAGTCAATGCGCGTCGAAGGAACCTGATTGCCCGCAAAGGGAACATTCGCCAGCGGATCGACTAAGGCCGGCAGTCCGGTGAAGTTCCCCTGCCGCATCGCCGCCGTCGCCACGCTTACCGTGAACGTCCTTGGCGACCGCTCAAGCAGCGCCTCATACCCGCCAAAGAAGAACGTCCTGTTCCGCGCAATCGGGCCGCCGATCATGCCGCCAAACTCGTTCCGGTTGAAGGGCGGCCTGGTCAGCGCGAAGAAGTTCCGGGCCGTGAACGCCTTGTTGCGGTTGAAATGGAAGAGCGTGCCATGGAACTGATTCGTGCCGCTCTTGGTGGCGATGGTCACCGACGCGGCGCCTTCAAACTCCGCCTTCTGGCTGTTCGAGTCGATTTTGAATTCGTTCACCGCATCGACGCTCGGCAGGGTCGACATCCCGTGCCGGAACGAGTACGCCCCGCCTCCGTTACCCGGATCGTTGAACGCCACGCCGTCCACGTTGAACGACATGCCGCCCCAATACGAACTGCCCGCCACGCGCGGGTTTGAGGCGCTGTCGCTGGTGACACCGGCCGAGATGCGGATCAGGCGGTCGAGGAACCGGCCGTTCAGCGGCATGCTGGTGATCTGCTGAGACTGCATGACATTGCCGATCGTCGCGTTCTCCGTGTTGAGCACCGGCGGCGCGGCCGTTACTTCCACGGCCTGCGTCACCTGGCCCACTTCGAGCGTGAAGTCCTGGCGGATGGAACGGTTGGCCAGCAGCGTCAAGCCCTTGGCCAAGCCCGGCCGGAAGCCCGCTGCTTCGACACGCACCTCATACCGGCCGCTGGCAAGGCCCGGTGCGATGAAGTCGCCATCGGCGTTCGTCTCGGTCTTGAAGTCGAGCCCCGTGCCCTCGTTCACCAGAGTCACCGAAGCCTTTGGTACCGAGGCACCCGAGGCATCGCGCACGGTGCCTACGATGTTGCCAGTGACGTTCTGCGCCACCGCCGAAACGGCAAGCGCGAATCCAAGAAGACCCGATCTCACGAACATGCTAAAACCTCCTGAAGAGTGATGCCTTTGGGTGAGTTCATTCTATCCGGTTCGCACGAACCGTGTTGGGGTACACACCGGCATCGTGAATGTCCAGGAATGGATGGGCCGGGACATGCCGTTGATCTCGTCCTGGCATTGTCGCCCAGATCGGTGGGCGGGTGAGAGGCTCACCCCCGGATTCAGAAGCGACGGAGTGAGCGGCGCCGAGTGCGAGATCTGCCAGTTGCGGGATTTTTGCAGGAAGAAGACGTCGCCCATCTCGGTCGTGTTTTGGATGGAGAGGTTCTTGTAATCGGTCTTCGTGAAGCGGCCGAAGACGGTCCAGCGCCGTCTCCGGAGCCCGCACCCTGGGCCGCTACATCCGGCAGCACGGCATCCAACTGGTCCATACCTTCGACGTTCCCATGAACATGTTCGGGGTGCCCATCGCATGTTGGTACCGCGCCCCCGTCGTGTTGTCGAGCCAGCGGGCATACCGCACACTCACACCCGGCTTACGGCATCACTTTCTCCGCTGGACCGACCGGCTGGTGGATGGCATTGTCGTCAACTGTGAAGCCATGCGAACGCACCTGGTGGAAGATGGCGTGAACGAAGGCCTCATTCATCTCTGCTACAACGGCATTGACACAGCCGCGTTCCAGCCTGAGGGACCCAGGATCGCCGAGCCGGCTCTGGATGACGCCGCGGGTGTCGTCGGCGTGGTTTGCCAGATGCGTCCCGAAAAGGGCCTCGAAACGCTGGTTGAAGGGTTCGCCCGGTCCGGCGCGGCGGGGCGCAACTGGAAGCTCGCCCTGGTGGGCAGTGGTGTGATGGTGGAGAAGGTGCTCGAGCTTGCCCGGCAGTTGAATCTCGGCGACAGCGTCATCACCCGGCCCAGCACAACACGGGTGGCGGAGTGGCTTCGCCGTCTGGATATCTTCGTGCTTCCGTCCCTTTCAGAAGCTCTGTCGAACTCGATTATGGAGGCGATGGCGTGCGGCTGCGCGGTGGCTGCTTCACGCGTTGGCGGCAACGTCGAACTGGCTCAGGAGGGGATTACCGGGCTGACGTTTGAGCCGGGAAACTCCGTTGAACTCGCCGCGCGGCTGCGCACCCTGGTGGAGGACACGGGGCTTCGGCTGAAGCTTGCCGAGGCTGGCCGGGAGTTCATTCACCGGAACTTCACACTTGCCAATGCCAGCCAAACCATGGCCGCCATCTATGATCAAGCCTTGGCCCACTGAGCCGTTTCTTCGATAAACGGCAGCACCGCCTGCTGAGCCCGCCGGCGCAGCCGCCATTTCTCGAACGGAGCCACTTCCTGCCGCGCCAAATCGAGCAGAATCGCTTGCTCAATCTCGCGCTGCTGGGCTTCTTCACCCAGCCGCAGGAACCGTTCCTGGTGTGAAAACAAAGCCGCTTTCTCCTGGCGTAGTGTGGCCTTGCGGGCATCGGTGAGCTCGGCGAAGATGTGCGTGGCCATCGATTCGCGGAACTGTTCGTATTCCAGAATCAACTCCCGCTCTTCTTCTTCGTGGCGCTGGCGCCGCGATGCTTCTTCCCGGCGCCGGTAGTTCTCCTTGAGAGACTCCTCGGTGCCTTCACCCACCATGCGCTTGCGTGCTTCCGGGTCCTTGATCAGCTTGATCAACAGGCCCCCGGCGTTCTTCAGATTCTCGCGCGACCGCTTTTTCTGCTCACACACATCGAGCGCGATCTCGATGAGATCGAGCGTCTCGCGCGCTTCCAGCTTCGGCACTTCGGCGTTCATCGAAAGCAGGTCCAGCGCGCGCCGTACAACCGACACCGCCACGTGCGAGATGACGCCATTGTCGATCATGCCCCGCAGCAGACGCCCGGCGCGGTCAAAGCCATAGAAATCGGCGTGTGTTTCAGCGGAAGAACAGTACGCCGCGGCGACGCGTGTCGCAAGGCCGCCCTGCTCCAACTGGCGCTGGCAATGCGCACGCAATGTCTCCGGATCCTTGCCGGGAGCTTCCAGCAGCAGCGCCTTACGTTCAGGCACATACGCGGGATGGCGTCTCAACGCGATCCGCCACTCCTCGGCCGAAGCGACATGGTAACCGCCCAGAACCTCCACGCGGATCAACTGCTCAAAGGCCGGCTCCAGCGTCTGCATCAAACGCGAGAGGTACTGCGGCGGCGTCAGAATGCCCAGATGCTCCGTCGCGAGCTTCCGCGCATCGATAAAAATCGTGTCGGTCTTTTCAAACGCAACGGTGAGAAAACGGTACAGGTGCTTGGCCGTAATGCCATCCAGCTCCATGTACCGGCTGGCATCCAGCAGGCGGAAAAAGCCGCTTCCCATCGAGTTGATGATCTTGTCGGTCCAGGTGACGGTGCCCGTGCAGCGGCCGGAATCGCGGTCGAGTGCAAAGCTTGTTTCCTGGAAGACATTCACCCACTTCACATGCTCCTGGCGTTCATTCGACGCCACGGCACGGAAGCGTAGAGCGATCAGGCGCCCCATGGCCAGCTTCAGGCGCTGGTAGAACTTCCCGTGAACGTTGGTGTTGAGAATCTTGGCGATCTCGCGCCCGGTAAAGACAATCGTCTTTTCGAAGTTGCCCCGGAACGTCAACACGCCCAGCGCAACGAAAATATCGAGATCCTGCTCGGTGGGCAGTCCCAGGTCGTTATCGCCCTGAACCTGCCACAGAACCTCAAGCTCGGTGCCGTCCGGCAGTACTTTGGTTCCCCGGACTTCCAGCTTATCGAGCTTCTTGCCGACACGCCGTTCCAATACAGCGAATGGAATGGCAGCCAGGTTCTCTTCTTCAACGGACAGGTTGAGGAGAGACGGCTTGACGATGTCTCGTGCCACAGTGGTTAGAACAAATCCCCGCTCCTATGTTGTACACCCTTTTTCGGCCACGGGCTAGATCTTTACGGTCAAACCCATGGGTCAAGGGTCAGATTTATTGTCAGGCACATGACGGAACTCTTCTCGACCCCAATCCATGTCCAAATCATCTTCTGACCATTATGGTTTTGATCATTTCATAGGCGTTTTGGCCAGGAAACACCGGTTTTGAGCCAACTTCCACAGTGTGAAGGGCTTACGGACACGACTCCCAGAGCGCGAACCATGTGCCTCAGCGGAAATTCCATGTGCCTGACCGTAAATCTCATCAAACCGTTGAAAACAAAGGGTGTGCTTGACCATAAGAGATTTCCCTCAAAGGAATCAACAACTTGCCGTCAGCCGTCCCGGGGCTCGCGGCCAGGCTTCCTGCCAGGCACACGGCAGTTACGCCCAACCTCATGAAAAGAGGGGATTTTTACGCCAAAGCCCATGCCGGTAGGTCATTTTTTACGCCCGAACCCATGCCTTGCTGGCGCAACCCGTGTGCTTGATCGTAAGGACCGAAGGCTATGGAGCGCTTCCGTTGCCGTCCCGATCCCACGCGCCGGTGGTCCCAATCGCTCTCCATTGGAGCGACTCACCGCCACCCACGGTAGCCGGGCATACCAGCAGATCGATGCCGCCGGTGGTAAGCAGGTGCGCCGTGTCCACCAGGGTGATCTCGTTTGGCTGGCCGTTCACACGCATTTTGATCAAAGGCGGCGTATGGGGGCATGGGTTCAGAGCCGTACCGCAGAAGTTGTTGCAGGATCCCAGGGGCATCCCGAACTCGCTGCCGTCGAAGTTCCACGCGCTGGCCTTGGTCTGAAGCACTGTAGCCAGTGAGCCGTTGGGGATTGTGAAACTGGACCACAGGTCAAAGGTCGGACCCGCGCCGCCATTCATCACGAAATAGATCTTGTCCACCGTCAGGGGCCCGCCGCTGTTGTTATCGATCCGCAACACCGAGCTATCGATGTCGTAATCGTTGCCTGGAATCATCATGTGCGTGGGATTGTTGTCGTTCAGGTAGAGCGGTGTGTTCGGACCCAGGCCCGACTTATCATGATGCAGGTAGTCCGCATAGCCCACATGAACGCTCACACCGGGTGGCAGAGAGCCAATGTTCTGCGGCATGGGCAGCAGCGTAACGGTCGCAGCCCGGTCTTCACCCAGGTACGACGCGGTCACGACCACGTTGGTGTTGGCCACCACTTCTTGGGTAGTTGCATTGAAAGTGGCACGGACGGCGCCCGCGGGTACAGTGACGGTTGCGGGAACGCCGATCAGCGATGGATTCGCGCTGGTGAGATTCACTACCGCGCCTCCCACCGGCGCCGGGCCGTTCAGGGTCACGCGGTGCAGGTGGTAGTTCAGCCCACCGACTGCCTTATTGAGCAGGTGCAACACTCAATCTTCCTTGCCGGTCTCAAACATCGCGAACGAGAGCAGACGGATTATGTCCACGGTGAACACCGTGGTCTTTGAGGAAGTGCCGTATGTCGCGGTGATGGTCACCGGAACCGCGGTGCCAACTGGCGTTGTCGAGATTGTGAACGCTGCTGAGCCGGATCCGGCCGGGATCACAATGGAAGCCGGCACGGTCAGCACCCCTGGGTGCGAGCTTGAGAGATTCACTGTCACACCGCCCGAGGGCGCCAGGGCGTTGAGTTGCACGTAGTTCCGGAGCACCGTGCCGCCTCCGCCAACGCTCGATTGCGTCATCGTGAAATGGGATACCTGCAGGGGTTGCACGTTCACCGTGGCCGTGCGTGTCGTGGAACCGAGCGTCGCCGTCACAGTCACCACTGCCGTGGTGCTGACCGGAGTTGTGTTTACCGTGAAGGTGGTTGAACTCTGTCCTTCCGGAATCACAACCGTGGGAGGCACTGTCAGGGCGGCGTTGTTGCTCGCGAGGTTCACTGTCACGCCGCCCGCCGAGGCCGGGGCGTTGATAGTGACTGAACTATTAGTCGTGGTATTGCCTCCCACCACCTGGCTGGACATCAGGAGCGATACCAACGTGGCTGGTGCCACGTTCACGGTGGCGGTGCGCGTCACACCGTCGTAGCTGGCGGTGATCGTCGTGCTGACGGCCGAGACCGTCGGGGCCGCGGTCACCGTAAAATTGGCTGAACTGGCGCCCTGCGGCACAACCACCGAGGCTGGAACTGTGGCGGCTGCTGTATTCGAACTCGACAGAGCCACAGTAATCCCGCCGGCCGGCGCCGGGCCGTTGAGAGTCACCAGACCGGCGTTCGAAGAGGCGCCGCTGATCAGAGATGCCGGAGCCGACATGGAGATCAGAGCGGTGGGACCCACCGTCACTGTCGCGGTCTGCACGGTGGTGCCCAGGGTGGCCGTGATGGTGACACTGGTGGCCGCGGCCGCAACGCCTGTCGTGAATGAGAACTGCGCCGAACTCGCCCCGCCTGGAACCGTCACCGTCGCCGGAACCGAAACCAGCGCCGGGTTCGAACTCGACATGTTCACCACGGCTCCGCCGGCCAGAGCGTTACCGCTCAGGTTCACCAGGTTCCCGCCGATGGTGAGGCCGCCGGCTACGTTCGATTGAGACAGCGTAACGCCACTCACTCCAACGGGCCCAACGGTGAGCACCGCGGTCTTGACCGATACTCCACTGGTGGCAGTGATCGTGACCGGCGTGAAGTCGGGCGTCGCGGATGTGGAGATATTGAACGTCACAAACGAGTTCGGCGGACTCAGAATCACCGCTGGCGGTACCGTGGCCAGTGCCGGATTCGAGCTGGTGAGGTTGATTGTCACCGGCGACTGCGGCGCGAAAGTGAAGTTCAGCCGGTTTGCCGTGGAGGTGGTGCCGCCCACCACTGTGCTGGGGATCAGTTCCACCGATGTCAGGGACGATGCTTGCACGGTGATCGTCTTGGTCTTGGAGCTTCCGTTGTAGGTGGCGGTGAACACCACTTCGGTGTCCGCCGGCACGATCTGCGTGTCGACGTTGAACGCGCTCGAGATGATCTGCCCTTCGGGAAGTGTGATCGAGGCCGGGCCGCTGGCGGCGGCCGGGTTGGAGCTTGTGATCTCGACGACGGCGCCGCCCGGAGGCGCGGCCCCGCTCAGAGTGACCGTGTTGCCGGCAAGAACCTGGCCGCCGCGGACGGTCGAGGTCATGTAGAAGCTCAACACGGTGAGCGGCTGGACGTTCTGGTTGGCGGTGACCGTTCTGCCAAGCCACCTGGCGGACCATGTGGCCGTGGTGAGTGAGGGTACCCAGAGCGTTGTTATGTTAGGGTGAATGACGCCTTGGTCTGGCCCTCGGGAATCAACACTGAAACTGGCGGAGAATTGAAGACTTCAGGCCGCGTGACGCTCAATTGGACGAGAGCTCCACCCGCGGGCGCCGGGCCCGTAAGGTGTACTTCGTTGATGGTGGATGTGCGCCCGCTTGATATGTTCGACAACGGGTTGATGAATGAGAGCCGAACCACCTGAAGGTTCAGCAGAGCGGTCTGGCTGCCGCCAGCCAGCGTTGCCGTGATCGTGGCGGTTCCGTTGGCGGCAAGGCTACCCACACTGATGTTGAATGTGGCGGTTGTTGCGCCGGCGGGAACAACCACGCTCGCCGGAACCGTTACGGCCGCGTTCGAACTGCTCAATGCAACCGTCGTCCCACTCGCCGGGGCCGGTACGTTTAATGTCACTGCATTGCCGCCGAAACTCGATTGCGCCGAGGCCAAAGGCTCAGCCAGCGTCACGCTCACCAGTTGTGGTGGCGTGACCGTCAAAGTCTGTGATCGCACGCCGCTGCCTGCCGTTGCCGTGATGACAGCCGCGGCGTTGGAGGCCGTGGGGTTGGTGGTGATGGTGAAGGTGGCCGTTGTGGCCCCGGCAGGCACTGTGACATTGGCCGGTACGGTGGCCACAGCCGTGTTCGAACTGGCGAGAGCCACTACGTAGCCGCCGGCCGGCGCCGGTTCCGTCAGCACCACCTGGCTGCCGCTGAGCGTGAGTCCGCCCGTAATCGATGCCTGGATCAGGCTTATCGAAGAAAGCAGAGTCGGCGTGGCCAGCGACAGATTCGCTGTGCGGCTGGTGGCGCCGAGTGTGGCTGTGATCACCAGGTCCATCGGGGCCGTCACCACGCTTGAGGTGATGGTGAATGCCGCTGAACTCTGTCCCGTGGGCACGATTACCTCGGCGGGAGTCTGGGCGGCCGGGTTGGAACTGGCAAGCTGGACCGCCGTACTCGACGGAGCGGGCCCGCTCAGAATCACCTGATTTCCTGGTAAGGAGTTGCCGCCCACCAATCCCGGCTGTGCCAGCAACAGGGCAGTCAACGTTACGCTTTCGGTCACCGTCAGCGTGACTGTTCGCACCGTTGTGCCCGCTGTTGCCGTGATCACCACATCGGTGTGCGCCGCCACCGGGCTGGTCGTGATGCTGAACAGAGCCGAGGACGCGCCCGAGGGCACGGTCACCGACGCCGGAACCGAGGCCACCGACGGGTTCGAACTGGAGAGAGAAACCGCGAATCCGGCGCCAAAAGCAGCCACGTTCAGGCCCAAGCTGTTGCCATTCAACGTGGTGCCGCCGAGCACCTGCGGCTGCGCCAGCGTAAGCGTTGTCAGATCCACCACCGGATTCACCGTAAGGTTCGCCTGCCGCGTCACGCCGCCATAGGTGGCGGAGATGACGATGTTGGTGGGTGCCGCCACGGTGTTCAGCGTCACGGTGAACGTTCCCGAAGTGGCATTGGCGGGGATGCTCACCGAGGCGGGCACACTGGCAACGCTCGGATTGCTGCTGCTCAGAGTGACCGTTCCCGCAACCGCCAGCGGGCCATTGAGCACCAACTGGTTGCCGGGGAGCGTTCCCGGGCCCGTCGCCTGCGGCTGCGTCAGGTTCACCGAAGTGAGGCCGATCACCGGTGTGATGTTGGCGGTGGCCGTCACCGAGACGGCGCCGTAGGTCACAGTGAAGGTCACCGGCGTTGTTTCCGTCACCGGAAATGTCGTGATGTTGAAGTCAACCCATGACGCCCCGGCTGCTACGGTCACAGTGGCGGGCGCGGTGGCCGCGGCCGGGTTGGAACTGGTCACCGTCATTGGCTGTCCGCCGGCGATTGCCGTGCCGGATAGGATGATGCGGTTGCTTCCCGTATTCGTGCCCCCCACAATGCTCTGCCGGGAAAGCAGCAAGGCGTTGGGAACTGAAGCCTTGACCGTGACATTTGCTGTCTTGGTGCTGGACCCGAGGGTCGCCGTCACCGTCACCACCGTGTCCGTGGGCACGGCAATCGCCGTCAGGCGAACGCGTCCGGACGTCGAACCCTCCGGAATCGTCAGGTTCTCCGCAACCAGGGCCGCAGGGTTGGAACTGGTCACCGTCACGGTCACGCCGCCGGGTGGCGCCGGGCCGTTGAGATAGAGCGGATTGCCGTCCTGTGTCACCCGGCCACCCACGGTATTCGCCGACGCGGTGAACTGGCTGATCAGCACCGGCTGAACGTTGATCGTCGCGGTCCTGTTGACACCCAGGTAGTTGGCCGTGATTGTCACCGGCGTGGCCGCTGTAACAGCGGTTGTGGTGATGGTGAAAGTCGCGGTTGTGGCCCCGGAAAGCACCGTGACCGATGCCGGCACGGAGGCCACCGCGGGGTTCGAACTGGAAAGAGCCACCACGGCGCCCGTGGCGGGTGCGATGCCCGAAAGGGTTACCGCCGGCGTAGCGGTACTATTGCCGCCCACAATCGACGAGGGTATTGTCACCAAGGTCAGCGCCGCGGGAGTCACGGTGACATTCGCGGTCCGGTCGATGCCCATGAAACTGGCGGTGATGACCACCGGAGTAGCTGCTGCCACCACACCCGTTGTGAAGCTGAAGCTCGCCGACGAGGCCCCGGCCGGAACCAGAACCGAGGGCGGGACGATCAGGGCGGGGTTCGAGCTTCCCAGGGCAACCGTCACGCCGCCGGCGGGCGCCGGGCCGTTCAGGAACACCTGATTCCCGTTCACTGTAATGCCGCCGCCGGGAGAAGCGTTCGATACCGTCACCGAATTCAGCGTGAGCGGACCCACCGTGAGCGTAGCCGTCCTGGTGACGCCGTTGCCCGTGGCGCTGATGATAGCCGCCACCGGCGCCGCCACCGCGCTGGTCACGATGTTGAAAGTACCCTGGGTCGCGCCGGCCGGAATGACCAGAACATCGGGTACCGGAACCGCGGCCGGATCGCTGCTGGCCAAGGTGATCGCCGAGCCACCCGCCGGCGCCGCCGCATTCAACAGCACACGATTGTTGGCCACCGTCAGCCCACCCAGAATGCCGGTCTGCCCCAACGTCAACGAACTGGGAGCCGGAGCCGTCACGGTTATCGAGGCACTCCTGGTGATGCCGCCGCCCGTGGCTGTAATTGTGGCCGATGCATCCACCGCTACCGGCGCCGTGGTAATGGTGAAGTTGGTTCGGTCCAAGCCGGCCGGAACGGTCAGTGTGGCCGGAGCCACCGTGACCACCGCCGTGTTCGAGCTTGCCAGCGTCACAGGGAAGCCCGCGGCGGGCGCTTTGCCGTTCAGAATCACCAGATTCGAGGCGGTGAGGACGCGGCCTCCGAGGGAGGTGGGAGGGACAACAACGCTGGCCACCGCCATGGGAATAACCGTGACGTTGAAGGTCTTGACGTTTTGGGGCGTGCTTGCTGTCACGGTGACCAGCGTATGGGCGGCAACCATACTGGCTGTGATTGGGAAGAACACCCGGTTGGCTCCTTCCGGAATAGTCACCACGGAGGGAACCGAAAGAACCGCCGGATTGCTGCTGCTGACCGAAATCGGAGCGCCGCCCAAGGGCGCGGTCAGGTAGATCTGAACGAGCGACGTGGTCACCGTCTGGCCGCTGACAACCGTCGCGGGTCCGCCGGCGTATGACAGTAGCTGTGCGTCAGCTTGCGCGGCCCCCAGCAGAAGAACCGGCAAAGCCGTCCACAACACGCGTTGATGACCAGTCAAGAGAACTCTCCTCACCCGGAATTGCCTACGCCTGCCTACACAGGTCTCTAGTATAGTTATAGCGCCAGATTGACTATAACAACGGCATCCCAAGTCCGCAACCTGCCCAGAGGTACTACAGGGTCCAGGCCCCAAGCGTCCGCCCTGCCAGGAATTTCCTGAGAATGATGTCCGGGCCGCGGCACTAAGTTGTTATGGATCCCAAGGAACGCCAGCGTCTTACAGACCAGGCAATCGCGATGATGGAAAAGCAGTTCGGGCGCGGTTCTGTCCTGCGTCTGGGCTCAAACCATGCTCTTCCGGTGAGCGTGATCTCCACCGGGTCCATCAGCCTGGATGCATCGCTCGGCGTGGGCGGCCTGCCGCGCGGCCGTGTGGTTGAGATCTTTGGACCGGAGTCCTCGGGCAAGACCACCCTTACGCTCCATGTGGTCGCTGAAGCGCAGAAGCGGGGCGGTGTAGCCGCCTTCATCGACGCCGAACACGCTCTGGATCCGGTCTACGCCCGCAAACTGGGTGTCGATGTCGACAATCTTCTGGTGTCCCAGCCGGATTCGGGCGAACAGGCTCTGGAGATCACCAACGCCCTGATCGCCTGCGGCGGAGTGGATGTCGTGGTGGTGGATTCAGTGGCCGCCCTGGTGCCCAAGGCCGAACTGGAAGGTGAAATGGGCGATTCGCACGTCGGTCTGCAGGCGCGCCTGATGTCGCAGGCCCTGCGGAAACTCACCGGGGCTATCTCCCGCACCAGCACCTGTGTGATCTTCATCAACCAGGTTCGCGAAAAGATCGGCGTGATGTTCGGCAGCCCGGAGACCACCACCGGCGGACGCGCTCTCAAGTTCTACTCCTCGGTCCGGCTGGATGTGCGCCGCACCGGCGCCATCAAGGACGGCGACAGTGTCATCGGCAACCGCACCCGCGTGAAGGTGGTGAAAAACAAGGTCGCCGCCCCGTTCCGTGAAGCAGAATTCGACATCCTGTACGGGGAAGGCATTTCGGCCGAAGGCGACCTGCTCGATCTGGGTGTGACCCAGAGTCTGGTGGAAAAGAGCGGCTCCTGGTTCAGCTTCCGCGGCGAACGCATCGGCCAGGGCCGCGAAACCGCCCGCCAGTTCCTCCGCAACAACGCCCCCATCGCCGCCGCCATTGAGACGGAGCTCCGCAAGAAGCTCGACCTGAAGGCCCCGGCCGACCTGTCGCTGGCCGCCCCGGCGGGCCGTTAGCCGGACCTTTCCGAAATCAGGCCAGACAGGCGCCACGGCAGCGGTGAATTGGTCTGACCCGAGTTCCTCAACCTGGATAACTCGTTGAGCGGGTATGCCGTCGGCCCGGGCATTGTCCGAATGCATCCGTGAACGGGTCCGAATGCATCTGCGAGCGCCCGGAACATTAAAGTGTGTTAAGCAGAGCGAATTTCGTGATCCGATTTCCCGGCGGATATCGATCTCCTCAGTGAAGGGGAACAGAGATGCTCCCCAGGGAAAATTGAAGTCGTCGAGTTGAAGAGCGGAAAGCAATCATCTCGTTTCGTAGTCTCCATTCATAATCGTTCATTCATACCAGGCGCGGACCTCCAGTCCGCGCCTTAATACTTTTGCCCTCATCTCTTTACGTAGTTTTACCTGGCCTGGTGGTCCGTCCCTCCTTTTGCCGTGTTTGAGTGCTAGACGATCTCAAGCGGTCCGGGAGTAGTGATAGCGTATGGACATGGACAGGCTCAGGCAGCGGGCATGGCTCTGGTGGCTCTTCATGGGGCTGCTGGTGGTGCTCTGCTCCGTGCTCGCGGTTCTGCAGTACCGTTGGACTGGCGAAATCAGCGTCGCCGAGCACGAACGGCTGAAGGATGCGCTTCAAACCAGCCTGTTCCGGATGGCCCGCGAGTTCAACCAGCAGATCTCCACGGCCGCGGTTGCCCTGCTACCCGCCCAGGACGAGGTGGAGCAGGCCGGTCTGGAAGCCGCCATTACCGCCCGTTACCGGCAGTGGACGGCTGTGGGAGAACACCCGCGCATCTTCCGGCGCATCGCCATTGCCCTGCCCCACCCCAATGAGGCCGAACTCAAGCTGCTGGACCTCGATTCGGCCCAATGGTCCTCCCAACCCTGGCCCACCGAATGGCAGCACGCCCGCAGCCGGGCCGGCGGCCGGCCGTGGCCACCAGCCGAGCCGCCCGCGAGCGGGCTGATCGAGATCCCCCGGTTTCGCCCCGGCGAGCCGGGTCCCTCCCGGTTCGGTCCAACCGACTGGCTTCTGGTGGAGTTAAACACGGACTATGTCCGCTCCGAGGTTCTTCCCATCCTGGTCAAAAACCATCTGGGGGCCAAGAACGATTACCTGGTGGAGGTAATCTCAAACGGGCCCCGGCATGAAATGATTTATCAGTCCACCTCCGTGGAATCCGGACAGCTCATCGCGGGCAAGGCCGACGGCCAAGTGGGGCTTTTCCAGGTGAATGCGGGCGAGATTCTGATGCGGAACGCGGGTTTCCGCGACCCGGGTGGTCCGCCGGCGGGATTCGGGCCGGGCCCGCCGCCGGGAGGCCCTGGCCCCGGTGGTCCGTTGGGTCCCGGCCGGGGCCGCTGGCAGTTGAGCGTGCGCCACCGCGCCGGGTCGCTTGAGGCCATCGTCGATCGCACCCGTTGGCGCAACCTGGGTATCTCCGCCAGCCTGCTTGTCTTGCTGCTGGCGGCCGTGGCCACCCTGGTCCGGCTCTCACGCAAAGCCCAGAACCTGGCCGATCTCCAGATGAACTTCGTCACCAGCGTTTCGCACGAACTGCGCACGCCGCTCACCGTCATCCGCACCGCCGCCTTCAATCTGCGCGGCCGCGTGGCCGCCAAACCGGATCAGGTGGAGCGCTACGGGAAACTGATCGCCGATGAGAGTGAAAAGCTGACCGCACTCGTCGAACAAGTCATGCGATTCGCGCGCGCCGGAGCCGGGCGTGTCATTGAGGACCGTCTTCCGGTGGCGGTGGAAAGCCTGATCGATGCCGGGTTTCGGAGCAGCCGCGCGGCGCTCGACCATCCGCTGCTCACCGTGGAGCGCGACATCGCGGGCGGGCTGCCGCTGATTCTGGCCGACGAACTGGCCATGAAGCATGTGGTGCAGAACCTGCTCGACAACGCGGTGAAGTATGGGTTGGATGGCGGCAACTGGATTGGTCTGAGCGCGCGCGAAGCGCCGGGGCCCGAGGGGTCGCGGTGGGTGGAGATCCGGGTGGCTGACCGTGGGGCCGGCATCCCGTCGCAGGAACTGGCGCACGTCTTCGACCCGTTTTTCCGCGGGCGGCGCGCGCTGCAGGATCAGGTGCACGGGTCGGGCCTGGGGCTCAATCTGGTGAAGAAGATCGTCGAGGCGCATGGCGGCTCGATCCATGTGAACACGGAACGGGAAAAGGGGGCGGAGTTCGTGGTGCGGATTCCGGCGGCGCCTCCGGAAATGCAGGACGAATTTGCGCATTCTATTGGTTGAAGACGAGCCCGGGCTTGTCATCACGGTTTCGGATCTTCTGGCCTCGGAAGGCTATGAAGTGGACTCGGCCACCGACGGCGTCAGCGGTCTCGAAAAGGCGGCTGCCGGCGGCTATGATCTGGTTCTGCTCGATGTGATGCTGCCGCGCAAGACCGGCTTTGACGTCTGCCGGGAACTACGCCAGCGGGGCCAGGATGTCCCTGTGATGATGCTCACGGCCAAGACTCAGGTGATCGACCGCGTGGTGGGCCTGAAACTCGGCGCCGACGACTATCTGGCCAAGCCCTTTGAGCCCTCCGAGCTTCTGGCCCGTGTCGAAGCCCTGCTGCGCCGCGTGAAGAAGGAGAACCGGGCGCAGGTGAAAAGCTACGTCTTCGGCGACGTCTCAATCGATTTCGACAGCGGCGAGGCCACCAAGGGCGGCCAGCCGGTGAGTCTGGCCGGCAAGGAGCTGCAACTGCTGCACTACCTGGTGGATCAGCGCGGCCGCGTGGTGCCGCGCGAGGAGCTCCTGCAGAACGTCTGGCAGTATCATTCCGACATCAACAGCCGCACCATCGACGTCCACATCGCCTGGCTCCGGCAGAAGCTGGAAGACACGCCGCAAACCCCCCGGTTCATCCACACCATCCGGGGCAAAGGCTACCGTTTCTCTGTCTGAAACGGCCTTTTTGGGTTTTTCCAAAAGTGCCGTTATCGCGCCCTGGAAAAACTCTTTTTGACTTGTTTTCATTCACTTAATAACGAAAAGTGCGTACGCCCCGCGCTCCCGCCCGGTAGCATCGCGGGCAGAGGCAGATATGACACTTTTTCGGAACCAACCACACGCCTTTCCGGGCGGCAAGCTGCTGCGGGGGCTCAGCCCCTTCCTGCTGCTGCTCTTTTTTGACCCGGGCGCGGCACGGGCGCAAATCTCCAACGTCCGAGTGCTGGGTGTCTCACCCACACAGGCGATTCTTGCTTACTCGGCCCCGGACGGCAACCCCTGTCAGGTGGAGGCGAGCGAATCGCCGGCCCTGACACCTCTGATTCATGACGTAAACCCGGTCCTGTTTCCCGGCGCTGACACCGACAACCGGGCTTCCTGGACCCCGGATGGCACCAACCGCATTTTTGTGGTGGGCCGGCATGGGATGAGCTACTCTCAGGGGTCGGCTAATCCTTTCTTGGCCACCGACGGACGGCGCTACAGCCGGGCCCTGCAGGCCGACATGACGCACTACTACCGCATCACGTGCGGCGTGCACACAGCCACGGGAGAGTTCCGGACGCCGAACATCCCGCTGGGCAAGACCTACCCGGAGATGCTTCCCTCCGATCACGGCGATCCAGGCCACTATAACTGGCCCGACCCGGACTGGAGCCCGGCCGGCCAGGCGGAACGGATCATCGACCCTTTGACAGGGGCTCTGATTCGCCGTATCACCACGCCCCAGTGGGCTCAGAGCCAGGTGACGGCGCGGAATCCATCGTCGTGCTCCGGGCCCAGTTGGTCCGGGACTGGCGCGGGCGCGGCCTGCGGCGCGACATCATCGGCAGCGCCGGCCACCACGCATGCCTCCGGCAACACCGGCTCGCTTTATGTCAACCTGAACACCCGGTCGGCGGTGTCGTTCAACGCCTATGAGACCAACGGCATCACCATCGAGTTCCGGGCGGGCTTCGCCTCGGCGGCCACCGGCGTGGACCGTTTCGTCGATGTGTGCCTGACGAACAACGGCACCAATTGCGATTCGGATGTCAAGGAATTGGATGTCACCACGTGCAGCCTGACGACGTACTCCTGCTCCCTTGAATGGTCTCTTGAGACCTGGCGCGGCGACCGCCACTACATTGATGGCATTCTGAACCGGGCGAACTTCGGCATCCTGATCACCCCCCGGACGGCCACGCAGCCGGATCTTACCCTGGAGCATGTCCGGTACAACCTGGAGGCAGGCTGGATCTACAACTGGACGTCGGCGGGGTCGGAGGAAGTTTGCTCCTTTGTGCCGGTGGTGAAGAACGGCCAGACCTTCTACTTCTGCTTCATGATGGGCGTAGGCTCGCCCGCAACGATGGTGTCGATCAACACCGATACCGGCGATGTCTACCGGATCGGCCCCATCCAGACCAACGCGATCGCGGACGCCCCAGCCGGTTACAACATCGGCGCCCGGCGCGCGCAGCCGATTCCGATCTTCGATGGCCTGAACGCCCGGCGATGGTATCTTTCGGTCAACGACGCCACGGGCAAGACCGTTGTCGTGATGGGTGAGTACACGGGAGAGGTGGACTGCTCGGGGGCGGGTGATTGCCCGGCTCCAGGTGGTTTGCCGAATATCTCATCATCCAAGATGCGCATCACGGTTCTGACCCCTGGCGGATCGCATCTGGTGAAGCTGATCCAGGACTTCGACCCGAGCTACAACACCTACTGGCAGGACAACTCCAGTTGCCAGATCGTGCATCAGCAAGGCGGCTTTCTCGCGATCCGGTGCTGGGTACGCCAGGACGGGCTGACGTGGTGGGGGGTCTTCGATCCGGGCGACGGCCAGCCGCTGCCGCAGAGCAGTTGGACCAATAACTGCACCGGCGGGCGTCCGTGCGTGCGAGCCTTCACCACGCTGCACAAAATGCCGCTTTCCCGGTGGTGTGGCGGCCATTCGGTACTGAACGCCGGTCCGGACGCATCGTGGTTCACCGTGCAGATGAACCGGTTGGTCGGTCTTGGGCAGTTGGTGATGAGCGGACCCTACCAGCAGAACAGTGTGAACAGCGTTTCGCTTACCGACACCACGATCACGGTTCCGGCCAATCCCTACATGAGCAGTTCGGATCCGCGCCGGTTTGAGCCGTTCGAGCGCCTGCCACGCTACTCGGTGACGTTCACCGGGCAGACCGTGGTGACGGTGAATGCCTCACAGCACAACTACACCACGGTGACACCGGCGCCCATCTTCAACAGCAGCACCATCACCTGCCACGACACCACGGTGACCCCGGCGGCGTTGATGACACCCGCCGCCATCACCACCGACGCCAGCTTCAACATCACCATCACGTTCCTGACGGCGCGCACCGGCCGGTGCGTAGTGAATGCAGTGGATGCCACGGGGCGCCGGTTTGGCGACGCGGCCGACGGGTATCTGATGGATGCGCAGCCAAACGACATGTTCTACTTCGACGCCAATGGCGACGGCGTGTACTCCGGAACCACGGATGAAATGTTCGAACTGGTGGCCAAGACCGGCAACACGTGGACCATCCGGCGCATCGCGCAGATGAACGGCAACTCGCCGTTCTACCCGTCGAGCCTAGGCTTTACGTTCTCGCCGGGCTTCATCACCGGGATGCCGAAGTCCTGGCCGGCCGGCACGTCGATCGGTGTTGAGTGCCGGTCCAAGACCATGCGCCGCGGCGACGCCCCGCACATCTGGTGGAATCCGTTCACGGATCCGACAGGGACGTCGACCGTCGGCTGCCCGCCCTGCACCGATCCCAAGGTGGCCTCGCAGGTCACCGAGCATTTCGGCATCGGCGGCCATCTGGTGGCTCGCGTGCATGGCATGGTGACTTCGGCCAACGCCGACGGCGGCTGCCCGAACGTTCTGGGCGGCCCGGTCTGCTACAGCAATCAGGTAGGCGGGGTGCCGAACGGTATCAATCAGCCGCCTCAGGTGTTCAACAACGCGGTGCCGCCGTTTTCGGGCTTCAAGAGCCCGGGCTCCGGGAACGACTACCAGCAGCACCCGAGCTACCATCAGTCGAACGCGTCGTCTCATGAGTTGCAGTCGCCGTTTGTCGATGTGCTGCCGTTCATGAACGGATCCGGCCCGTACAACCTGTCGGACGCGAACCTGGTTCCGGGCACCACGGCAACATACAAGGTGGTGCCGGCGAATGTGCTGGACAGGAAGTTCCTGCCGACGCTTGCCACCTGCGGCGAACGGATTCTGCGCGACATTTCGAGTCCGCAGACCGGCAGTCTGATTTCAGATGCGACGCCATACACCTACTGCGTGGCGAATAAGCCCGGCGAATGCCGGCCGGACTCGGCGCCGGGCGATGTGTACACGCACTGTCCGAACATCTCCCTTTTCAACCCGAAGGCGAACTGCGCCAACGGTGCGAACAGTGTGGCGCCGCCCAATCCGTTGATCGATCTTTGCGTGGGGGATGCGACGGCCTACGGCCAGGCGGTGGTGCAGTTCGGGGCCCAGCGCAGCTCAAGTTTCGGCGAAGGCAATCGAACGCTGAGTTATGGGTTTGGAATTCACCACAAGACACAGACGTTGTTCCACAACGCCAAACAGACGCCGGACAACAAGTGGCTTCTGTTTCCGGCCTGGAGACATGAGCGCGCCGACATCTACATGGCGAGGATACCGCCCTATCCAGGGAGGGACAGCGCCACGCGTTCCTCGTTTGTTCCCGTCAACGTCCGGGTGCAACCGCCGCCCGGTCTGGGCGTGGACAACGTGGTGGTGGCCTTCGGGTATGAGGAGAACGGCGCCGCGGACCAGTTCTTCTGCACCAGCCGGCAGGAGGAGTGCGTTCGCGGCAATCACACGGGCAACAATTACGCGTTCGCGTCTGAGACATACACCGGGCAGCCGTGCACCGGCTCGTGCACGGTGACCGTGCCGGGGATATCGCACCGGATTGTTTATTACCGCATCCGGTACCGCAACGCCTTGAATCAGGTCATTGCGTCGAGCGCCATTCAGGCGGAGGTGGTGCCATAGCGCGCCGCCTTCGCGAAAACATACCAGGGAAACTTCGAACACAACAGAGGACACTTATGAAGACCAGAATCCTGCTGGCCGGCGCGACGCTGGCCGCAACCCTTCTTCAGGGGCAAACGACAATCAATGGCGGACGGACGATTCAGGGCAGCCTGGATGCCTCCGCGGCCACCCTTACGAAGCCCGCCAAGAGCGGCGCCACGCTGCCCGCCACCTGTTCGGCCGGGGAGATGTTCTTCCGGACCACCAGTCTGGCCGGCCAGAACCTGCACCTGTGCTCAACCGACAACAACTGGGCGCAGGTGAGCGGCGGGGCGGGCGGTCCGCACGCCAATTCGCACCAGCATGGCGGGGCTGACGAAGTGGCCACGGCCACGCCGGGCGCCAATGCCATCGTGAAAGCCAATGGTACCGGCCGGCTGGCCAGCGGGTGGAGCCCTCTGCTTACCTCCAGTGTGGGCTTCGGCTTCTGGTCGCCGTTCGGCAGCAGCGGCTCGGCCACGACGCCATTTACGGTGAGCGGCACCCACCGGGTGTACCAGATCGTGGTGTCGGAAGCCATCACCGTGGGACGGTTGAGCGTCAACGTCTTCGCCGCCTCGGCCGGCTCGACGATGAAGTTTGCGATCTGGGATCAGGCTTGTGGGACGATGCTGGCCCAGTCGGCGGTGGCGAGCAGCGCCACCACGGGCGCGAAGACGGTAACTCTGTCGCCGGCGCTCACGCTGAACCCGGGCGTCTATCATGTCTCATTCACGGGTTCGGCCACGGGCGTACAGCTCTGGGCGGGCGCGGTTCATGCTTCGGGTCTCGACATTCTGAACGCGGGCACGGTGAAGAGGGCTGGAACCGTGGCCGCCTTGACGTGGGTTGCGGGCGACGTCACGTTCCCGGCCAGTTGCGGGACGATCACGGCGTCGAACACTCTGCCGCCGGCCATCTACCTGGAGCCTTAAGCCAAGGCAAGAGGGGAGGGTCCGAAATCCGGGAGCCCATGGTTCCGGCTCCCGGATTTTTCGAGAGTCGTCAGGGAACCGCGTAGGCGGTGCGCATCGACGATGTCTTGAGGGCGCCGGTGGCGTCCCGGAACCGGATCTGGTAGTAGAGAATCCTTTGAGCGTGCCTTTGACGCAGGTCTCCTTGCGTGTGGTGCACCAGAGGAAGGACGGTTCGGGGGCGTTTTCGAGATAGCCGAACTCCACCGTGAATGAGTTGATTCCCAACACGTTGGGCCGCAGGAAGTTGAGAGTCACCGGAACAAACTTCGAGCGGTCGAAGCCATCGGAGGCCGGATAGGGCGGGACTTTCATCAGGAACACCTCGGTGCCACCCAGCGGCCAGGCGGGCACCAGGGCCCAGGGGCCGCTTGGCAGCATACGAGCGCTGGCGTAGGCTGTCTCCGGGGCATGGAAGCGGCCGAAGATGTTACCCAGGTTGCGGTTGAGCTCGCCCTTGGGGCTGCTCTGCCACGCCGAGGCCTGCACCAGGGACTGCGAGTAGGCCCAGGCATCGCCCACGCAGATGTCGCGAACGGTGCTTTGGGCGTATCCCGGCAGGACGGTGACGGAACAGCGCCGGACGGTGGACGGGTCGCTTGAGTACTTATAGGTGGTGCCCGGGCAGCTCACATAGGTGTCTCCCACGAGGGAATCGGACCGGCACTCGCCAGGTTTCCGGGCGATGCAGTAGCGGTACTGGGTCCCATCAGTGATGCTGTTGCCGAGCGTGGGGCCGGATTCATCGCGCAGAATCTGATCGCCGCAAGTGGCAATGGTCGACTGCTTGGTGGGGTTGAGGGTGAGGCCGCTCCCCTTGTAGACGGAGGTGGTGCCGGACACCAGATTGAACGTACCGTAGGCCAAACCGTAGGTCATGGGAACCATGTCGAGGAACGAGCGGTCCTTTTCGTAGGGCGTGGATTGGGTCTGGCTGTAGCTGGGGTGGTAGGTGAAGCTGGTGATGCCCGCTCCAGTGACGCCTTCAAACGATGGCTGGGCATTGGCATGCACCGCCGGATAGGTGTTGAAGGCGGTTGCCTCATTGCCGAACTGTGTGGCCCAGCATTGCGCCTTGCCGTCGACACGGGGGCACCCGGAATCCAGGTTGCCGATCATGACCGTTTTGTTGTTCCGGCTGACGACGTGGCCGCCGGTGTTGATGTGCTCGATGATCTGGCTTGAGTCCGCGCCTACGCAGTCCGGGCAGTTGATGCCTGTGCCGCGCGGGTCGGTCTCGAAGTTCCAGAACACTGTGCCCGAGTCTCCGCGGGCGAGCGTCTTGCCGCGGCAGTAGGCGTACATTTGGGTGCCAGCCGCGTGGCTGTAGGTGGGTGTGTAGATGGAGAAAACAGTGAACCCGGTGCCGGTCATGTACGGCGAGTTGTTGTTCCCCGCGCCACGCCGCACCTCCCATTGGTTATTGGGCAGCTTCTGGACCAGTTCCACCCATTCGTTGCCTGTCGAGGTGTCAAGGATCCGGAAAAGATCGCCGGGCCTGGCATCCATCAGATAGCCGTTGGAAGCCTCCGAGGTGTGAGGGTCGGGGTCGACGGGTTCGTAGAGACCATTGATCGGCTGGATGGTGAAGATGGTGTCGGTGGCGGTGATGGCGCCGCCGGTGGGGCCGGCCACGCGCACGCGGTAAGGCCCGGCGCCGAAAGTGGGCATGGACATGGTGGGGACGGCGGTGCTGCCATTGCCGTGCGCGACGATGGTGAGGTTGACGGTGGGCGAGTCCGCCGGGCCGTCAATCACCGAGTGGAGCGCGCACCAGCGGGTGGCGGGCGTGTCCCAGCTCGGAATGGCGGCGACGACGCTGCCTGTGCCGCCGCTGCCGAGCGGCAGGTTGTTGCCCGGGTTGAAAGCCACCACCCAGGCATGATTGTCCTGGAAAGCGATGCAGAGGATGATCAGGTTGTTCTTCTGGGTGCTTTGGAGGTTGCAATAACTGTTGGCCTGCCAGCCGGCGTTGAACCGTGGTTCATAGGCGGCGATCAGGTTCTTGATGTGGTTGGAGCCCGGAGTGAGCAGGGTCCAGCGGAGCAACGCCGGGTTGTACTGCTCCACCGCGATCCCCGCGCTGTTGACGTTCATGGGGCCGATCCATTCGCCTGCGAGGACCACCGTGTTGCCTCCCGTGGAGCCCAGGCAGTAAAAACGGTTCCAGATGTTCTGGTCGAACGACAGCGTGTTGCAAGGCATGCTGTTTGTGGACACGCTGGTGCCCGTGAGGGCGCCGCCCAGATGGTAGCTCTGGCCGGTGTTTGCGTTGATGGAATAGAGACTTGCCCGCTGGCCGCTGTAGCCTGCCGGCACCCAGCAGATGTAGTGGGGGTCGCCGGCCACGGTGGTTGAATTGTTCGAGCACAGGTTGTCGGCGCCGGAGTAGGGGAAGCCGTACCGCAGCCCGCCCTGGATGTCGTAGCGGGCATGGTAAATGGAGATCCTTGGCTGGGTTGTGGTGCGGGGTTGAATCAGGACGCCGAAATCGGCGCTGCCCAGCGCTCCGGCTGAGTTGTTGTACCCGGAGGCACGCCACAAGTCGCCGGGGTTCAAGGACCCGATGTTGGCGCACTCGCCGGTGTACGCGGTAGCAGAGCAGGTGGTGAGGTCGACGGCCTTGCGGTCCGACGAGCAAAAGGTTCCGTTGATGGTGAGGCAGACGTCGACGAACCGGTCTTCCCCCGTGGGCGTGCCGTCGATGGCAGCCTTCATCCGAACCAGCACCGCGTTGACCTCGAAGTGGGCGGGCGGAAGGTAGGCCTCGGCGCCAAGGTCGATGTGGAGCGTGTCACGGGCGCCGAAGGAATAGGATGTCGCCTGATTATTGTCCTGGATCAGGTTGCAACTGACACCGGGGACGATACCTTCCCAACGCCAGCCGCGGCACCGGGCTACGGGCTTGTTCAACTGCGTGGAGACGGAGTCGGTGGAGGTGGTGAGGCGTTTGACGAGAAGGCCCGTGGAGGGGTCCGTCATGGTCTGGGAGCGATCGGAGGGGTCGATGGTGGGCCAGTTGTAGGTGCCGACGAACCGGTGGTCACTTCCTGGCAGCTCATTGAAGTTTTTCCCCAGGGGGATGTTGCTGGTCTGAAAGGTCCCCGTGGCGGTGATGATGCCGCAGGTGATCCTGTAGTAGTGGAGCGTGTTGGCTTGGAGGGCCCGGCTATACCGCCGGTTGTCGGGGGCCGCGAACGGGTTGACACTGGTCTGGCGATACTGCATGGTGTGCCGGCCGGCCACGAAACTACGAAATCCGGTCTCGAACACCCCGCCCACTCGATTGTCGAGGTTCGAGCCGGGGAAAAGCATTGGGTTGACGTCGTTCACAAGCGGGTTAAACGAAGTATTTTCAGACACTTCGACCGTACACGGCGAGGTGACTGGCGAGGTGTAGTTGATAATCGCCTGCGTTGAGGTGACGCCGGCAACGGTGAGGTTCGCGATGGTGGACGTGGTGGATGTCTCCTGTCCTTCCAACGGAATCCCAACCTGGGCAAGCGCGCGAGTTCCCATCATCAGGGCAAGCCCGAACAGTTTCATCTGGATTTTTCTCCTTCTCAGGGTTGGTGCTACGGTACGAGCGGAGGGTTTTGTAAGAAATTATACTATACCTCTCGTCCCCGCAGGTGTAGAATGCACCTGTCTATCTGGACGATTGGTGATAGATAATGCCCGTTCGTGACAGAGACGGGCGGGCCCAAACGGAGGCCGGCCGGAAATCAGACGTTCCCGTCGCGGACAATCCGGGCGATGTATTGCCCATAAGGTGAATTCTTGTACTCGGCCGCGTTCCCGGCCAGTTGCTCACGCGTGACGTACCCCATCCGGTACGCCGTCTCTTCCAGGCAGCCGATCTTCAGGCCCTGGCGATCCTCGATCGCCTGAATGAAATTCCCCGCCTGCTGCAGCGACTCAAACGTCCCGGTGTCAAGCCAGGCGAAGCCGCGGCCCATCCGCATCACTTCCAACTCCCCGGCCCTCAGGTAAACGTTGTTCAAATCCGTGATCTCGTACTCACCGCGCGGCGAAGGCTTCAACTCGCGCGCATGGCGCGGCGCTTCGGAATCGTAGAAGTACAACCCCACCACCGCATAGTTCGATCGTGCCCGTGCCGGTTTTTCCTCAATCGATACAGCCCGCCCAGCCCCGTCAAACTCCACCACGCCATACCGCTCCGGATCGTTCACGAAATAGCCGAAAACCGTCGCCCCCCGCTCCTGCCGCGACGATGTCTGAAGCATCTCCGGCAATCCGTGGCCGTAGAAGATGTTGTCGCCGAGAATCAGGCACGAAGGGGCTCCGTCCAGAAACTCCTCAGCCAGTACCAGCGCCTGCGCCAGCCCCTCCGGCTTCGGCTGCGCCTTGTAGGCCATGCGAATTCCCAGCCGGCTCCCGTCGCCCAACAACCGCTCGAATAACGGCAGATCCTGCGGTGTCGAGATCAGCAGCACCTCGCGCATCCCCCCCAGCATCAGCGTCGACAGCGGGTAATACACCATCGGTTTGTCATAGACCGGCAGCAGTTGCTTGCTGATCACTGAGGTGGCGGGCCGCAGCCGTGTGGCGCTTCCGCCCGCCAGCAGGATTCCCTTGCGTGGTTTCAAATGTGTGTCCGGCTTTCGGTTAGTGTGCGGCGCCACGCGCGCCCGCCGGACTCCCCTCAGGCTTCCACCGTCTTGGTGGCATCCTCCTGATCCGTCTGATAGCGCTTGTAGTACTTGCCGTAATACCCATAGTAGTAGTAGTGATCGCTATGGTGCTTCTTCACCTGATTGAGCACCAGGCCCACGGCGTTGGCGCGAAGCCGGGCCAGCGTATTCATCGCCGCGCCCACCGCCTTGCGGCTGGTCTCGCCAGCGCGCGTCACCACGATCACGCCATCGGCCGAACTGGCCATCTGCAGGCTCTCGGCAAAGCCCAGCAGCGGCGGCCCGTCCAGCACGATCAGATCGTAGTCCTTGCTCATCTCTTCCACCAGGCCCTGAATCATGGGGCCCACCAGATCCGCCGCCCGGCGGCTGGGCGGGCCCGCCGTCAGGATGTCGAGATTCGGATTCGTTTCCAGCCGGATCAGGGCCTGCCGCCAGCCGATCTCGCCGTTAAGAACGTTCGATAGACCCAGATTTGACGGCACGCCGAAGATCTTGTGCTGCGAGGGGCGGCGCAGATCGCAATCCACCAGCAGCGTGCGCTTCTTTTGTTCGGCATGGACAAAGGCCAGATGGCTTGCCGTGGTCGACTTCCCTTCGCCCGCTGTCGCACTGGTGAACAGGAGGGTGCGGATGCGGCGGTCAAAGTCCGTCAGCAGCACCGAACTGCGCAGCGTGCGGACCGCTTCCTCGTAGGTTGAGATCTGACGGTCCTGCGACCGGCCCTTGTACATCTGCATGGCGCCATTGGGCCCCGTGCCGAGCATCACCGGAATCGTCAACTGCTTGATGTCGCGCACCGCCGGCAGCGTTCCGATGACGTGTGTGTTCAACATGCGGGCGGCCTGTTCCGGATCGCGTACCGTGCTGTCGAGCGTGTCGCTCAGGATCGCCGCACCCACCGCCACCAGCAGGCTGAAGACAAAGGCCAGCGCCGCGTTGAGCGGGATCTTCGGGAACACCGGCTTCCAACCCGGCCGTCCGCGGTCAGCCACTCGCACCGTGTTGTTCTGGAACCCGGCGTTGATGTTCGACTCGCGAATCTTGCGCACCAGCTCTTCATAGAGCGTCTTGTCGGTCTCGGCCTCGCGCTTCACCTTCTGGTATTCGCCGGATCTGGCGTTGATACGGTCCATCTCCACCTTCGCCTGAGCCACCTCGGCCTCCAGCCGCTTTTCCCGGTCGAGCGACTCGCGGTACTCCACCTCCACGCGCTGCCGGATGTTCTGGCGCATCTCATCGAACTGGCGCTCCACTTCGCGCTGCTGGGCGGCCGCCCGGCGGTACTCGGGATGGTTCGAGCCAAAGTGCGTCTTCACCTGCGCAAACTTTTCGCTCGCTTCATTCAGGCGCTCATGCAGCTTGCGCAGACTCTCGCCCTGGCCCGATACCTGGAGCGCTTCCAACTGGCCCGTCTTGGTGGCGTCATAGGCGGCCTGCTTCTGCACGCGGTCGCCCTGGGCGGCCGTGTAGGCCGTATTCAACTGCAACAGGCGCGCGGTCTGGATGCTGGTCTTTTCTTCCGGATTCACCACGTTCAGCTCTTTTTCAAGCTGCGAAAGACGCTGTGAGGAGCTCTCCATCTTGGCCCGCACCTCGTCCAACTGCTTCTCCATGAAGCGCGCCAGGTCGGTGGAGGACTTGATGCGGATGTTGTAGGTGTGGGCGATGTACGATTCGGCGATCCCATTCACCACGTCGGCCGCGAGCTGGGCGTCGGAGGAGCGGTAGGAGATCTGGAGCAGGTAGGTGTTCGGAGGCCGCGTGACCTTCAACTTCTTCAGGATGTAGGGCGCCTCGACCGCCCGGTCACGCTGCTGCTCCTCGCCCTCAAGCTGCGTTTCGTGGTCGAGCAGGCGGTAGCGCTGCACCACCGGCCGCAACACGGCGTCGCTTTGGATGAGGCGCATCTGGGTGGCGACAAATTGCTCGGAGTCGAAACTCGGCGCAATCATCTGGGACTCCTGGCCCACAATGCCGGCCGGCGCCTGGCGGTCCACATAGACCGTCGCCGTCGATTCATAGACCGGCGTCAGCCGGGAGGAGACCACCACCGTGGCTGCCACGGCCGCGGTCACAAAGGCCGCCACCTTCCAGATATGCCGGCGGATCACCCATAGATAATGGGTGAGCGGTACGGTCGCCTCCTCGGGTTCGGAGTCGCCAAGGTTCACCTGCGGAAGCGGCGGCGCCAGTGCTCCGCCCGCCCGCACGTCGATGACGCTTGGCAGTACCCGGTTGTACGGCTGCTCGATGTTGTTCTGATTATCGTTGGACATGTTGTCCGGCGCTTGTCCCTTTCACCGCCAGCGGCGCTACACGATCACCGTCCAGGGTGACCAGAACGCTCCGCATCAGCAGATTCACGCTTACCACCAGCCGCCCGGCCCCTCGCACCTGTTCGAGGACGCCCTCAACTCCATCCAGCGGCCCTGTCTCCACCCTCACCCGGCTCCCCACCCGTAGGTAAGGATGCGGGCTCAGTGCACGTCCGGACCGGGTGAGCGTCCGGATTGTCTCAACCTCGTGATCGGGCACCGGCTCCGGCCCGGAGCCAAAACCCACAAATCCCAGAGCCCCCGGGGCTTCCACCAGCCGCCCCGGCATGTCCGCGGTGGCTTGCACCAGCAGATAACCGGGAAAGAGCGGCCATTCTTACTCCATCACCCTGTCCGACCATTGTTTCCGCACCCTGTAGATCGGCAGAAAGGGCTCAAATCCTTTCGCCTGAGCGGCGGCGAAGACGCTTTTTCCGCTCGCGGCTTCACTTTCAGGGCATACCAGCAGCCGGGTTTCAACATAAGGGTTTTGGAACGCAGCCTTCGGCTTCCGGGCAAAGCTGCCGCCCGGCCAGTCCCAGGTCTCGGTTTTTTAACCGATCGCCGGATGGCCCGAATTGGCTATACAATCCTGTTGTTGGTAATACTCGACTGGAATCTCACCCCAAATTAGGGATGGCGTGAATTATTTTGTAAATCGTTGTGATGCAATCGTTTAGAGTGATTCTCGAAATGATGTAAGGCGGTTCGAAAGCTTACGCTTGAACCGTTCCGTTGCCGTCGATGAGTCCTTGCAGAGGACATTCCGTCCCTGCGCGTGGGCGTCCATTGTGTGCAAAGGCGCCGGATTGGGATACTGAAAACGGCATTATGAGTGCAAATATTGAACAAAATGTAGCCATTCTCGGCCTTGGGTACGTCGGCTGTGTCTCCGCCGCCTGTTTTGCCCACATCGGCCACCGGGTCACCGGCATTGACAAGGACGAATTCAAAGTCCGGAGCGTGCTGGAAGGCCGGGCGCCATTCTATGAGCCGGGCCTGGAGGAGATGGTGAAGTCGGGCGTGGCGGCCGGCCGTCTGGGCGCCACCACGTCGGTGGAAGAAGGTGTGCACGACGCCGATGTCGCTCTGATTTGCGTTGGAACCCCTTCGGAAAAGAACGGGAATTTGGGGTTGGGCCAGTTGCGGAAGGTGGTGGAAGAGATTGCCGCCACGCTCTCCTCGCGTACCAAGCCGCTGGTGGTGGCCGTGCGCAGCACGGTTTTCCCGGGAACCTGCGAGGAAGTGGTGATGCCCGCCCTTGGCGATCATCCGATGGTGCGCGTGGTCTCAAACCCTGAATTCCTGCGCGAAGGCGCCGCCATGAAGGACTTCATGGAGCCGTCGCTGGTGGTGGTGGGCGGCCATGACGCTCAGGCCGTGGCCCGCGTGGCCTCCATCTACGCTCCTCTCAATGTTCCGCCCTGCCTGGTCAGCCTGCGCACCGCGGAGATGATCAAGTACGCCTGCAACGCTTTCCATGCGGTGAAAGTGGCCTTTGCGAACGAAATCGGAGCGCTGGCCGCAAGACTGGGCGTCGACGGGCACGAGGTGATGGAGACGCTGTGCAAGGATGACAAGCTGAACACCTCGGCGGCGTATCTCAAGCCAGGCTTTGCTTTTGGCGGTTCCTGTCTGCCGAAGGATCTGCGCGCGCTCACCTATCGCGCGCTACGCATGGACCTGAAGCTTCCGCTGCTTGAAAGCACGCTGCCCAGCAACGAATGGCAATTGCAGCGCGCGGTCCACGCCGTGCTCGATCTGCCGCCGGGCGCCCGGCCCGGAATCTTTGGGCTGGCGTTCAAGGAAAACACCGACGATCTGCGCGAAAGCCCGGTGGTGAACCTGGTGGAGCAGTTGATTGGCAAGGGGCGCGAACTGCGCATCTACGACCCGCATATCCAGCTCGATGCCATCTATGGGGCCAATAAGAGCTTCGTTCTGAGCGCCATCCCGCACATCGGGCGCCTGATGGACCGCGCACTTGAGGACATGCTCGCCTGGTCCACCCATATCGTCGTGGCGCAGAAGCCGTCCAGGGAGATCCATGCCGTGCTCGCCGCCCAGGGCAAGCCGATCATTGATCTTGTGGGCGCGTTCCCCGGGCAACCCGCCTAGACGGCGCCGGCGGCGGCCGGGCGGAGTTCCCCGCCTATGTCTGCACAGGGATCGAAAAACTGGGGCGAACTCCACCCCCTCAGGCCGCGGCCCGGCAACTCCGAACACATTGGCCGGCTCTCTCATGCCAACTTGCCGGACCGCGGCCTGAGGGGGCGGCTATCCGCCCCCAACAATCACTCACCTATCTGTTTTTGTGTCTAGAAACTCCGGACGATGGTCGCCCGGAAACTGTTTTGCACCGGATCCATCGTTGCTCCGGAGTAGTTGCAGATGCGCACCGCGATGATTCCCGGCGCGGTCACCCGCATGATCCCGATCAGGCCGTTCTCAAGCGTGGCCGGCCAGCCGGGCGCCACGGCATCCGTCATCGCTGCCCCCGGCATGGCGAACGTCAGGTCCGAGGAGCACGCAATGTTGGGTATGGTGGGGAAGTTCAGCGTGGCCAGAGTGGTCACGTAGGTTGGCACGGTGGCCGTGTCCACGCTCACCGTGGTCGACATAGCCGACTGCGACAGGCTGATCCCGTATCCCCGGTTGATCGAGGTGGAACTGAGGAAAGCCCGCAGATCCACACCGCCGCTCGTGTCCCACACCCCGGCCACCGACGTCCAGGTGTACAGGGGAATGGAAGCATCCGGAAAAGCCGAGCCGGTTGTCGTCGAGCACTGCGTGTTGCAGATCAGCGTGACGCCGTCGGCGGCCACTCTCAATGCGGGAACCGCGCCACTGGAGTCGATATAGATCCGAGCCGTGCCCGTGCCCGCGGTGATGGTCACCGTGGCCGGCTGAACCAGCGACGCGGTTTGCGTTCCGAACCGCACGTTGCAGGGTGTCACCGTGGAGTAGTTCTCGCCCACCGTAAGCACGGTGCTCGAGGTCCGCACGGTACGCAGGTCGCCCAGTTGGGACGACATTCCGGCGCCGCCCGTCGAGGAGGCCTGTGGCACCCAGGAAGTCGTCGCGGCGTTCCAGGTAAGAACCTGTCCATCCGTAGGCGTGGTTGAGGCGATGTTCCGGTTGTGGATCAAGGTGGCGTTCGTATTCGCCGAACTGGCCTGGTTCTGGGGTTCCCATTGGCTGAGCGTCGAGTTCCACACCAGCGCCTGGCCATTGGTGGGCGTGGTGCCCGCCACCGGGCGGCCCTTGATCGCATTGACGGCCACCGCATGCGGCGCGCCGCTGATATCGCCGCCGAGCGGACGCCAGTCGGCCGCGGCGCCGTTGTTGGACAGGATCCTGTCCGTGTTGCCGGTCATGGAAGGCAGCGAGACCACACCGCCCGGCTGCCACTGATTGTTGGTCTGGCTCCAGACCAGTGTCTGGCCGTCAGTGGGCGCCGTGGTGGCCACGGTCCGGTTGCGCAGCCGGTTGACCGTGACGTTGCCAACGTCACCGGAGAGGTCGCCGCCTGTGTTGTGCGAATGGGATGTGGCCGACTTGCCATTCAACTGCGTCTGCACGTCGCTGGTCACGTTTGCCAGGTAGCCGAACTCGGTGTTGTTCACCGTGCCGGACCCCACCTGTGTCGCATCGGCCTGCCCGGAAAGCTGTGCGAAGCTGTAATCGCCCGCCTGCGCGGTCACCACGCCGGTACGGCCGAAGACGCTGGTCAGGACCCCAGGCTGGCTGCCTGTGCCATTCACCACGCAGCGGCCGGTCTGGGCCACGGTGAACGTGATCACCACATCGAACGTGGTGGAATGCACGGTCATGGTATTGGGCTCGACGCGCTGCGAAGGGGTCGAGTTGTTGTAGCAATCCACGATCAGATTCGCGGTGCCCAGCAGATGGGCGGTGCCCAGGATGGTCACTGTGGTGGCCGCCGAGAAAGTCTGTGAATAGTTTGGCGCTGGCGCAATGGTGGTTGGCTCCCATTGCCCGCTCACTGAGTTCCACACCAATGCCTGGCCGGTTGTGGCCGCAAGGTTGCTGGTGGGCAGGCTGAGCGTGCGCCAGGTGTTGGTGGCCACGCAGCCCAGCAGGTTCCGCCCCGCCGGTGCGTCGTTCTGCCAGTAGGTTTCTCCTGTCTGGCAGGTGGCCGGGAGCCCCGTGCCGGTCCGGTTGGGGCGGCTGATCGCGAACGCCGCAAAGTCGGCGCTCTTGGACTGAGTCCGCAAATCCACCTGAGTCTGAGCCGCGAGCGGGGCGTAGGCGCCGGCCGCGATTGCCGTGATGGTCAATTTTGAGAGAAGTCGCATGTGTTCGTGAACCTTCCTACGCCTTGATTCTGAATAGGGGCCGAACTACGATACAGCCTTCTTTTTTCCAAGTCATTGATTCAAAAGGAAAAATAGTCTTACAAAATCGGTGAACGGCTTTTTTGGGTTCCCACAGTGATAGAATGCACACCTGGAGACGGGCCCTAAGCGGGCCCTTTTGCTGTTAAGGAGCCCATATGAAGCTGTTGCTTGCGGCTTTCCTGCTCACCGGCGCCGCCTGGACCGCCGGAAACGATAAGTACGAAGTCTGGAGCATCGACCAGTCCAAACTCGCCCGGCAAGACCTACGGCGGAACCGTGTATATCTGGGATGGGCATGACCTGGAGAACAAGGCCAAGACCGCCATTCCGGAAAAAGTCGACCTGGGCGTTGGCGCCGCGGCGTTTTGCCTGGCGCTGACCGGCGCCAACCCGGCCCGGCCGCACATGCTGACGATGAACGCCTCCAACACCCACGCGATCATTTCATTTGTGGCCAGTGGGCATGTGCTGTTTCTCAATGCCAAGACCCGCCAGCCGGTGGCCTGCATCCGCACCTCGGTGGGCAGTACAGGGGCGCGCCAGGTGCATCAATCCTTCCCGTCGCCGGATGAGACCTACGTGGCGGTGGCCAACCAGAACGGCAAGCTGTATGAGCGGATCAACACGCACTATCCCAGCAACACATTCGTGCTGGACCACGCGGCCCGGATTGACCTGGCTCTCTGCATCACACCCAACGGTTTGGCCTGCCAAAGCTTGGCGCTCCGGCCCGATAACGCGCCCATCTGTCCCATCATCGACTCATCGAGCGTCTACAACTTCGTCACTCTGCGCGGCGGCGGACTCTTTATAATCGACGGCAAGTCCACGCCGATGCGCATCGTGGCGGAATACGACAAGGCCACCGTGCACCCTAACGGCTGCCTGGGCGCCCAGGCGGGCAACAAGATGTACATCAATTCCGGCGGCGGCACAGCGGCCAATCTCTACGAAGCCGATCTCTACGCCTTTCCCCTGGGCCCTGGCGTCTACTCTGCGGCCAACCCGCCAAACACGCCGGCTCCCAAGGTAGTCTTCAGCGAGGATGTCGAGCACGCCGACGCACACAGGGCAGCCCTCACAAGGAACAACAGGTATCTCTGGGTCGCCGACCGCGGCCGGAACTTCATCTTCGTCGTGGATACGGGAAACGATCAGATTGTGAACCGGATCAATCTGGTGGGCACGCAGTCTCAGGACCCGACGCCGGACTTGCTCTTCCTGTCCCCCAACGGTGGGCACATGTTCACGAGCCTGCGCGGCCCGAACCCGCTCACCGCGGACCCCCACGTGAGCACGGGCACCACACCTGGCGTAGGCGTTCTCAAGGTCACCGAGGGCGGGCGAAACGCGAAAGTCGAGTCCATCGCGGCCATGACGAACGTTGATGCCGGCGGTGTCGAGCGGGCCGATGCCCACGCCCTTTGGGTACGGCTGAAGAACTGATGCCCGGCGTTCAGAACCGGGCGATTTCGCCCACCGTGCCACGGACAGCCTGAAGATAGCCGGCCGGGGTGAGCAACAACTGCACGCCGCGCTGACCGGCTGAGATCGAGATGACATCCCACAGATCGATGGTGAAGTCGACGTAAACGGGATAGTCTTTCTTGGCGCCCAGAACGGTCACTCCGCCGCGGATGTAGCCGGTGAGCGGGGTGACCTCCTTGAGTGGAACCATCTCAATGGCCCGGTCGCCGCTCAGCCGGGCGGCGGCCTTGAAATCGAGCTCCATGTTCCCGGGGATGACCACGAAGGCGCAGCCGTTGCGGTCTCCGCGCACCAGCAGGGTCTTAAACACCTGCTCGGGAGGCAGCCCCACCTTGGCCGCCACGGTTATGGCATCCAGGTGCTCTGCATCCATCTCATATTCGCGAACCTCGAAGGGGATCCCCATCGATTCGAGGATCCGCATGGCGTTGGTCTTCTGCGTGGCCAAGGTGTCATCTCAAGTTGTGATCTTCCCAAATCGAAGCGGCCACCGGTGCGGGTTGTGAAAAAATGTCCGGGCGTGGCCCCTGGGGCTGGTGACGCGCGCTTAGTAAAGAGAAGGGAGGCATCCATGCCTGGAACTGCCGCCGTTAAGGCAAGAAAGACGCTCAAAGTGAAGGGGCCGGCCGCCATCATTGGCCCCAACCCTGTGGCGAGAATGAATGACTGTGTGCGGGACGCGAATGCGGCCGCGCTCGACCGGAGTGCCGGGCCGCCCGATCCGCGCGATTTCGCCGCTCTGTCGCGGCGCTTGCCGGCGGCGCGTCTAAAGCTGGCGCCCGTCTACCGGGCCGCTATGTTTGACCCGTTCACGGCTCTGATCCAAGATCTGCAAAAGGCCGGTTTTGACGAGGTTCTGGCCCAGGACAAGCAGGACGATGGAGCCGGCCGGTTGATGATGGATCTGGCACACTCCCTGCTCCAGCCGGCCGACGGTTTCGAGCGTTCCTCCCTGCGGGCGTTTCAGGAGGTGGTGGCCGATCTCTACGACGGCTTCCTCAGCGCCCAGGACCGTGTGGGCGTGAAGAAGCCGGATCGCAGTGTGCTGGCCCCGATGGTGAAGTTTGGGGAGCCGGAAACGGGCCCCTATACCTGGAGCGCGGAGGTCACCACCGAGTTCGGAGTGGAGGGCCAGCGGCCGTTCCTGACCGGTCTGGTCAGTCTGCCGCCGTCGAATGCGCGGAAAGGGTTGATGGCGTGGTCGGCATTGAGCCACGAAACGGCCGGGCATGACATTCTGGGCGCCGATACAGGCTTGCGGGCGGAGTTGGCGGAGGCGGTGGAGCGCGCGCTGGTGCAGGCGCGGATGGGATCGCTTGCGGAGTATTGGTCGGACCGGATCGAGGAGACCGCGGCCGATGTGATGGGGATCCTGAACATGGGCCCCGCGGCCGGAATTGGCCTGATCGCTTTCTTCCGCGGCTTTGGCGGGGCTCTGCGGAATGAGGGGGCTCCGGAGGATTCGCACCCCGTGGATATTCTTCGCGGCTTTCTGGCGGCTTCGTCGGTGCGGCTGCTGATGTTTGCGGATCGCAACCGGTGGGCGGACGTCATCCGCAACGAGACAATCCGGGATCTTCGGACCATCCGTATTCCGGGCCGCCTGATCACCACCCGGCGGCAGGCGGAACGGAGCGCGGAGATCGTGGCCAATACCATCATCAACACGCGTATGCGAAGCCTGGAAAATACGGCGCTGGGACAGATTCAGAATTGGCGTGACCGGGATGAGGCTGTCACGGACCGCTTGCGGGGCCACCTGCGGGCGACCGGGCCGATTCCGGTCTCCCTGGGGTCGGACGCATTCGCGGCGCACGGAGTGGCCGGGGCGGTGCTGGCGGCGTTGTCGGGTGAGCTGCCCGTGGCCACGGCGCAGCAGCGGATGATCGAGATGCTGGGCGTGATGCACGATCAGAACCAGGCATTCGGGCCGCTATTCCTGACCCAGCGCGGGAACGTCTTCGCCCACCGCTGCTTCGCGGACCGCAAAGCGGTGAAAATGAAGGAGTGAACCCGGTTCAGATCTTTGGCGTCAAGAGCTCGCGGGAGACACGCGCCGCCGAACGGTTTTTCAAGGAGCGGCGCGTGCCCATCCAACTGGTGGACCTGGAGGTGAAGCCGATGGCGCCCGGCGAGCTCCGCCGGTTCACGGACCGGTTCGGGTTGACGGGGCTGCTGGATAGGGAAGGCAAAACGTATGCCGATGCCGGACTCAAGTATCTCCGGGTGACGGAGCCGGATCTTATCCGCCGGATTGAGGAACACCCCAAGCTGTTGCGGTTGCCGTTGGTTCGGGCGGGCAAGCTGGTGAGCGCGGGTCAGGATGAAGCGGCGTGGAAGGAGATGCTCCCGGGACCCGGGAAGTAGTCTGTCAGTCCGCCGGGAGGCGGGCGCCGGGCTTGAGACCGGCCATCACGACTGGGGCCGCAGCGGGCTTGGTGTAAAGGACCGGGCGCTCCAGCGCGATGAACAGCATTGCCCCGGCCACCACGGTAACCGCCAGGGCAACCGGGAACAAGGCAACGTACAGAGCGGGGGAAGGCTCGATGCCGGCAGCCGTCACCGCTTTCCCCAGAATCATCTTCAGCCCGTGCAGGACCAGGCCGTGCACAAGGTAGTAGGAATAGCTGATATTGCCCATCCAGCGCAGAATGTCGAGCGAGAAGAATCGCGCGAGCAATCCCTGGTGAAACAGGCTGTAGGCCACGAACCAGAATCCGCTGAACAGTAGCAGTCCGGAGTAAGACGCGGGGCTGGCCACCGAGACCACAATCGGGTCCTTGGATGAGGAGATCATCCAGCCGATGATGCCGAGGCTTGTCAGGTATCCTGTCAAGGCCGCCGGCTCCCAGGTGGCAGGCAGCCACATCCGCGGAGACGTCTGAACCGCTTCCCAAAGCAGGCATCCGGCCACGAACACGGCCATCCGTGGGTGGTCGGCCACGCCCAGGGCGCAGAGACCCAGATGGGCGCCGGCGATGCCAAGCAGAAGAAGAACACGGCGGCGTGGCGCCCAGCGCGGCATGCCGGTGCCCCAAACCACCGCCGGGCCCAACAGGTAGAAGAGCCACTCGTAGCTAAGCGACCAGGCCGGTGTGATCATCGGCGTGACGCGCAGGATGCCGGGCAGCATCAGCAGGTTCTGGAGCAGATAAACCGCCAGATCACCTCCGCCCGCGGGGAGCTTACTCTTTTCCGGGAAGAGATAACTGAGTAAGATATAGGCGGAAAAAACACCCAGAAATACCGGATAAAGCCGCCGGGCGCGCCGGGCCAGATAAGGCGGAAAACGGAAACTGTTCTTGAGCATCACGCCATATATGAGGTAGCCGCTAAGGATGAAGAACAGATCGACACCGGTATGGCCAATCGATGCCGCGAACAGGGAGGCGTTCCTCAGCCAGTCTGCTCCGCCCGAAAAAGGCAGGAACAGGCTGTGGTAGTGAACCAGAAGAACCAGCAGGGCGGCAACCCCACGCAGGCCTTCCATGGGTAGGATACGTCCCGGGCCGGCCGGGCCCTCAAGCATTGTTTGACAAAAACGTCTCAGCGGCGTTTCCAGCGACGAGAGTTCAGCCAGGGTCCCGATCCTGGTCCATGTTCTCTACGCCACTCCTCCGAACGGGGGGTGTATCGGGCTGGTCAGTGCATTGCCGGCCGAGCGTATCCCCGCACTCCAATTCTAACTCTTTTCATCGGATGATGAGCGTACAATGTCCGCGCGAATCACCGGATTGGCGAAAAGAAATCTCCCCCCGGGAACCGGGGGTGGGGGCGGCCGGCGTGCCGGGCTAGTCCGCTTCGCCGTCCCGGTGCATATGACCGGTGTAGGCAAGCCAGGGTTCCTTCTTCTTGTACCGCTCGATGGCGCTTCCGATGGGGCCCCGGCGGGTGCGGTCGAGGATGGCCGAAATCTCCTGGGGTGTGAACTTCCGCCACGCTTTGACGACGCCGATGTTCTGTTCCATGTGCTCGATAGTTTCCGGGCCGGAAACGATGGAGTCGGGATCCTGGGAGAGGGTAAAGCGCAGGCACTCCTCAATGGGGGCGATGTTGGCTTTGCCGATGGCGCCCATGCCGTTGGCTTTCATGGCCAGTGTGCCAAGGCCCTTCTGGCGGGCGCGGGGCAGGACGTTGTAGGTGAAGCTCAGGTAGTGCGGGTCGATGAGGTTCACCGGGTGCTGGATGGTCTCCCAGCCATCGAAGCTTTCAAGCAGGCGAAGGTGGACCGAGGGATCGGCATGGCCGGTAAAGCCGATGTGGCGGACCTTGCCGTCTTTCTTCGCCTTGACGAACGCTTCGAGCGCGCCGCCGGGGCCGAGGATCTTGTCCACCTCCCAGTGATGGACCACCTCATGGCACTGCCACAGGTCGAGGTAATCGGTCTTCATGAGGCGCAGGGTGTTTTCGAGCTGCTCGGTGGCGCTCACGGCGTCGCGTTTCTCGGCCTTCGACATCAGGATGACCTGCTGGCGCTTACCCTCAAGGGCCTTGCCGTAGGCTTCGTCGCTGGCGCCTTTGTGATACTTGGCGGCGCTGTCAAAGAATGTCACACCCAGCTCGAGCGCGCGGTGGATCATCCGGATGGCGTTCTCCTCGCCCTTCATGCGCATGTGGGCGCCGCCCAGACAGAAGCGCGAGATGCGCAGCCCGGTCTTGCCCAGGGTGGTCATAGGCATGGGTTCGATGGCCGCGGCGGCCGCCAGTCCGGCGGCGGGAAGTTGGACGAAGGCTCTTCGTTGCATGGTTTGAGAAAGCGTTTGAAGGCGGACTCGAATCAGCCTTTTACGCTCTCTGAATTATATGTCATCGTTCAATGCTGATGATCTTGAGAAACGCGGCGAGCGAGGCAGCCAGCATACCGGCGATGAAGAACCGGCGCTGCACCACGCCCAGCTTGCGCTGGCGCCAACGCCAGTAATCGCTGCGCCAGGCGCCCAGTTGCCGCTGCAATCGCGTGCGTTTGTTGGGCTTGGTGAGCAGGGGCCGGAACACCGCCGTCACGGACTGAATGGTCCGGCGGCCGGCGGTGACGATGGTTGAGGAATGAAACCGGTGATTGCAGCCCCGGCAGCGGTAAGGAAAAACACCGACGACGGAAAGGCCCCAATCTTCCACCGATCTCCGCTGGGAACGTCTGGTTTGGGCGCTACCGCAAGAGTTGCAGGTCAAGGTGTCCCTCCATGGACTGGCTATGATTAGCGGCCGCGCCAGATCAGCATGCCGGACACAGTGGCCAGGCCGAAAGCCGCGGTCTTTTCGATAGCGCCAATGGTGGCGCGGGCCCGGCGGTTGTCCGGAATGTAGACCAGGTCCTCGGGCTCAAGCGGAACGTCGGCGGCTTTACGCTCCATGATCTTGGCCAGTTCGATGGGGATCTCTTTCTTTTCGTTCTTCTCTTGATCGCGCCGGTAGATAAAGGCCTGCTTGGCGGCGAACGGGGCAAGGCCTTCGGCCTCCGCCAGCACCTTGAGCAGCGTGGTGTTGTTCGATTCGCGCACCATGAAACCACCCGGCTTCTTGACGTTGCCGACCACGAAGATCTTGCGTGCTTCGGGCACCCGGATCTCTTCCCCGCCCCGCAGCAGGATGTTCAACTCAGGCTTGGCCTGGTCGAACAGTTCCTTGACCGCGATGCGGGTGACCAGCCCGGGTTCTCCGGGCCGTGGCTGGGTGATCAGAATCTCGGAGCCGGCGTCCTGGTGCAGCCCTTCGGCCTTGGCCAGTGCCTCGAGAAGCGTGAGATGGCCAACGGCCTGGAAGGTCACCGGGCGCCGCACCGAACCGACCACGCTGATGGGCCGGCTGTGATACTCCGAAACACCCACCGTGACCACCGGGTCAATCAGAATGCCCTCCGCGATCAGAGCCCGGGCGATCACCGATTCGATATCGGCGGGCAGCTTTCCGCCCGCCTCGATGCGCTGCTTGAGCATGGGCAGACGGATGGTGCCGTCGGCTGAGACGCGAACCGTGCGGGTAAGCTCCGGGGCGTCGTAGACCGAGATCGATAGAAGATCGTCGGCGCCAATCTTTTGGGCAGGAAGATTCGAGGCGCCAGGGTCCGCCATAGGGCCGTAAAGATGGGTGGGGCGATTCGGAGTTTGCGCCAGAACTTCAAAGGCGGCCACGGTGAAACAGAGGAAGATCCGGAGAGTCATATCAGCCTTTCTGCGTACTCAGGATGCGTGGACGGCGGCGGACTGGGCCAAACCCCGTGCCCTGCGGCGCTCCGTGACATCCTTCTCCTGTCTTTCGGCTGAAACCACCAGCCCCATCACGGCAAATGTGAACAAATGAAAAGCGGGTGCCCCGTGGAACGGAAAATCGACCAGAGCGTGGACAAAGACCGCGAATCCGCCCAGGGTCCAGGGTGACCGCACTCCTCCCCGCAGATTGAACCAAGCCAGGGCCAACATGGCGGCCAGCATCACCGGCCCGCCCTCGGCCGGCCACTGCAGCCAGTCCGAATGCGCCTGATTGGCCAACAGCCCGTTGTCGAACCGTGCGTACTCCGGGTACACCATGGGCCAGGCGCCTAGGCCAACCCCGGTCCAGGGGTAGTCAGCCATCATTGCCAGCGTGGACCGGTAGAAGTTAGCGCGGATACTGTCGCCCTGGGTACTGGTTTCCAGACGCTGGGCCAGGTAACCCCAGCCCGCCACGGCGCCGGCGAGTGCGATGGCTAGAACAAGTTGTGTGCCTGCTCGCAGCAGGCGCCGGTTATCGGCGGCCCCGTGGCGGTAGGCCAGCCAGAGCACTGCGCCCAGTTCGAGCGTCAACACCAGAAAGCCAGCCCGGGACGCTCCGCCCACTGCGCTGGCAAACAGGATGCCCGCCATCCACACGTACCGCATTCCCTGCCCTGTGGCGGCCCGCCAGACGGCCACCGGCAGGCAGAGCTCGACGAACATCGCGAACCGGTTGCGCGAGGCGAATGGCCCGTAGAGCGGCACCAGATTCGGATTGGGCGTGAGCCTTGCGAGCTTCTCATAGGGCACCAACTGCTGGACAATCGACACGGACGCCACCACCACGCCAAACCACACCAGGGCCGTGGCCGCCTGATGGCGCAGGCTTGGCTCTCCGGCCAGCGTGGCCACCACATACACCAGCGCCGCGGCAAAGATATACCCGATCAGGTCACCCTCCGTGTCCCAACGATAGGCCGTGCGGCCCAACGCAAGCTGAAGAAGACCCACCCCCACCACCAGACCCAAGGCCAGGACCGCGGCCGGAGGGCGCCGCAACTCGCCGCGCGCCGCGAGCACCATGGCCGCAATGGCGATCACCGCGTGCACCAAGGAAACAGACCAATCATTCGGGATCCAAAGGGTCCACAGCGCCAGGGCCAGCGATGAGCCCAGAACGAGGGCAAGAAACCTGTTAACGCCGGGCACAGGACACCCTTCTCACGCGATATTCACCCTGGGGGCGCGGATGGCCCGCCACCCGCGTGCTCGCCAGCACCATGCGAACGGCGCGAGCCTCCGGTGCGGCTGCGATGGTGAGCTTGTGCTCATTCCAATCCTCCCCGGGAACGGTCTGGATGACGCCGGCCGCGCCACCATCCGGGTGATGAAGCCGCCAGCCAAGCCCCGGCCCGCCGCCGCGGCTTTCGATGGACAGCTCATACGTGGCGCCTGCCCTCAGCCAGAGCCACTGGGCAAGCAGTTCGCAGCTTTCCGCCTGCTGACCGGAGAGCGTGAAACGGACCTCACCCGGCTCCTGGCGCCAGGAGCTTTCAACTCCCTCCACCACTGGCATCCACCAGTCCCAGCCGCCCGCCACCGGTTTGTGGCGGAAATCGCCATTGATGCCGGCATGGTGAGCCGTGGCAGGCGGGTAAGGAACGGCCTTATGCCGCGCCAGTTGATCCCATAACTCAGCGGCCGAGGCGAAGTTGCCGGTGAGCATCAGCCGGTTGCAGGCTTCCAGAAGCTGGGCGCGAAGCGTAGGAGGAGCGTTTTCAGCCTGTCGCGCGGCGGCAAGCGCCGCTTCGGCGAGTCCCGGTCGTGCCGGATCCTTAAGAACATAGTTCAGATACGCCGCCGGAAACTCCGGACCGTCCGGCAGCAGGGAGCCGGTGATCACCTCGGGCCCTGCTCCGGCCCGCGCCGCCAGATCGAACACCGCCGCCCGGTCTCCATACGACCGCTCAAGCGCCAGCCGGGCCCAGCGCAGCGACTCTTCCCTGTTCCCCTGGCGGAAGTGGAAGCTTGCCAGAGCCCAGCGCGGCAGCCACATCTTGTTGAAACGTTCGGCTTGTTCAAGCAGGCGCAGGGCGGTGGCCGGGCCGCCCGACATTTCAGCGGAGGTGGCGGCGTCCACCAGGTAGCGGGCTTTTCTCGGCGCCAAGCCGATGGCCCGGTGAAGCCAGACATCGGGGCTTTCCCCCTGCAGTTCCACCGCGGCAGCCAGAACCGCAAAACAGAGGGCGTTGCCCGGTTCAGCCTGGCAAGACCGCTCAATGGGTTGGCGGCCGGGCTGCGTGATAAGCCAAACCGCGTGGGCGCGCCGTGCCGACCGTTGAAGGGCAACCAGCAACGCGATGACAAACGCGACGGTTAGTATTCTCCGCAACACTGTAGAACGCATCGAAAACACAGTCTGCTTGGAAAGAGATTCGGCAGCCGTACTCTTTTTCAGTAGGGCCACCGATCATTCAGGTAGAAAGGATGCCCGCATAGAGGGGCAGGGCCGGGAAAGGAACAGATGAAGAAAGTAATACTGATTGCGTTGGCCGTGAATCTGATGGCTGGCGAAGGGCCGCTTGGAGTGGTTAACTCACGGGGGAACCTGCAGGTTGACCGGATGCCCGTGTCTGGACAAGGCAGTGTGAACAGCGGCTCCGTGGTTCAAACGGCGGACCATGCCAGCCGGGTTGACCTGAGCCAGGTGGCGGTGACCCTTGGGCCGCGCTCGCAGGCCAGGTTCTATCAGGACCGGTTGCTGCTTGCTGAAGGCCAGGGTGTGGTAGCCGCCCGGCGTAACTTTACCGTGGAGGCGCTGGGGTTCCGGGTCAGCCCGTCGGATGGCTCGGCTGTGGCACGGGTGGAGTATGCGGATCCTCGGCGCATTGTCGTGGCGGCTTTGAATGGCGGCTTGACGGTGAAGGGCGAGGGCGGCATCACCGTGGCTCGCGTGAGATCGGGGACGGCTCTGACGCTTGAGCCGGGCGAGGGGCGGACCAGCATTGTCACCGGTCACGTGCGGCATGAAGGCGGAAAGTTCCTGCTTTCGGACCGGACCACCGGCCTGACCGTGGAACTAAGCGGGCGCGGACTTGAGGCCCACACCGGCAAACACGTCCGGGTGACGGGTGAGGCGCGGGCGAATCGGGATGGCACGTCGCAGGTGATCGAGGTGACTTCCATCACCGTGGCCCGTGTCCGGGAGACGGACGAGGAGCCGGTGCCAGGTGGCGGGGCGCCCACGAAGAAGACGAAGTCCGTGTCGACCGCGAGCAAAGCCGGGAAACTCGGCGGCATGTCGACGGGAGCGAAGACGGCGTTGGCTCTGACGGTCATCGGCGGTGGTGTCGGGCTTGGCGTGGGCATCTATGAGGCGACCGCCAGTAACTAGCAGTCGCCGCCAGGCTTTCGGGATGGGAATCTGCTTGTTTTGCGCCCGTTTACCGATAAATATCAGTAGACCCGAGGGGTGCGAATGATGATGGGCCGGGCGAAGTTGGACCGGACTTGGAAAGGAAGACAATGATCAGACTCTTAGCGATCGTACTCGCGGCGTCTGCACCGGGCTTGTTAGCGGGTCCGGATGCAATTGGCGTGGCGAGTTCGAAAGGAAAATTGGAGGTTGACGGCGTGCGCCTTGAGGGGCACGGCAACGTCAACAGCGGTTCCGTTGTGCGAACCGCGGATCTTGCGGGCCGCGTGGACTTGAATCAGGTGGCAGTGACATTGGGGCCGCGCACGCAGGTGAAGCTGTATGCCGGCCGGATGGTGCTCACCGAAGGCGTCAGCCTGGTATCGGCGCGCCGCGACTACACCGTGGAGGCGCTCGGTCTCCAGGTGGCTCCGTCGGCGGGTTCCGCCGTGGCGCGCATCGAGTACCTGAATGCGGGGCGTGTCGCCGTGGGCGCGGTGAACGGCGAGCTGGCCGTTCGAGGCGCGGGTGGGATTCTGGTGGCACGGGTGAAATCCGGCAGCGCGGTTGCGTTTGACCAGGCTCCGGCGGGGTCTCACACCACCACCGTGACCGGCGAGATCCGGCGCGAGAACGGGAAGTATCTGCTTTCCGACCGGGCCACCGGGTTGACCGTGGAACTCACTGGCCGGGGCCTGGATTCGCACACCGGGAAACGGGTGCGGGTGTCGGGCACGGGCCGGCCGAACGCCGATGACACCTCGCAGGTTGTGGAAGTGGCTTCTGTCACCGCCGCACCGTCCAAGGGGAACTCCGACGAGCCGGTTCCGGGCGGGGGCGCCTCGGGTGGTATGCCTCTAGTCTTCATGGCGAACCCATTGCTGTGGACGACGGTGATTGTCGGCGCTGGTGTCGGCCTCGGGTATGGGATCTACGAGGCTACCAACAGCAACTAGCTCCTAAGCTACAGCCGGCAAGACGGACACGGGGCCGCCCCGGCCTTTGCCGGCTATCAACAGCGAGTCAGGCGCTCATCGATCGGAAGTTTCGCCCCAGGCCGGTAACGGCCTGGGGTTTTTTGCGTTCGGGGTCCGTTCACGCCACGGTCTTGCGCTTGCGGCCAATTCGCAGATCCGCAAGAACGGTAAGACGAGGTTTTCTCCCCTCCCGTCCGGGCCAAGACAACTCGGTGTAGCGGAGAAAGCGGAATCCGGTCCACAGGGCGCATGCGAATGCCATCGCGTTGAGCAGGGCATACCGGGCGTCGGTGACCACGCTCTGCACCAGGGCCAGGACGGCGGCCAGGCCGCAGAACGCATAGACAGCCAGAACGGCGTTGCGCGGAGAGAGACCCCGGTCCAGCAGGCGGTGATGGACATGGCCCCGGTCCGCCATAAAGATCGGCTGGCGCCGGGCGAGCCGGCGAAGAATGCTCAGGACGGTATCGGCGAGGGGTAGCGAAAGAGCCATGAGGGGCTCCAGAAGCTGGAGCAGAGTGGCGGTCTTGCCGCTCCAGAAGATGGCGAAGCAGCCCAGGCAGAAGCCGAGCACCAGGCTTCCCGAGTCGCCCAGAAAGATCGTCGCGGGGTTGAAGTTGTAGACCAGGAAACCGGCCAGGGCTCCCAGCAGCGGCGCGGCGGCCACACCCAACGGCTCCAGGCCGAAGATGAGCGCCGCGGCCAGCGCCGTGGCTGTGGAGAACATGCCCACGCCCGCGGCAAGGCCGTCAAGGCCGTCCACCAGGTTGAAGGCGTTGGTGCAGATGAGCAGCCAGAGTATCGTCAGAACCACGCTGAGGGCAGTGTTTTCAATGGCCACACCGCCCACATGGCCAATCCGGATGCCGGCCGCGCAGGCCAGCCCGGCCGCGACGGTCTGCCCGGCGAGCTTGCCCCAGGGAGCCAGATGCGTGAGGTCATCGGCGAGGCCCACCAGGAACATCGCCAGTGCCCCCGGGGCGATCTGACGGATCAGTGCTGTCTGGGGCGCGGTCTCCGGCAGCCAGACCAGAAGGGCGGCGGCGGAAGCCGCGACAACGGCAATGCCGCCACCACGGGGTGTGGCAACGGAGTGCAGCTTGCGCCGCTGATCGGGTTGATCGAGCACGCCGAACAGGGCGAGGATCCGCGAGCAGACGGGGCTGAGCAGGATGGAAAAGATAAAGGCAGTGAGCGCGATCGCCCAGATCAGAGGCATGTGCTGGTCCAGGCGTACCATCGGCGGAGGCCGGGCGTGGCTCACCGGGGCGAACGGGTTAGATGCGTGAGCGGAATTACCTTAAGACGGCTTACTGGGCGCCACGGCGGAGGAGCATGGTCTTGATGGTGTGGAAGATGATGTAGATGTCGAGCGTGAAGGCGATGTGCTTGATGTAGTAGAGGTCGTATTCCACCTTGCGGATGGTGTCTTCGAGCGTATCGCCGTACTTATGGTTGATCTGGGCCCAGCCGGTGACACCGGGGCGGACGGCGAGGCGCTGGCGGTAATAGGGGATCTGGCGGGCGAGTTGATCGACAAACTCGGGGCGTTCGGGGCGCGGGCCCACCATCGACATCTCGCCTTTGAGGACGTTGATCAACTGCGGCAGTTCGTCGATGCGAAGCTTCCGGAGCCACTTGCCGATGGAGGTAACCCGCGGGTCATTGCGGGTGGCCCAGACGGCCCCGGTGTTCTTTTCGGCATCGGCGCGCATGGAGCGGAACTTGTAGAGTTTGAAGACGCGATTGTTAAGCCCCACCCGCTCCTGGGAAAAGAACACGGGGCCCGGCGAGGTGAGCTTCACCAGCACGGCGGTGATGGCCATGATGGGAAGGGCAACCAGGAAGCCGAACGCGGCGACCAGAAAGTTCACCAGCCCCTGGGCGCGGTAGCCGTACGGGCGGGGGCCGCGGCTGCCGTAGAAGATTAGCTGGGCCGGGCGGAGGTCCTTGGAGCAGACGCGGTGGCAGATGTGCTCGAATGTGGTGCTGGCTTCCTCGATCCGGAAACCCTTGAAGCGCAGGTCCAGCAGTTCGTCGACCGCATCTTGGCGCGGCGGTCGGCGAAATCGACCACGATTAGATCCGGTCTCTGTTCGTGGGCGATGGCGGTGAGCTGGTTGATGGGGCCGATCACCTGGCCGCCTTCCAGCCCGGTGCCGGCAGGCATCTCATCCAGGACATATTAATGAGTGCATAAGTAGGTAGACATCTGGTAAAATGGATCATGCCCAAGCGAGATGCCCGATCTCTTGATCACAAGACCTTGGAAGAGATCCGCATCCGCGCCGTCGAGCGAGTGCAAGCGGGCGAGAGTCCAGAGGTGGTGATCCAGGCACTGGGTTTTGCCCGGGCCTGCATCTACAACTGGCTTGCAGCCTACCGGGCAGGGGGATGGGGAGC
>VFZY01000009.1 GCA_016870915.1 Acidobacteriota bacterium | reverse complement strand
CCAAGCCTTTGCCCCTGCCATCGGAGGTTTGGATCAACAAGCCGGTCGACACCAGCCCAACAGACAGAGAGGAACGTCAGTAAATTCCCATGCCGGGTGTCTCAAAGTTGTTGACACGCGCCGGGCGGCCGACATTGAGGAGGGCGCTTCCTGGCAGTATCTTCTTCAAAACCGGCGGCGCCTGAATCAGGATCTGCACCGCAGGCTCTTCGCACCCTTGCGCCCGGTACTGGAACTTTACGATCTGGCAGCGGATCCGGATGAGTTCAACAACCTTGTCGACAGCCCGGCGCACCAGGCCGTCCGCGCGGACTTGACCCGGCGCCTATCCGACTGGATGCATGCAACCTATGACTATCTGCCGCCGGGCATTCCGCGGGCATCCGAACCAGGCGGCCGCGTATGGCCCATCTCGCTGTAAGGGTCAGGCTTGTTTGATGCCCTGTCTCAGTGGCGTCCGGGTCCGCTAAGAGCGGCTCCCTTCACCAAGTGCGCGGAGGGGCTTTATCCCGGGCCTGTTTTCGTGTATCGTACAGTCGACGGTCCGTTCGACAGCCAAAGGAACCGGGACCGCGATCTGTCTGGAGGAAACGAATGAAGTTTAGCGTAAGCCTCTCTCTTTGTCTGGCCACTGCGGTTGCAACTCATGCCGCTCTGGTCACCAACCCCAACGATCCCCGCAACTGGCAAGGAGCCACGGTTGGCACCTTTGCCCAGCTTGTCTACGGGGCCAACAATCCTGTTAACCGTCAGAAGGTCATTGACAACAAGTTGCTCGATGACGGCATCTTCGACCCCACCGGGTACGTCGTGGCCACCGTTGTTCCAACGCCCTTCACGACCACAAACAAAGACTGCGGCGGTGTCTCGCACGACCTTACCGGCACCGGTAGTCTCGCTTATATCTGCAGTGCGCAACTACCCACCGTCGGGCTCGGCCAGATCGACAACCTCTGGTCGCGCGGGGGAAACACAGTGGGCGACGTGATCTTCGACCTTGGATTCCAGGCTAGCAAGGCCGCGGTTTTCCCAGCTGTCGATCACGGTCCGTTACCCGGAGAAGCGATCGAGTCAACTGTCTATCTTTCGAACGACAAGGTCACGTGGACCGTGGCAGTTCTTCAACGTGTCTGGCTCGAAGGTTTCCATCCCATCCTGGGCATCAAGTGGGACGGGTTCACATACGCCGTGGGCACCGGCACCGGGTCCACCTTCCGCTACGCCTCCGTCATCCACGGTGGTCCCAGCGCCCTGCTGCGGGATGGTGATGACGAAATCAACGGCATGATGGGCCTGCGCGGGGACTTTACTCCGCAACCCACGGTTCCCGAACCGTCGACCTATCTCCTGATCAGCCTCGGCCTCGGCGGGCTCGCTTTCGCCCGCCGTTTCCGCAGGTAGATTCCGGCGAGCACTCGCGCGGGGCGTTCGCCTACGCCCCGTGCGGGTGCTTCAAGTAGTGCTGGCGCAGAAGGTCTTTGCCGTAGTCGTTACCATTCGGTGTCCGGACAACGACATGGATGTGTTGCCGGTCGGGCAGTTGGGGTGTCTTTGAAAGGTGACGGATGCCTACGAGCACCTGGTGGTCGAACTCGATGAGGATGACAGGGCTGTGGATGCGGTAGTAGTAGACGCCGTTGGCGTCTGCGCCGCCTACCCAGGCAAACCGGGTCTCGTCGAGATGCTTCCTCACCTCGGCCATCTTCACCTTGGCGTGGCCATCGTCCATGTTGGAGACGTACATTGCGATGAGCTTCTCGAGGTCCGCCTTCTGCTTCGCCGATAGATCGTTTGCCCTCACGCCAGCCCAGTCGAGCACGACATTGTCTCTGAATGCCTCGCCGATGTTGTTGTTCCTGGTCTTTGAGCCGTCAATCACTGCCTTGCCGCGCTGCTCCGCTGAGAGGCTCTGGAAGAAGGCGAAGCCCTGGTTTTGCTCATCCTGCAGGATGGCCGTGCCCTTGTACTTGCCCTCGTAGGCGACGACCGGTTCCGACCCCACGAAGACCGGCGACATCACAACCTGGTCGCCGAGCACGAAGTAGTTGACGATGAGGTGGTGTCCATCGATTTGCCAGCCCCACGGCTCCGTGCTGGATGGCTTGCCCATGACGGTGATGTGATAGCGCCATTCGCCGTACTGCTCAAAGTCATCCTGGTTCAATTCACCCAGTGTGTGGTTGAGTTTCATGATGTCGCGCGACAGCTTCAGGCCCTTGGCGCTCAAGGAGGCCCGCAGAAGTCCGAAGGCGAGGTCGCGCTGGGCCGGGGTCATTTCGAGGAAGCTGACGCCCTGGCGGATGTAGAAGTGCTGATTCATCCACTTGCGCCATTCGGGGTCATCCACCGGGAACTGTGTCTTGGCGCGCTGCGCCTCATCAAGCCCGCCCAGGAAAGCTTCGGCGGCGCGCTGGACGGGCTCCGTCGACACCCCGGTGGACTTCAAGGTGAAGAGCCCGGGCGTCACCTGGCCGCTGGCGGTGATCCCGATGAAGGGCTTCGCCAGACCTTCCGCCTCCGCTTTTCTGGACATCGCCTGGAAACGCTCCAGCCGGCTGCCCGCGGGCTGCTGTGACCAAGCCCCGGATTGGTAGAAGGCCGCCCCGGCCAGGAACACGAAGGACGAAAACGCCAATCCTCGTTGAAAATGCATGCTGAAAAACCTCGCTTGCGGGACATCGTACCATGCCCCGGTGTTGTATACTCAACCCAACTGAACCGACCAGGGAGGTCTGTATGACTGCACAGAGGATGATTTTGTTTTGGGGCTTGGCGCCTCTCGCCATGGCCGATGTGACGGCCAACATCACAGGCGTGGTCACGGACCCTTCGGGCGCCGTGGTGGCCAAAGCGGCGGTGGCCGCGGTGAATACGGGCACGAATGCCACGTTCCGCACGACGACTGACGACTCCGGTGTCTACTGGCTTCGGGCGCTTCCGGTGGGGGCGTACGATGTGACTGTCAGCGTGAGCGGCTTCATGCGGCATGAGGCGAAGGGGATCCGCCTTCAGGTGAACGAGACCGCGCGGGCGGACGCCTCGCTGGCGGTGGGCAACGCGACGCAGACGGTTTCCGTGACCGCCGAGGCTGTGACGGTGGATACCGTGACCGGAACCCTCAAGACGGTGGTTGACCAGAAGCGTATTGAGGAATTGCCCCTCAATGGCCGCAACCCCACGCAACTGATGCGTCTTGTGGCCGGGGTGCAGGCCGACTTTCGAGCGGATGTGACCAGCGGCACCACCTATCCCGGCACTACGCCGGTTTCGGTGAACGGCAGCCGCGCCAACCAGACGAACTACATTCTGGATGGTGCTCAGAACAATGACCACTATTCGAACGCTCCCAATCCGATGCCCAATCCGGATGCCCTGCAGGAGTTCAGCGTGCAAACGAACTCGTTCAGCGCGGAGTTTGGACGCAACTCGGGCGGTATCGTCAACGCGGTGACGCGCGCCGGCACCAACGAGTTCCACGGGGCGGCGTTTGAGTACGTTCGGAACAAGGCGATCAACGCCGCGAATTTCTTCTCGCCGATTGTGAACGGCAAGAAGCGCGACGACGGGCTGAAGCGCAATCAGTTCGGCTTCACATCCGGCGGCCCGGTGTTCATTCCGAAGATCTATAACGGCCGTGACAAGACCTTCTTTTTCTTTTCCTATCAGAAGACCACTCTGCGCCAGGCTCCGAACGCGGTGAGCCGCATTGTGCCGACGGCCGCGCAGAAGAACGGCGATTTTTCCGCCATCACACGCCCCCTGCGTGACCCGTTGGCCAACGCGCCGTTTGCCGGCAACCGGATTCCGATATCGCGCTACAACCCCGTTGCCAGGACGATCGCCGACAGCTATCTACCGTTGCCAGAGTCCGGCAACACCATCGCGTTCGCCACGCCCAACCGCTTCGACGACGATCAGATCCTTATTCGCGGGGACCAGCAGATTGGCAACAGCCACCGCTTGAGCGGCCGTTACTGGCGCAGTTGGGCGTCGCAGCCGGCGTTCCTTGACCCAAGAAACTACCTTGCTTCCGTGGGCGGCCGGAAATGGATCAATTGGAGCACCACGATCACCGATACCCACACGATCAGCCCGACGATGGTGAACAACATGCTGTTTGCGTTCAACCACACCGACGGTCCGGTGGTGCAGGTGGGTCCGGAGAAGAGCCTCACGGCCCTTGGGGTGAGGATGTACAACGACGACAAGCCGCAGTACCACATGACGATTAACGGCTACTTTCAGATCAACACCGGCGACACGAACAACTTCCTGCGCGACGAGTGGCAGGCGAGTGATACGTTCCGGTGGACGCGCGGCCGGCATAACATTTCGCTGGGAGGCGAATGGGGCCACGGACTGGGCGACATTGTGAACAACTTCCGAGCCAACGGCCAATTCCAGTGGAATGGCGCGGCGCCCTTCACGAGTGATGCGCTGGCGGACTACTTCCTGGGTAAGTTCTCGTCGCTTGCGCAGGGGATCGGCGAGTACAAGAGAAACCGGTTCGACATTTTCTCGCTCTTCTTCCAGGATTCGATGAAGCTGACGCGCCGGTTCACGCTGGACCTGGGTGTACGATGGGATCCCTTCTTTCCCTACACCGACAAGGACGGAAAGCTTTCGGCGTGGCGGCCCGGCCAGCAGTCAACGCGGTATCCCAACGCGCCGCGCGGTGTGCTGTATCCCGGCGATCCCGGACTGCCTGAAGGCGGCTACAACACCGCCTGGAACAATTTCGGCCCACGGCTCGGCTTCGCCTGGGACGTTTTTGGCGACGGCCGCACGGCCGTGCGCGGCGGCTATGGGATCTTCTTTGACCGGAGCAATACGATCTCCACAAACAGCCAGGCGAACCAGGGACCGTTCGGAACGGTGGTCAACGTGGATGGCAACGCGGTCAACTCCTTCACCGATCCCTACGCCGGCTCCACAAACCCGTTCCCGGCGCCGATCAATCCGTCTCGCGATGTGCGCTTCGTGCTGCCTCACCTGGCGTTTGTCTACGAAGAGCATATGCGGAATGCCTATCTGCAATCCTGGAATCTGACTTTGGAACGCCGCGTGGCCGGTGATTTTGTCGTCCGCGCCGCGTATGCCGGTTCCCGGGGCGTGAAGCTGGTTTCACTGCGTGAGGCCAATGCCGCGGTTTTCGCGCCGGGGGCCACCACGGCCACCACGAATCAGCGCCGGCCTCTGTTCCCCAACTTCAGCAACGTGACGCTGATTGAGCCGGTTGGCAACTCGATCTTTCATTCGATGCAGTTGACGGCCGAACGCCGCTTCAGCAAGGGATTTTCCATTCTGGCGAACTACATGTTCTCCAAGTCGATCGACGACGGTTCGGCGAACAAGTCGACGGGCCAGATCCATCCCAACCCCTTCAACCTGCGCTTCAGCCGCGGCCTGTCGGACTTCGATCACAAGCACGTGTTCACGTGGTCCAGCCTGTGGCAGTTGCCGGTACACTTCCAGAACAAGAGCGCGAACGTGCTGCTGGGTGGCTGGAACCTGACTGGCATCACCACGCTGCAGAGCGGCTTCCCGTTCACGGTTGGCAGCGGTGTGGATAATGCCCGCACAGGTACGGGCGGCCAGCGCGCCGAGGTGGTGGGCAATCCCGATCTTGGCGCCAATCGCTCACGCGGCGATCGTGTGGCGCAGTGGCTCAATCGCGCTGCCTTCACCCCGAACATCCTTGGCACCTTCGGCACCCAGGGGCGCAACATCTTCCGCGGCCCCGGCCTGGCCTCCGTGGATCTGGGGTTGCACAAGCGCTTCAAGCTGAACGAACGGATTACGCCTGAGTTCCGCTTTGAGGTCTTCAACGCTTTCAATCGCGTCAACCTGACGGGACCCGACGCCAACCAGCCCAGCGGCAACTTCATGCGCACCATCAGCGCGTTCGACCCGCGCATCCTGCAACTGGCTCTGCGCTTCAACTGGTAAATGAGGCCTTTCGCAGCCATTCTCGCCGTGCCGGCACTGTGGGCGCTGGAGCCCGTGCCGGACAAGCTGGTGGTACTAACGTTCGACGACTCAGTGAAGTCGCACGCGACGGTAGCCGCGCCGCTGCTGCGAAGGCTGGGCTTTGGCGCCACGTTCTTCATCACGGAGGGCTTTGCGTTCGCCAAGGACAAGACCAACTACATGACGTGGGAGGAGATTCGCGGGCTCCACGATCAGGGATTTGAGATTGGCAATCATACGCGCGATCACATGGGGATGAACGCTTCGCGCGTGGAACGGCTGGAGGAACAACTGAGCGGTATCGACGAGCGGTGCGTGCAGCATGGCATTCCCAAGCCGGTTTCGTTTGCCTGGCCCGGCAACGCCATCACACCGGGCGCCCTGGCGGTTCTGGCAAAGCATGGAATCCGCTGGGGGCGGCGCGGGGTGGTGCCAGAGTACGCGACGGAGGCGAACAACGGGATCGCATACCAGCCCGGGGTGGATCACCCGCTGCTCATTCCTTCGGCCGGGGTCCCGAAGCCCGGTTTCGGCATGGAGCAGTTTCTCAGAGCGCTGGATCATGCTCGAGATGGGAACATCGCCGTGCTCCAGTTTCACGGCGTGCCTGAGGGGGAGCACCCTTGGGTGCACACGCCGCGTGAGCTTTTTGAGCAGTTCATGGAGCATCTGCATCAGGGCGGGTACCGGGTGATCGCGGTGCGGGATCTGGCGCGGTATGTTGACCCCGCCAGGGCGCCCGACGACCCCTTTGCCATCATTGAGCGCCGGAAGGGCGCGTTGGGCCGCTGACGGCTGCTTGGGGCCTCATGCGAAAATGGAGGTTCACCCCATGAAAGCACTTCTTCTCACCAAGTACATGGAGCTTGAGGTAACGGACCTGCCTCAGCCCGAACTCGGCCCACGCGACGTGATGATCCGCGTGGGCGCCTGTGGCATCTGCGGCAGCGATGTCCACGGCCTGGATGGTTCGACGGGCCGCCGCATTCCGCCGATCGTGATGGGCCATGAGGCGGCCGGCGTGATCACGGAAGTGGGCAGCGCCGTGCGCAACTGGAAGCCCGGCGACCGCGTGACGTTCGATTCCACGGTGTCCTGCGGGAACTGCCATTTCTGCCGCCGAGGCGATATCAATCTTTGCGATAACCGCCAGGTGTTGGGCGTTTCCTGCGGCGACTATCGCCGCTATGGCGCTTTCGCCGAATACGTCAGCGTTCCGGAGAACATCCTTTACCGTCTGCCTGAAGGCCTTCCGTTTGAGCAGGCGGCGATGATTGAAGCTGTCTCCATCGCCGTGCATGCGGTGAACATTACCCCGAAGGAACTGGGCGATACGGCCGTGGTGGTGGGCAGCGGCATGATTGGCCAGTTGACGATTCAGGCGGCGAAGATCGCGGGCTTCGCCAGGGTGTTCGCCGTGGATATCGACGACGCCAAGCTGGCCCAGGCCCTGCGCGTGGGCGCCGATGAGGCATTTAACTCGAAGACGATGGATGTGGCCAAGGAGATTGCCGCGAGGACGAACGGCCGCGGCGCCGATGCCGCACTGGAAGCGGTGGGTGCTTCGGCTCCGATCGCGACCGCGATTTCGTGCGTGCGGAAGGGCGGCGCGGTGACGCTCATCGGCAACATCACGCCGAAGATCGAACTGAACCTGCAACAGGTGGTGACGCGGGAGATCCGCCTGCAGGGGTCCTGTGCGTCGGCGGGCGAGTACCCGGCTTGCATCGAATTGCTGGCCAGCGGCCGCATCAAGGTGGATACGATGATCAGCGCGCGGACTTCGCTTGACGGCGCGCCGGGCTGGTTCAACCGCCTGTACAACCACGAACCGAACCTGATGAAGGTTATCGTTCAACCGTAAGGAATTGCCATCATGAGTTCACCATTTTTTGACCTTACCGGACGTGTCGCCGTTGTCACCGGCGCAAGCCGCGGCCTGGGCCAGTACTTTGGCCGAGCCCTTGCCAGGGCGGGCGCGGATCTTGTGATCACCAGCCGCACGTTCGAATCGCTGGCGCCATTCCAACGCGAAATCGAGGCGCTGGGCCGCCGGGCTATTCCCGTTGAGTTGGATGTGAGGGATCATGCAAGCATTCAGCGCGCGGCGGAGGCGGCGCAGAACGCCTATGGCAAGATCGATATTCTGATCAACAACGCGGGCTGCAACGTGCGCAAACCGGCGCTCGAGATCACCTGGGACGACTGGAATCTGGTGCTGGACACGAACCTGCGCGGGACGTTTTTTGTCGCCCAGGCGATTGCTCGCAAGATGATCCCCAATGGCTACGGGCGAATCGTGAACATCGGTTCGGTGACCAGTGTGTTTGGCTATGCGGGTTTGAGCCCGTATACGGCCAGCCGTGGCGGTGTGAAGCAGTTGACGATGAGCCTGGCGGACGATTGGGGTCCTCACGGGATCACGGTGAACTGCCTGGCGCCCGGGTGGTTCCGCACGGAGCAGAACAAGGTGCTCTACGAGAATGAGGAATGGGTGGCTTATCTGTGCGATCGCATTCCATTGAAGCGGCCGGGCCAGCCGAACGATCTGGACGGCGCGGTGGTTTTCCTTGCTTCGGAGGAGAGCCGGTACATTACGGGGCAGACTCTGCTGATTGACGGCGGAATCTCCACCGGGGCAACGCGCGCGACCGTGGCGAAGAAGTAGCCGCGCGCAGGGCGGTGGCGGTCAGTACATCGGCCGGTCTTTCATGGATGGCGCGGCCTTGCCCAGTTTGTCGAGCAGGGGCCGTGCGCCGGCGTTCATCATCACCAGATCGGCGGGGCCCTGGAAGAAGGTGAAGCCTTCTTTCAGCAGTTCCTCGATCTGTTGCGGCGACGCGGCCGGACGGCCCACCGGGACCCCGTACTTCTTGCCCGCCGCGACGATCTTGCGGATGGCGTCCTTCACTTCCGGCGGGTCCTGGGAGCCGCGGAAGCCGTAGGAGTGTGACAGGTCGTTGGTGCCGATGAACAGCACGTCGATGCCCTTGGTGGCGGCGATCTCTTCGATCTTCTCAACGGCGCGCTTCTCTTCGATGATGGTGATCACCATGGCGTTCTCGTCGGCGAAGTCAGCGTAGCCCTGGGGGGCGGGCCAGCGGAACGAGGGCAAACCGGGACCCGACCCGCGCCGGCCGTTCGGCGGGTACTTGCAGGCATCAACGGCCTGGCGCGCCAATTCCGGCGTGGAGGTGAACGGGAAGACGACGCCGAGCGCCCCGGCGTCGAGCGCCCGCTTGGCGGTCCACATTTCGTTCACGGGCACGCGGATGAACGGAACGGCTTTCAAGCCGCGCGTCGCCAGCACCATGTTGCGGGCCGTTTCCAGGGTGATGGGCGAGTGCTCCATCTCGATCCAGAGAAAATCGAAACCCATGTTGGCGGCCTGCGCCGCGACATCCACGCTGGCGGTGGTGATGGTGGCGCCGATGACCGGCTTGCCTTCCTTCAGGAGTTGTTTGACGGGGTTGACCCAACGGTTCTGGGCTTCCAGGTTCGACATGGTGAACAGCAATGGTAACAGCAAGCTTAGGCGCATGTGCGGGAGTTTACCACATCCGTCCTGGCGGGAGTTTCAGGGCTCCAGACGCCGCCGGAAGTGATAGGAGTTGTAGACCTGCGTCAGTGTGCCGCTCTCGGTGCCCTTCTTGTGCTCTTCGTTCAGGAGAACGAACGGCGACACCGACACCAGTTCCCAGCCCTGGCGCGAGAGCCGCTCGATTTCGTGACGGTCGACGAGTTGGAACTGCCCGGGCTTGAATTCGTGGGGCAGCAGCGCCCGGTACTCAAACGGCGGCGGCTCAGAGATCTTCTGCCGCTGTCCGAGCAGGAGACTCAGGGGCACTGCCACCACGACAAGCAAAACGACAACCATCCGATGATTCATAGGCCACCTCGTAAGACCAAGACGACGGCGGGGAGCCAAGCGTTGATCCGTACCCAGTATGCGACCCTGGAAAAAATGATCATCCACAACGCCGCCTCGCACGCGCAGTTCAACCCGGGGAAGATGGGCAAGGTCTCCCTGGTCGCGGGAACCTATCTTTACGCCGGTCTCAATTGCCTGGAACCCGGCCAGGAGCATCACTCGCACGTTCACCCGGATCAGGACAAGATGTATCTGGTGCTGGAAGGCCAGGCGGTTGCCACGCTGGCCGGGGAGGTCCATGAGTTGAGCCCTGGGGGGCTGCTGTTGGCTCCGGCGGGCGTCGCGCACGGGCTGCGCAACCCAGGTCCGGCGCGGCTGGTGGTGCTGGTGACGTTCGGTCCGCCGCCGTCGAAATCCTGAATCCAACGCGGGATTCGGTGAATCCCCTATTCTGGAGGGGGATTTGGGGTATTTGCCCGAGTCCGCTACAATGAAAGTTCTTGAAAAGGGCATGCTGGCGGCACGAATGAACCGGTTTACGCGTGGTGCGGCCGGATCCGTCATCGACGCGATCGGCAATACCCCTCTTATCCATTTGCCGCGCCTGAGCGAGGATCTTCCCGGCATTGAGATCTACGGGAAGGCGGAGTTCCTGAACCCTGGCGGGTCGGTGAAGGACCGCCCGGCAGCCAACATGATCCTGGATGGGGAAAAGACCGGGAGGCTGACCCGGGATCGGATCATTCTGGATTCGACCAGTGGGAATACGGGTATCGCCTATGCGATGATCGGCGCCTCGCGGGGCTACCGGGTGCGTCTGTGTCTGCCTTCGAACGCCAGCGAGGAGCGCAAGCGGATGCTGCATGCGTTCGGCGCCGAGGTGATTCTGACGGACCCGGCTGAGGGCTCCGATGGGGCGATCCGGCGGGTGCGCGAGGTCTACGAGCAGGACCCGGATCTGTACTTCTATCCCGACCAGTACAACAACCCGGCCAACTGGAAGTCGCACTTTGAAACCACGGCGGTCGAGATCATGGATCAGACGGGCGGCCGGATCACGCATTTCGTGGCCTGCATGGGCACCAGCGGAACCTTTATGGGTACGACGCGCCGTTTGCGCCGGGATCTTCCGCATGTGCGTTGCTGTTCCGCTCAGCCGTCCTCTGGCTTTCATGGCCTGGAGGGTTTGAAGCACATGCCGACGGCCATTGTTCCGGGCATCTACGACCCCGAACTGGCGGACGAAAACTACTGGATTGAGACCGAAGACGCCTACGCGATGACCCGCCGCGCGGGACGCGAGGAAGGTGTTCTGATCGGCATTTCGGCGGGCGCGAACCTGGTGGCGGCCCGCGAAATCGGCCGGCAGCTCGTGGCCGAAGGCCGGCCCGGCGTCATTGTGACTGTGTTGTGCGACGGGGCGGCCAAGTACCTGAGCGAGCCATTCTGGAATGATTAAGATCGAACCGGCCGCCTGGACCGTGATGGTTCAGCATGCGGAATCCACGTTTCCGAACGAGTGCTGCGGTGTCATGTTCGGCCCCAGTGGTGAGACCAAAACGGTGGTGGAGGCAATGCCTTTGGCCAACACCTATACCGGTCCGCAGGAGGACCGCTACGAGATCAGCCCGGAGGATCTTCTGCGCGCCGAGCGCCATGCGCGCCAGAACGGCTTCGACCTGATCGGCATCTTCCATTCGCATCCGGATTGCGACGCCTACTTCTCGAAGACCGACCTTGAGAATTCCTGCCCCTGGTACTCGTTCGTTGTGCTATCCATCAAGGGAGGCCGCTTCGATCATGCGAACAGCTTCCTTCCCAACGCCGACCAGACGGCGGCCGACAAAGAACCTTTGGAGTTTCCCGAATCAAATGGCTAAAGTCCTCATTCCAACCCCGTTGCGCCAGTTCACCGATAAGCAGGACGCAGTGATTGCCGCCGGTTCCACGGTTGGTGAAGTGCTGGGCGCGCTGACGGCGCAGTTTCCGGCGCTTCGCAACAACCTTTACAACGCTGAGGGCAAGCTGCGGAGCTTCGTCAACGTTTATGTCAACGACGAGGACATCCGGTACCTGGATAAGGACGCAACGGCGGTGAAAGATTCCGACACGCTGTCCATTGTTCCCAGCATCGCCGGCGGCCGTTCATGAGTGCACCCACGCTGAGCAACGAGGAAGTACTTCGCTACAGCCGCCACCTCATCATGCCCGAGGTGGGCATGGAGGGGCAGTTGAAGCTGAAGTCGTCGAGTGTGCTGCTGGTGGGCACCGGCGGCCTGGGCGCTCCGCTTGGCATGTACCTGGCCGCGGCCGGCATTGGACGCATCGGGGTGGTTGATTTCGACGTGGTGGATCACACGAATCTTCAGCGCCAGGTTATCCATGGCACGAAAGATGTGGGCCGGCCCAAGATCGACTCCGCCTATGACCGGATGATGGACATCAATCCGAACGTCCAGATTATCAAGCACGAAGTGGCACTCACGAGCGAGAACGCGCTGGAGATCATCAAGGACTACGACCTGGTGGTGGACGGAACGGACAACTTCCCGACGCGGTACCTGGTGAATGATGCCTGTGTGCTGCTGGGCAAGCCGAATGTGTATGGGTCGATCTTCCGGTTCGAGGGGCAGGCGAGTGTGTTTGCCACCGACGACGGACCCTGCTACCGCTGCCTGTATCCCGAACCACCACCGCCGGGCTTGGTGCCGAGCTGCGCCGAAGGCGGCGTGCTGGGAATTCTTCCGGGCGTGGTGGGCCTGATTCAGGCGACGGAAGTGGTGAAGATCATTCTTGGCAAGGGCGATTCGCTCAAGGGCCGGTTGATGCTCTACGATGCCCTGGGCATGCGGTTCCGCGAGTTGAAACTGCGCCGCGACCCTGCCTGCCCGACCGGACAGTGTTCGCGTATCAAGGGCCTGATCGATTACCAGGAGTTCTGTGGCATGCCCCATGCCCAGGAAGCCCCGGCGCCGGTTGTGACCGATGCCGATATTACACCGAAGGAAGTTTCCGAACGCCTGGCGCGCGGCGACCGGTTCGTGCTGATCGATGTCCGCGAGGTGCACGAGCACCAGATCTGCAATATTCCCGCGGCGCAGCTGATTCCCTTGGGAGATCTGCCGAAGCGGGCGAACGAACTCGATCCGGCCGCCGAGATTATCTGTCACTGCAAGAGCGGGATGCGCAGCGCCAAGGCTTGCGACTTCCTGCGGCAGGCTGGTTTCCGCCATGTCCGCAACATGAAGGGCGGGATTCTGGCCTGGAGCGATCAGGTGGATCCGTCGGTTCCAAAGTACTGATGAAGCCGGGTTCCGGCGCCCAGTGGGTTGCCGGCGATGGCGAGGCGGAGGTGTTCGCCAGCCGCAGATGCCTTCCCCGGAGCTGTGAATCCGGGAACGAACCCACGGGAGGCGCCACCGGTTCCGCTCGGATGGGGTTCGGCTGCCGCTGAGCCCGGTTGCCAAGGCGTTTTTTCGATCGAGACATTCGATCGAGACAGGGCCTTCGAGCCGGACCGTTGGTGTATGCTAATGTGTCCCGGAAGCTCAAGTTGAAATCCCGGCGGATTCTGAATGTCGAATGAAAACGCGCGCATCGCTTCCATGGACCAGTTCCGCGGTTACACCGTGGCGGGCATGTTTCTGGTGAATTTTATCGGTGGCTTCGCCGCCGTGCATCCGGTCTTCAAGCATCACAATACCTATTGCAGCTATGCCGACACCATCATGCCGCAGTTCTTCTTTGCTGTCGGCTTCGCGCTGCGGCTGGTGATGGTCCGCAAGCCGGACTATCGCCGCGCTGTCTGGCGCTGTCTGGCGTTGATCCTCACCGGTGTTCTGGTCTATCACCTCGACGGCAACTACCGGCGATGGGAGGACATGGAGAAGCTCGGGATGAGCGGCGTACTTGGCAATGCCTTTTGGCGATCGCCATTTCAGGCTCTGGTGCACATTGCGGTCACCAGCCTTTGGATTCTCCCCGTGGTGGCCGGCAGTGTCAGGAAGCGCTTGGGATTCGCGGCGTTCAGCGGCCTGCTGCATCTTGGCTTATCCGCGTGGTTCTGGTATGAGCTCTTGAACGCCAAGCGCGTGATCGACGGGGGACCGTTAGGTTTCCTCACCTGGACCATCCCCACGATCGCCGGCACGTTCGCCTATGACTGGGTTCGTGAAGCCGCGCCCATTCCACGGCTGCTGCGCTGGGGCGTGCCGCTGATGCTCGCCGGATATGCGCTGTCTTGCTTGAACGGTGGCGGCCGTCTGGTGCCGCCGCCCTTCTGGCCGCCTACTGCGCCTGCCGATTTGTGGACCATGAGCCAACGCGCAGGCAGTCTGCCGTACCTCATCTTCTCGGCGGGCTTCTCGTTCGCCGTCTACGCGCTCTTCGTCTGGCTGGTGGACGGCAAGAAATTCCGGTCGCAGGTATTTGCGACGTTAGGGCAGAACGCGCTGGCCGGGTACCTGGTGCACATGTGGGTGAGCGACGCAGCGAAGGGCTTCGGACCGAAAGACTCGCCGTTGTGGTGGGCCATGGTACTTTTCGGCGTTTACTTCTACGTGTCCTGCCGCGTTGTGCGTTATCTGAACGAGCACGAGATATTCCTGCGGTTGTAGCCTCTTGAAGTGGCTCTCCGAGGACGCTCGATCAAACTTCTCGTCACCGGTTGACGGCCTCCACCAACAGCCGCACTGGGCGTGCCGCCGCCATCCGTACCTCCAGTCGAACGTGGCGAGTTCGTTCGAGTAGGGCCGCTTGCCCCTGTGCCCACGCCGCGTCGGCGCGCCGCGCCGCCAACCGGTCCATGGCCTCAAATCCAGCGGCGCCAAGTTGCGCCAGTTCCTTGGACAAGGGCAGGAACTCCCGCAGGAGCGAACTCGTGGGGCCAAACTGCGCGAGTCTCGCATCGTTGTCCCGCCATTGCCTCAAGCACCCGTCGAATCGCCGCCTCCCGCCCGGCGGTTGGCGTTCGCAGCCACTCTCGTACATCCGCCTCCAGTGTTCGCACTACCGCGCTATCGCCCCGCGCCGCGTCGGTCATTCGATTCAGTTCCGTCTCCTGGGTGTAGCGCTGAAACACCTCCCGGTGCTCAATTCCCGTCGGATCGAGGGCGTCGGCGAACGTGCGCAGTGCCTCCAAAGGCGCCGCTGGCGCAATCCGCCGCAGCATGGGCTCGTAGTTTGTCTCATGCCGCGCCCCCGCGAATGTCAGCCGGTGCGATACAACGTCGAGCCGCCGGTACATATCCGCCACATCATTCACCTCAGCCGCCGACCATAGCCTCTCAGCTATTGCCGCGCTCTTCGGCCACATCCGCGAATCGATTGTCTCCGGACTGATGAACTCCGTCCACATACAGGCTTCCCCACCCAGGATGTTCTGCTTCTGTTCCGCCGTGAGCGTAGCCGCCGGACCACCCACCGGGTCCACCACGTAGTATTCCGCAGCTGACTTCAGATGGTCCAGGTAATACCCGAACGACAGCAGCCCCTTGTACCCCCGCTGTGCCGCCACAGCCAGCGACTCGTGGTTCTGCCACGACTCCACCATGATGTCTTTCGGTAGATCCTGATGCAGGATCTCGTCCCACCCCATCATCTGCTTTCCATGCCTCTTCAGAATCGGTAGCACGCGTTGGTTGAAGTGGGTCTGCAGCCCGGCCTCATCCTTCAGCCCTCGCTGCTGGATAAATGCCTGGATGGTGGGGCTTTGCTTCCACTGCCTCCCGTTCACTTCGTCCCCGCCGATGTGGAAGTACGCATCCGGGAACAGCCCCGCCATCTCGCCCACCAGGCGGTCGATGAACGTGTAAACCGCCTCCTTCGTCGGGTCCAGCGCCGGGTCATAAACGCCGAACGTGTGAATGATCGAATATGGACCCGGAGCGCTCGCTAGCTCCGGATAGCCAATCAGCCAGGTTCCTGAGTGCCCGGGCATGTCGAACTCCGGCAGCACGCCGATTCCCCGATCACGCGCGTACTCGACAATGTGCCGGATCTCGGCCTGCGTGTAGTAGTCGCCCTCGGTGCCCAGGGTATGCAGCTTTGGGAACACCTTGCTTTCCACCCGGAACCCCTGGTCGTCGGTGAGGTGCCAGTGGAACACGTTCAACTTCACCGCCTCCATGGCGTCCAGCGTCCGCTCAATGACCGGCACCGGCATGAAGTGGCTGGTCACGTCAATCAGGAGGCCCCGCCAGGGAAATCGCGGTGAATCTTCAATGATCACGGACGGCAGGGCGAAGCCCCGTGAGCCCGCCTCCACGAGTTGCAAGTACGTCTGCAGACCACGCAATGCGCCCGTGATGGTCGATGCCGTCAGCCGGGCTTGCTCGACATTGACCTGCAACCGGTACGATTCGTTTTCTCCCAACGTGAGCGGCGCGTCCGTCGTCTGCGCGCAATCGATAATCAGGTTCGCCGCGCCCACAGACGCCGCCAGTCCCCGTTTCAAGGGAATCCCGGTTTGTCTGGTCAGCCGTTCCAAGAATCGGGCCGCTCCGTGCTCAAGTCGTGGCGCCGCCGTCCGCTGGAAGGCTAGCCGGAATGAAGCGTCCACGCGTTGCTCACCCGACAGCCGCTCCAGTTTCGCCGGCTTCGGCATCAGTGCCGGCTCTCCCTTCATGACAAAGCACGAAAGCACAATCCAGACGAAACGCATAGCCATCACTCCTCAAATACGAACGATTCCCCACGCCGCCGCTGCACCAGGTGGAATGCGAGTCCCACCGCGAACCAGGCCCCGCCCATCAGCATCGCAGGCCGCGACAGATTTAGCCAGATCGAAAGGCAGAACAGAAACCCCAAAGCCGGCATCACCTTTCCCGCCATCCATCCCAGTTCCCGCTGCCGCATCACTGCCCCATTGACACCCATGAATGCCAGGAACGCGCCAAAGTTGATCAACTCCGCCGACCGTTCGTAGTTCAATACCATCGCTCCCGCCGCCGCCATGACGCCCACCATCGTCACGTTCCAGACCGGCGACGCTGTGCGCTTGCCCAAGTGCGCGAAAAACGCAGGCAACCCCCGAGCCTGGCCCATGCTGTAGAGCAGTCGCGAAACACCAGCTTGCGCGGTCAGAGCCGATCCAAAACTCGCCACAATCAACACAACCGCCAACGACTGGAACATCCACTCTCCGCCGACCTTCCGGCTCACATCCAGGAATGCCGTCTCCAGGTTTCCAAAGGTCTTGTAGTCCGGCCAAACCAGTTGGGCCAGATAGATTTGCAGGCCGCCAAACAGACCCGTAAACAAGACCACTCCCACAGCCGCCAGCATGACATTGCGTCGAGGGTTCTCTACCTCTTCCGCTAGTGTTGTCACCCCGTCGAACCCGCCATATGTCAGCGCGGCCACCGAAGTGGCCGTCAGCACCGTTCCGAGCTTGAATGTCCCCGGATCGTAGAACGGCAAGCTTGAAACCAGCCCGCTCCCGCCGAGGTATCGTACGGCCAGAAAAATGAACGCCGAGATCACACCGGTCGTCACCAGCATCAGCACCCAACTCGCGCGTGCCGTGAACTTGATTCCCCGCAGATTCAGCACCGTGATCGCCGACGCGAACAGTACAACCCACACGGCATACGGCACGCCCGGGACCAGGCGTGTAAGCGTGATTGCCCCATAGATCGTGCAGATCAACGGTACGAGTAGATAGTCCAAAAACATGGCCCAGCCGGTCAGAAATCCGAGCGTGGGATGCAGACTCCGGCTCACATAGGTGTAGGCTGACCCCGCCGAAGGATACACCGCCGCCATTCGCCCATAGCTCACTGCCGTCAACCCCATCGCGAACATCGCAAACACGATCGTCGTGACGGCATGCCCGGCCGAGAGCTGTTGCGCGATCCCGAACAACGGCACGGGCGCGATCGGCTGCACGAGGACGATGCCGTACAGCACGAGGTCCCACAGGCCAAGGACCCGCCGGAGATGGGGACTTTCATTGGACATCTTCCTAAGCCTATGCCTTGAGGGCGGCAAGGTCAAGTGACTTCTTTCTGAAAACGGAAAGAATGCACTTGACGTGCACCGTCAATGGCTCTACCGTAGGAACTGGTGGCCCTGAAACCGGATCGCGATAAACAGACCATCGCGGCATTGCTTCGCGCCGATGGCCCGCTCTCCCGCGGCGCGATCCACGCCCGCACCGGCATCCGCCTCAGCGCGACGTCGGATCTGGTTCGCCAATTGCTCGCCGACCAACGAATCACCGAAGGCGGCACCGAACCGGGCGGCCGCGGCCGCAAAGGCGTTATCCTTCGACTCAACGAAAACCACCGCTCCGTCGTGGCCATCGAGTTTGACGACGAGTTCGTGACTGCCGGCGTCACCAACCTCGCTCCTGAAGTTCAGCACCTGATTACGGAGCCCACGAAAGCCTCCGGCGGGCGGGCTGCCTTGCTGCGGCAACTTCGCCGCCTTACGCGCCGCGCTCTCGACGCTGCCACCGCCCCTCCCATCGGAATCGGCATCGCCGATCCCGGCCTGGTCGATAGCCGTCGCGGCATTACGCTTACTTCCTCCACACTTCCGTTCTGGCGCGACGTTGCGCTTCGCGAGATAGTCTCGCAGGAATTCGGCCTGCCCGTCACACTCGAATCCCGCACTCGCGCCAAAGCGGTCGCCGAGCGCGACCCCGCCGCAACTACCAGCATCTATATCGACTACGGCGCCGGCATTGGCGCAGGCATTTATCTGGATGGCCGCCTCGTCTATGGTGAGACGGGCGCGGCCGGCGAGTTCGGCCACATGTGCGTGCAACCGAATGGCCCGCGTTGCGCGTGCGGAGCGCGTGGCTGCCTGGAAGCCGTCGCCGGTCTCCGCGCCAACATCGGCGCCAAGAAGATTGCCGCGTGGCTTGGGCTCGGGCTTGCCAATCTGGTCAATTTGTTCAACCCCGGCCTGATCGTCATTGATGCTCGCCTCGCCTGCCACGGCCAGGCGTTTCTCAATCAGATTTCCGCCGCAATCGAACGCCATGCGCTTCGCGAAGCGGCATCCCAGGTTCGCCTTCGCTTTGCCCGGATTACCGCAGGCGCCGGCGTGCTTGGGCTCGCCGACATGATCATCGGCGAGTATTTCAATACCCCAACGGAGTTCACACCATGAGCCAACTTGCTCTCCACGGCGGGCAGCCGGTCCGCACCGAGCCATTCCCCTCCTGGCCGGTCCATGGAGCCCGGGAGGAAGCGCTCGCTCTCGAAGTGCTTCGATCGGGCCAATGGTGGCGCTACACGCTTGGAGAGGCGATTGATTCTGGAGCCTCGTCCTCCAAAGTTGCTGAATTTCAGCAGCGGTTCGCCGCTACGCATGGGTGTAAGTACGGCATCGCCTGCGTCAACGGTACAGCCGCCCTCGAAGTTGCGTTGAAGGCACTGGGAGTTCAACCAGGGGACGATGTGATCGTTCCGCCCTATACGTTCATCGCGACGGCCAGCGCCCCGATGTTGATCGGCGCCAACCCGGTTTTTTGCGATATCGAGATCGACACGCTCAATCTCGATCCCGCCAAACTCGAGGCGGCCATCACGCCGCGCACCCGCGCCATTGTCCCAGTCCACTTCGCCGGCCTTGCCGCGGACATGGAGGCCATACTCCATGTTGCCAACCGCCACGGAATCCCGGTGCTTGAAGACGCTGCCCACGCGCACAGGGGCGAGTGGAATGGCCGCCCGCTCGGTTCCATTGGCGCCATGGCCACATTCAGCTTCCAGGCCTCGAAAAACATGACCGCCGGTGAAGGAGGCATTGTTGTGACGAACGACGAAGGCCTGGCCGAGATTGCCGAGTCCCTCGTTTGGGTTGGACGGAAGAAGGGCCGTCCGTGGTACGAACACCACCGCCTCGGCTGGAACTACCGCCTCACCGAGTTCCAGGCCGCCATGCTTCTTGCCCAACTCGAACGGCTCCCGGAACAGACTGAAACTCGTCAGGCCAACGGTGACTACCTCACCGCCCAACTGGAACGGATCCCCGGCATTCATCCCATGTCCGTTCCCGCGTTCGCCACCGGGCACGCGTGGCACATCTACTGTCTTCGTTTCGTCGCTTCCGAGTTTGGCATTACCCGCGAGAAGTTCCTAGCCGCTCTCGCCGCCGAGGGCGTTCCCGGCTCCAGTGGCTACGCGCACTCGCTGTTCAATAACCCGCTTTTCGATGCGTCGTTTCAGCGATACAACGAACTCTGCCCGGCAAGCAACCAAGCCTGCGGCGAAGCCGTCTGGTTTGAACACCGCTACCTGTTGGGCTCTAGAGCGGACATGGATTCGATTGCCGCCGCCGTCGGCAAAATTTATCAACACCGCGCGGAACTCGCCGGCTGATTCCTCACCAAGCCAGCTACCGATACCGTCAACATCAGATCAAGGAGTAAACCCAATCATGCGTCAACCAAGATCGATCCTGTTCATGGCCGTCCTCATATCCGGCCTGCTGAATCCGCCAGTCGCCACGGCTCAGGCCCCCACCGGCGAAATCGCCGGCACGATTGCGGACTCATCCGGCGCAGTCATGGTCGGTGTCGAGATCACCGTGGTGAACCGCAGCACGGGCGTCAGCCGGGCAGCCCGAACCAACGAAGTAGGATTCTACAGCTTCCCCGCGCTTGCGGCTGGTGTTTACGAAGCGAATGCCCAGCAGTCTGGTTTTCGCCGAGCCAGTTTCAACAACGTCACGGTGACTGCGCTTTCCGCCATCAGGCTCGACTTTGTTTTGCAAGTTGGCGAGGTGACTGACGCGGTCACGGTTTCGAGCGATGTTCCGCTGGTGGAGACGCGCAGTTCCGTGCAGGGCATTCTGGTAGATGACCGCAGAATCCGCGACCTTCCCCTCAACGGCCGCAATGCCGTCGACCTGGTGCTGCTTGCGCCTGGCATCAACAACGCAAATACAACAATCGAATCTAGCTTCTCGCAGCAGCGGCTCGCGATTAACGGTGGCCGTCAGACCGGGGTGAATTTCCTGCTGGACGGTGGGCAGCAGAACTTCTTCCATCGCGGATCCGGCCTGCTGCTGCCGCCGCCGGATGCTCTCCAGGAATTCAAGCTGGCCACGGTGGGCACGCCTGCGGAGTATGGCCGTGGCGCCGCGACTTTGAGTGCCGTCACCCGCTCAGGTGGGAACGAGTTCCAGGGCAGCGCCTGGCACTTCCTGCGCAATGATGCGCTCGATGCCCGCAGTTTCTTTGCCGCCGAGGTACCCAAGCTGAGGTTCAATCAGTTTGGCGCGACCCTCGGGGGCCCTATCCAAATCCCAAAGCTATACAACGGCCGCGGGAAGAACTTCTTCTTCGTGACTTACCAGGGCCTGCGAATTCGGCGAGATCGAGTGAGTTCCGATGCCAATCCCCTTACGGACGCGGAGCGAACCGGGAACTTCGGTGCTGGGGCCCAGGCGATTGTCGACCCCCTCACCGGACAACCTTTCCCAGGCCGGCAGATCCCGACAGCGCGCATTGATCCTGTCGCCGCCCGGGTCGCCCAGAACTTTGTTCCCCTCCCCAACCGCCCAACGGGCCAGTTCGTGAGCCAGATGAGCGAGGTCAACGATGGCGATCAGTTTCTCGGCCGCTGGGACTCCGTGCTCAGCGGAAACAACCGGCTGAATGTCAGGTATTTCCGTGACCGTTCCGTCGGGACGGATCCGTTCCCCAACGGCAGCACGCTTCCGAACTACAGCCCGGTTGGCAACGGGCAGCAACTCAATACGATCACGGTGGAGGACAGCCACACCTTCACGGCCAATGTCCTGCTGACGACCCGAGTGAACTATACTCGCTTCGACTATGACGAAGCAAATACCGTCCGGACCGCATTGAATCAGTTGGGCGCCACCAGCTTTGTGCACGCAGGCGGCCCGGTGACACTGCCGCGATTTCAGGTGAGCGGGAGGTTTCTCCTTAGCCCCGGCCGGGACCGCCGGCGATTGTCAGAGAACATGGACTTCTCGCAGAACCTCACGTGGATCAAGGGTACGCACCAGTTCAAGTTCGGGGCCGACATCCAGCGGAACCGCTTCATGTATCGCGACAATCAAAGTTCGGGCGGACAGTTCACCTTCGATGGCACGGCCACTCGCGTGCCAGCGGCCGATTTCCTGCTGGGCAGTGTGGTGCGCCTGCAGCAAGCGTCGCCGCTGGATACTGACCAGCGCTATTTCCCCTGGAGCGTGTTCGCGCAGGATACCTGGCGCGTAAACCGCCGGCTGACTCTGAACTACGGATTCCGGATGGAAGCCTATCCCGCGTGGGCGGAGCGCTTCGGCCAGGCGACGGCGTTCGTTCCGGGCGCCCGGTCGAGACGGTTCCCGAACGCTCCGGAAGGTGTTGTGTTCCAGGGTGACAGCGCGTTTCCGCTGGTGGACCGGTTGTGGAACCCGGCTCCTCGGCTGGGCATTGCCTGGGATGTCTTCGGCAATGGCAAGACCTCCGTGCGCACCAGTTGGGGCATGTTCATCGAGCCCCTCACCGCCGAGATGACCGGAGGCGTGCAATCGCCGCAGCCCTTCGCGTTGGTGGTGGATGTCAACAACCGGCGGCTTTCATCGCCCTACGCCGGACAGCAGATTCCGTACCCCTATGCGGTAAACCCCGCGAATGCCACTTTTCAGTCCCCTGTGGTGTTGCCCAAGTCGTTCGCCCAGGGCGTCCGTAATCCCTACACAATGAATTACAACTTCGGGATTCAGCAGCAGATGGGCGGGAACTGGGTTCTCGACGTTTCCTACGTGGGCAACGCCGGCCGGCATCTTGCCAACCTGCGCCAAGCGAATCCGGCAGTGTTCCGGCCGGGCGCCACCACGGGGAACACGAATGCGAGGCGCATTTATGCGCCGGCCATCGGCAGCATCGGAGAGCTCTCGACCGGCACGAACACGCGTTACGATTCCCTGCAGGTTGCGGTACTGCGCCGCTTCGCTCGCGGATTCACGGTGAATGCCAACTATACCTGGTCAAAGGCCATTGACGAAGTCACGTCGGGAGACTCATTCGCTCAGATTTCCCAGCAGTCTCCGCAGGACCCCTTCAACCGCCGGGCGGACCGGGCGTTGAATGGCAATCACGCGAGCCATCGCTGGGCTGGATCTTATCTTTACCAGCTTCCCATTCGGATTCCCAACAACCTGCTCCAGTCGGTGATTGGGGGTTGGGAGTGGGGAGGGCTGGTTACGGTACAGACCGGAAATCCCGTCGCGATTCTATCGGGGGCCGACAACTCGCGAACGGGTGTCGGGTTCGACCGGCCGAACGTCGTTGGGAATCCGGTATTGTCAGCAAGTCGCCCGCGCGTCGAGCGGATCGCCCGCTTCTTTGATACCACCGCGTTTGTGGCCAACCCCATTGGCACGCTCGGCAACTCCGGACGCAACCCGATTCTTGGAACCGGGTCCTTCGTCTGGAATACCTCGCTGCTGAAGAACATCAAGATCTACGAGAAACATCGGTTGCAGTTCCGCTGGGAGATGTTCAACGCAACCAATACGCCAGTGTTTTCGAACCCGGTGGGTACGCTCAATTCGCCCGCATTTGGGCGAATTCAAGGGGCCGGCGCCGGCCGGATTCAGCAGGCATCGCTGAAGTACGAGTTTTAGAGGAGAGTCTTGTCAAATGAAAGCGACTACAACCACGCGCCGCGAGGCGCTCGCAACCATGCTTGCCTCAGGGCTGGCACCGGCCATTGCCCGTGGTGGTCAGCGCGCGCCGGGAGACAAGCCGAATCTGCTCTTTCTGTGGACTGACCAACAGCGGGCCGACACGTTTGGTGCCTATGGGAACCACACCTATCGAACGCCGGTGATGAACCAGTTGGCGGAGTCGTCCATCGTGTTCGACAGGGCCTATGTCGCGCAGCCGGTTTGTACGCCCAGCCGCAGCACGGTCATAACCGGGCTCTGGCCGCACACCAGTGGTTGCGTGAACAACAACCGGCCACTCCCGAAAGAGTGCAAGACTGTGCCGGAGTTGCTCGCCGATTCTTCCTACCGCACTGGGTATTTCGGCAAATGGCATTTGGGCGATGAAGTCTTTGCCCAACACGGCTTCGAGGAGTGGCAGGCGATTGAGGACAACTACCAGCGCTTCTTCTCCAAGGGCAGGAACCCGGAGGCGCGTAGCCAATACCACCAGTTCCTGTCCAGCCTCGGTTACAAGCCGGACGAGGAGAACTACTTTTCCCGGGAGATGGCTTCGAGCATGCCCGCCAAGCATTCGAAGCCGGCGTTCCTGGCCGAGAAGTCGTCTGAGTTCATCATGGCGAACCGGAATCAGCCGTGGATGCTCTACGTCAACTTCCTGGAACCGCACACGCCATTCTCAAGCGCCTATGACGACTTGCACTCCGAAGAGGAGGCTCCGGTTCCTGCCAACTGGCCGGGAATTGATGCCGAGCGTGACCCCGCCTGGGCTGCGAAGCGGCGCGCCAGGCAGGGCAAGGGTGGTGAGTTCGGCAAATTCGATGCGCGCGATAGAGCCAAAGTGCAGCGGGCGAATCGGAACTACGCAGGGTTGTGCTCGCTGGTGGACCAGGCGCTCGGCCGCATCCTTTGGTCCTTGGAGGCGTCAGGGCAGGCGGACAATACGATCGTGGTGTTCACAAGCGACCACGGCGAGATGCTGGGGGCGCATTCGCTCTATGGCAAGCAGGTGATGTACGAAGAGAGCGTGCGGGTTCCTTTGTTGCTGCGCGTTCCCTTCCGCAGGCAGCGCCCGATGCGAGTAGCGCAGCCGGTCAGTCACATCGACCTGGCTCCAACCATGCTTCACCTGCTGGGCCACAAAGACTGGGGGGATTTACCGGGGTTCAGCCACGCCGCAAGACTGGAGGGCAAGAAGTCCGGGGACGGGCATGTCTGCATCGAGTGGACGGCGGATGGCCAGGGTGTGCCGGATGCCCGAGCCGTGATCAGTCCCGATGGATGGAAGTACGTGTTGCATCAAAACGACAAACCGATGCTCTTCCACCGGCATGCGGATCCGCTGGAGATGGACAACCGGCAGGCCACGGACCAGCGCAAGCGCACAGAGCTCCATCAGCGGCTGGACCAATGGAGCAAGCAGGTTGGAGACAAGCGGAGCTTTTAGCAAGTTCGAAGCGCTGCGCTTACGCAGTCAGTGCGTGATTCCCGAATTTTCGGCGAGAACGGCGGACTTACCTGCGCGAGGCATCGCGGGTGCGGAGTTGCTGGACTACGACCAACCGCTGAGCGGAGCTCATTGCCCGTTACGGATCAGCCACGCGAGGTCGAAGCGGGCGACCTTCAATGCCACGGGGCGGAATCGCGATGCCGCGGGATCGCCGTGCTCATAGAAACAGTAGATCCGGCCGTCCGGGCCAACTGCCAGATCCGAATATCCGGACCAGCCCGGCTCGATCGACCGGCGTGCGGTCCAGGTCTTGCCGCCGTCGCGACTCAGTTGCACGCTGACGTTCTTACGATCCCGCCGCGCGCCGGGCTCGGCAGGGCCGTCGCTGCGCTCCAGATTGTGTGGGTTCGAGAAGAGGATCCCTTTCGGGTGGCGTGCCAGGCTGCCCATGCAAAGTGGCTCCAGCAGTGCCGGATCGAAGTACGGCTTGGACCACTGGTGAGCGCCATCCTTGCTGATGCTGACTATCCGCCTGTTGGCTTTGCCTTGGTTCCTCGCGTTGATCATCACGCGGCCATCGGGTAGTTCCACCGCGATCGGTTCACCGCCGAGTTGCTCCGCGGCGCTGTGCGGAAAGGCGATGTCGCCGGCGCGCCACGTGCGGCCTTGATCGTCACTGTAGATCACGGACGAGGATGTGCCGCCGCCGTGTGCATTCGCGCCTTCACCCAGCGAGAGCCAGACAGGTACGATCAGCCGGCCGCGGCGAGTTTGGATTCCGTGGCCAGGACCGGCCGCGAGCACCTTCCAGTCGATCGCTTTGCGAAAGCTCTCAAACGCACCGGTGATCTCGACGGGGCGCGACCACGTGAGTCCGTCGTCGCCGGAGCGGATGTAGAATGCTCGCATGTACTCGACGCAGTAGACCATGTGCACGGATCCGTCGCGGCTGCCGATGCCGACGGCGTTGTTGTAAGTAATGTCGCCGGGCTCGGCGATCTTCTCGCGACCGTTCACCGGGTTTTGCGCAAGTTGAACATCGAGCCGTCCGGGATAGGAGGTCTTCGACCAAGTGGAGCCGCCGTCGGTGCTGCGCCGCACGGCGATGTCAATCGCGCCCCAATCGCGGAAGGATTTCCTGCGCGCCTCGGCGTAGGCGATCAGGGTGCCCTTGGAGGTGACGATGATGCCGGGAATGCGGTAAGCCGTGTAGCCGTCGTCGCCGCTTCGAAACACATCGACCTTGTCCATGCCGGGCGTTTGAAGGGCCGCGGCCAGAAGCGTTCGTCTAGAAAGCATACTTGAGAGCCAATTGAATGTTGCGCCCGCCGCTGGCGGAAAGAATGCGGCCAAAGTTGGGATTGTTGAGCGCCGTATTCGGATTGCCAAGCACCGGGTGATTCAGCGCATTGAAGAATTCGGCGCGAAACATGAAGCGATGGCGTTCCTGAATAGCGAACTGCTTCTGCAGCGACGCGTCGAACGTGAAGGCTGACAGGCCGCGGAGGGCGTTGGCGCCCAGGTTTCCGAAGCGGCGCTGGGCGACGGGCGTATTCACGTCGAAGGCGGTCGGCGTCAGCCAGACCAATCCCGCGCGGTTCTTCACGTATGGATTGGCGCCGGCCACATAGTCCGGGCGCTGACCGGCGACGCGGCCGTTGCCGACAGCGTCGCGGCCCGAGGTGATGTTCATCGGCAGGCCGGAGCGGCGCGCGAGGATGCCTTGCAGGGTCCAATCACCGAAAAAAGCCTTGGCCAGGCCTGTTCTGGCGAAGCCGCCGGACGGAATCTGCCACGAGTAGACGCCGACAAAGCGATGCCGGGTGTCGCCGGCTTTTGGTCCGTAGGAGTCGCGTAGATTCAGGGGATCCTGCGTGAAGCCATCTGAGAACGTGATTGATGTATCGGCGGTGCCGTAGGTCAGTGCCTTGCCCCACGTGTAGTAGGCATCGAAGCTCATGCCACGGCGCAGACGCTGATTGGCCGATAGCTGCAGCGAGTGGTAAGAGATGTTCGAGGCGTTTTCAAGCGTCAACACGTCGCCCAGATCCGGGCGAGGACGGCGGCGAAGCGCCGGGTCCACCAGATTCAGCGGCCGCGGTCCAATGGCCTTGACGGTGCGACTGCCCACGTATGCGGCTTGCAGGGCGAGCGACGAGGTAGCCGCGTGCTGGATGGAGAAGTTCCACTGACCGGCGTAGGTGTCGCGCGCGTTGTAGTCGGCCACCTGGCGCGACAGGACGAATCCAGACGGGAGCAATGAGGGGTTTGCCGTCACCGAGTTCACAAAACTTTGGGGCAACGGAAACGAGCGGAACTGCGCAGGCACATCGGCTGGCGCGAAGTTGGCATGGCAACGAACGGCAGGCGCGGATCGATGAATGCCATGTCGTAAAGGTAGATGGCCTGCGGCGGCAGATAGCCGATGCCGGCACCGGCGCGAAAGACCCACTTCTGTTTCCCGGTGGGATCGAAGACGAGGCCGAGACGCGGACCCCAGTTGTTGCGGTCGGCTCGGAACATCGGCTGCTGCACGGAGATGAAAGATCCGAACGGGTCAGAGCTATTGATGTTGAAGCCGCCGCGGAACGGCGGATAGTATTCGTAGCGGACGCCGTAATTCAGTTGCAGGCGGGCGCTGATGCGCCAATCGTCCTGGACATAGAAGCCGTAGTTCCGGTTACGCAGGCCTTTGCCGCCGCCGAAGAGCAGACCGATGCGGACCGAGTTATCCGCGATGAGATCGTCGAGCGAGTTGTAGTTGTGGGTGGGTTGGCCATTCTGGTCGCGCACGCTGCGGACTTCACGGATCTCGAAGCCGGTCTTGATCGAGTGCTTGCCGCGAATCCAGGTAAAGTTGTCAACCAGCGTGTAGGTGGTCGTAATGAAGTGAATGTAGGAAGCGAGGGAACTGCTGAGTCCGACACCGGCCACGGAGATCCACGCCGGAATCTTTTCGCGGCCTGGCTCATTGCGGAAGAGATCGACGCGGTTCACGCCGAGGCGGAGTTCGTTAAAGCGGTTGGGAGCGATGGACCAGTTGTCCTGGATGACCGCGTTGTGGAATCGATTGGGAAAGATGCGCGGCAGAGCGGGCTGAAAATTCGGAATCAGGTAATCCTGATTGTTGTGGCTATAGCGCGTGGACAGCTGGTGTTTCCCGAGTTCGACATCGCCGCGGCCGAGGAGCGTGTGTTCGTCGTTACTGCGGCGGTCGTTGCGGCGGTGGAAGCCGATCAACGGGTTCGTGGTCGGCTCAAAGGTGTTGGGCAGCGTGGACTCGAGCAGGTTGCGGATCTCCGGTTTGAGCCGGGCGAGCAGCGCCGGCGTCGGCACGTTGCCCGTGATCTGCGCCGCGCGCTTGACCTGCCCACCTTCGTAGTTGACGAAGAAGAAGGCGCGATTGCGACGGACGGGTCCGCCAAGATTGCCGCCGAATTGATTCCAGCGCAGGTCCGGCCGCACCAGTCCGCTGCGATTATCGAAAAAGCTGTTGGCATCCAGCTTGTCGTTGCGGAAGAACTCGAACAGCGTGCCGTGGAGGTTGTTCGTGCCGCTCTTGGTGGTGACATTCAGCACTCCGCCGGCCGATCGTCCATACTCGGCCGAGAAGGCGCTGCCAGTCGCCTTGAATTCCTCGATTGCCTCTACGCTCACCGTGTTCACCAGCGCGCCGCCTCCTCCCGCCGAAGAGTCGCTCGCGGTGCCGTTGACTTCTCCAAAGCTCATGTCCACGCCGTCGAGGAGAAGATTGTTGGCCAGCGCCGATGAGCCGTGAAACTCGATTCCGCCACGCCCGCCGGCCGCGCTCGACGGGCTCGAGACAACTCCGGCCTGCAGACTCACCAGTTGTTGAAAATTGCGGCCGTTCAGCGGAAGGGCCTCCACTTTGCCGCGCTCGATCACCACACCCATATCGGTGGTGGTGGCGTTCACCAGCGGCGCTTGCGCGGTGACCTCGACGCTCTCGCTCAACTGGCCGATCTTCAGCGCCAGGTCGAGTTTGGGCCGCATCCCGGAGTTGAGGGTGAACTCCTCGCTGGCCGCGCGCTGGAACCCGTTCATCTCGGCTTCCACGCGGTAGCGGCCCGCGGGCAGGAGCGGAAACTCGTAGTAGCCGGAAGTATTGGTGGCCGTCGTCTCGGCGGCGTTGGTGCCGAGATTTCTTGCCGTAACTCTCACATTGGCCACCGGAGAGCCGGACGGATCGGCCACATTACCAACCAGAGAACCTCCGCCGATCTGCGCTTGGGCAATCAGACACGTCCCTAAAAGGCCAGGAAGTAGCCAGCGCGAGAAACCATGCATGACCCAGCTCCTTTTCGTTTTCCGATCATGACCAAGACCAACCGGCGAGAGTGTCGATCCCATTTCAGGAATCATAGCGGAATGCCGAAGCGCTTCTCCCAGTCCGGCCGCCACGGGACCACGCCGCAGCGCTTCTCCCACTCCGCATAGGCCGTTTTCAATTGTGCCGCGATCTCCGGCTCTTGAACCGCCAGGTCGCGTTGCTCAGTGCGATCCGAAGCGATGTGATACAACTCCCAATCACGCTGAAACCCGGCTACAAGCTTCCAGGGTCCTTGGCGCACAGCGCGATTGCCCTCGTGCTCCCAGAAAAGGGTTCGCTGCGACGAGCGCTTTCCCTGTCGCAGCAGTGGAACGAGGCTGTGGCCTTCCAGCGCGCGCTTTCCTGGTGGATACCGGGCGCCAGCCAAGTCCAGGAACGTCGGCAGGATGTCTATAATATGGCCTTGCTCTCGCGTCAGGCGGCCATGGCCCACGCCAGGGCCGGACACGATCAACGGCGTGGAAATGCCGCCCTCGTGTGTCCAATGCTTATGGTTGCGGAATGGCGTGTTGGAGACGTTGGCCCAGGGCACTTCGTAAGTTGAGCCATCGGGCTTCGCCTCGGCGCAGCCGCCATTGTCGGATAGAAATACGACCATGGTGTTGGTCTCGTCCGCTTCCGCCAGCACTCGGCCCACTCCGTCGTCGAGGCGTTCCACCATAGCGGCGTAGGTGGCCATGCGCAGGTCCCAGTCATCTTGGCCCGCGGCAGACTCCCAAGCTGGCGCCTCCGGCGGCCGGGGGCTCAGCGGCCAACGTTTATCGACCACTCCAAGGCCGATCATGCGGCTGTGGCGTTCGCGGCGAATGGCATCCCATCCCGCTCGATAGCGCCCACGGTGACGCGCTACGCCGGCCGCGCGGGCTTGCAGCGGGAAATGCGGAGCCGTGTAGGCGAGATAGAGGAAGTAGGGCTCCCGTTTGCCGCGATGGGCGCGGAGCATGGCGACGGCTTCGTCCGTGAATGCGTCGGTGAGGTAGAAGTCTTTCCCTCCACCCGTGGCCGCCTGGTCGTTGCGGACAAGATTGCGCGGCTTGAAGTAGTCCGAAGTGCCCCCCAGTGTCGCAAACGACTGATCGAAGCCTCGATCGCAGGGCCACTGTCCACGGTCACTGCCCACGTGCCATTTGCCCGACATGTAGGCTGCGTATCCAGCGGAGCGCAGGGCCTCTGCAATCGTGACGCATTCGCGGTTCAGGTAGCCCTGGTACGAGGGCATTCCCATGTCGCGGCCCATATGGCCAATGCCGGCCTGATGCGGATAGAGCCCAGTCAACAGAGATGCTCGCGTGGGACAGCAGCGAGCAGCATTGTAGAACTGGGTGAAACGGACGCCCTTGCGCGCGAGGCGATCGATGTTGGGCGTTGGGATCTCGGAACCGTAGCAGCCAAGATCGGAGAAACCCAGATCGTCGGCCAGGATGAGGATGATGTTCGGCCGGTCCGTGCCACGGCGAGGGGCGGCGAGACCGGATAAAAGCTGACGGCGCGTCATGAGGTGGTTTCCACGTGGGCGGGCCGGATCAGCAGCACGCAGAGAATGGAAAGGAATGCGGCGCTCGAGAAGATCCCGAAGATGGCCAGCAGTGGCACGCCCAGATCACGCAGTGAGCCGAAGGCCCAATCGGCCATGCCGCCCAGGGTCATGCTGACCAGGTTCATCGTGCCGTATCCAGTGGCTCGCAGTTGCGGCCGCGCGATCTGGCATAGGATCGGCATATTGTTGCAGTCGTAGAATCCCCAGCCGAAACCGAAAAGCACGAGAAAGGCAATGGCCACTTCGAGCATTCCGGTTTGTGGAGAATAGCCGACGCCCATCATGGCCACGGCGACCATGCACATACCGAGCGCGCTCGTGTAGATGCGTCCGCGCGAGGTCCGCTGCATCCAACGGTCTGCCATCCAGCCGCCCACCAGCGCGGCCACCACGGAGGCGAGCATCCAATAGACCGTGGCGGAAACGCCGGCGCGGCCTTGGCCGATGCCAAACTCGGTTTTGAGCACCGCCGGCATCCAGTCGCGGACGATCCATCCAGCCATGGCAGGCACCGCGAAGTATCCGACCAGAAGCAGATAGGAGCGGTTGCTCAACAACTCCCGCAGGGCCGCGACGGGCGTGCCTGCCGTACCCTGATCCGCCGTGGGAGTGTTGCGCAGCAGAAGAAACAGCGGAAGCGCGTAGAGCATGCCGATCCAGCCGCAGGCTTCAAACATCCAACGCCAGCCCAACTGAGGATGGTCAGCGGCGTATCCGCTGAAACCGCCGATGATGACTCCGGCGTAGATACCCATCTGATGAAAGCCGACGGCGCGGGAGCGGGTGCTGCCGCGATGGTAATCGGCGATCAGTGCCAGGGCGGCCGGGATGTAGATCGCCTCGCTGACGCCCATGACGGCGCGGGTCCACAAGAGTTGGTCGTAGCTCTGCACCTGCCCGGTGGCCCAGGTTACGGCTGACCAGGCCGCCAGGCTAACGGCAATCACATGCCGCCGGCTGAGGCGATCGGCGAGGTAGCCGCCGATGGGGCTGAGGAAGGCGTAGGTCCATTTGAAGTAAGCGAGCACCTTGCCCCAATTGGCTTCGCTGCCGATGTCCGGAATGTCGGTCATCAGCGAGAACTTCATCGCCGCCAGCATCTGCCGGTCCAGGTAGTTCAGCAGCGCCACGGGGACCAGCAGCGCGACGACGATCCAGGGGTAAGCCTTCATCGCCCGGACCTGGTCCACGAGTGAGTCGCCGGATCGAAACGATAAGCAGGCTTCTGCGGCACACCGGCATGGTCGGACTTGGGCAGCCAGCGGGCCAGATGCTGCTTCACGGCGCGATGCTTGGGCTGAGCGGCGAGATTGCGCCACTCCTTCGGATCGCTCTGGTGATCGTAGAGTTCCTCAGAACCGTCCGCATAGCGGATGTATCGCCAGCGATCGTCGCGAAGCGTGTGGTCGCCGGCGCTGGCCGTGGTGAGCGCCGGGCGCTCCCAGGCAAGGTTAGGCTTGCTGAGCAGCGGCCGCAGGCTCTGGCCGTCGAGGCGCGGGTTCCTGGGGAGGCCACAAAGGTCAAGCAGGGTGGGATAGAGGTCAATCAGTCCGGCTGGTCGCGAGGATCGGGTGCCGGGCTTGGTTATGCCGGGCGCATAGACAATCAGCGGCACACGCGTGGACTCTTCCCAGAGCGTGAACTTGTGCCAGGCTTCCTTCTCGCCCAAATGGTAGCCGTGATCGCTCCACAACACGACGATCGTGTTGTTCTTGTTCGGGCCGGCGTCCAGCGCATCAAGCACGCGCCCCACCATCGCATCGCTGAAGGTAATGGCGGCAAGATAAGCCTGGATGGCCGGCTTCCACTTGCCCTTCTTGGCGATGGCCCGGTGCTCCTGAGGAATCACCACTTGCTTGAGTTTGAACGCGGCGGGCGGAATGTCGTCGAGATCGTTCTCGATCGTCTTGGGGAGCTCGATCCTGTCGAGAGGATAGAGATCGAAGTACTGTTGCGGCACATACCAGGAGATGTGGGGACGGAACATACCGACGCCGAGGAAGAACGGCTTCTCCTGGGCACGGCGCAGGAAGTCCGAGGCCCAGGTGGCGACTTTGTAATCGGGGAAATCCGCATCGGGCCGGGCGACGGGAGCAAAGTCGAAGTTTTTGCGATGATCGTTCGCGCCGGCCACGGGAACAATGGGCGGCTGAACGTCCAAGGTTGGGGACTGGTAGCCGCCACCCCACCCGTCCTTCCTGATCTGGTCGTCCCAATAGAAGTAGTCGTGCCAGGCGCCGGGATCGTTGAATCCCGGCTCGTGATGAAACATCTTGCCGCCCCCCGCGACATGATAGCCATTCTGCTTGAACCAGCCGGGCAGCGTAACGACGTCGGGCCAAGCCGGGCGCCACCATTGGCTGTTCGCGTAAACGCCCGTCGTGGCGGGATTCAATCCGGTCATCAACGCAGTGCGCGAGGCGTTGCAGACCGGCGCGGCGCAATGAGCATTGGTGAAGAGAAGTCCTCTTGCGGCCAGCCGGTCGAGGTTGGGCGTCTTCACGAGCGGATGTGTGCCAAGGCAGCCGACCCAATCACGCCAGTCATCAACGCCGATGAAGAGGACATTGGGCTTTCGGTTCTGCGCGGCAATCCCTGCGCCGGCCGTGGCGGCGAGAAAACTTCTGCGAGTGTGATTCATTCCTACTTCCTTGATTGTGGCGGAAGGGCGGCCCGCCAGCCGGAGCGCAGCGTTTCGCGCATCTGTTCAACGATCGCCTTGCTTTCCGGCTGCGCGGCGATGTTCACGGTCTCGCGCGGGTCACTCGCATGATCATAAAGCTCGACGGCGTTCTCCGAGGCCTTGTCCATGCGCCATTCGGTGTAGCGGTATCGTTCGGTGCGCACCGAGTAGCCCATGCCCTGAATGGGATTCTTGCCACGATACGGACGAGGGAATTGGCTGAACACGGCCGCTTTCCACTGCTGCCTGGGCTTTTCGAGGAGCGGTTTCATCGAGTGGCCTTCCAGGTGTGAAGGTGCGGCCAGCCCGCAGACGTCACACAGCGTTGGGTATAGATCGACGAATTCGACGAGCCCCCTGACTTGCTGCCCGCGAGCTTTCACGCCCGCGCCGGCCATGATCAATGGCGCGCGGGTGTCGAGTTCGAAGTTCGTGGTCTTCGCCCACAGGCTGTGTTCGCCGAGATGCCAACCATGGTCGCCGAGCAGCACGACGGTCGTGTTCGCCGTCAGCCCCAGACGATCGAGCTCATCGAGCACTTTGCCGATCTGCGCGTCGGTGTAAGTGGTGCAGGCATAGTAGGCGCGGATCAGTTCGCGAGTTTTCTCCGGCGTGATCGGCCTCTTGCCGATGTCGGTGTAGCCGCGCAGTTCGATGGACTCATGCAGTGCGACCGGCGGAGCGCCCTTCGGCGGATCGGGATTCGCCGGCATCGGGATGCTCTCGAGCGGATACAGGTCGAAGTACTTCTTCGGCGCGGCGAAGGGCAGGTGCGGCTTTAGGAACCCGACCGCCAAGAAGAACGGCTTGCCGCGCATCTCGCGCAGTGCCGCTACGGCGCGATCGGCTACGCGGCCATCCTGGTAGGCGTCGTCAGGCACCTCGAGCGCCTGGATGGACTCGGCCTTCTCCCACTCGAGCGTCGGAATCGGCCGGGCCTGCGGACTCGCCTGCCACTTCTTCAGGTCGACGTATTCCATGCCGGCGATGCCCGGCGGCCAAAGCGGCTGCGACCAGGCTTGGGCATCGTTGAAGCCTTCTCCGAAGATCTTTCCGTAGGCGCGCGTCTGGTAACCGTTCTTCCGGAAGTGATGCGGTAGTGTCAGGGCTTTGGGAAGCTTTTCGGCGAAGGGGATATCTTTGGTGTTCTCGTAGACCTTTGTCGAGTCCGGGCGCAGTCCGCTCAAGAACGAGGTGCGCGACGGAGTGCAGACCGCCTGCTGGCAATAGGCATGCGCAAAGACGACGCCGCGGCGCGCCAACCCATCGATATTGGGCGTCTTCACGACGCGGTTGCCGTAACAGCCGAGTTCCGGCCGCAAGTCGTCGACGGCGATGAACAGGACGTTGCGATTGTTGACCTGGGCGAATCCCAGGCGCGCGGCGGCCGCCGCCAGCCAAGCGCGGCGAGTCATGTGGTTGGGCATTCGGATGGGCACTCCATTTCAGAAAGCGTACTTCAAAGCGAGTTGGATATTGCGGCCGCCGCTGGCGCCCAGGATCCGGCCGAAGTTCGGATTGCTCGCATTGGAGTTGGGATCATTCAGCACCTTGTGATTCAGGGTATTGAACGTTTCGAAGCGAAACGTCAGGTGATGCCCTTCGCGAATCCGGAAGCGTTTGTGCAGCGCGGCATCGAAGGTGAAGGCGGACAGGCCACGCAAGGCGTTGTAGCCGAGATTGCCGTAGCGGCGCTGTGCGCGGGGAATGGCGGTGCTGAACGCACGCGGATTCAGCCATTGCAGCGTGTTGTTGTCGCGAAGGTAGGGATCGACGCCGCCGATCAGGTCGGGCCGCTGTCCGTCCACGTAGGCGTTGCCGATCTGGTCGGTGCCGGCCGTAACGTTGACGGGACGGCCCGACCGCCAGCCCGTGATTCCCTGGAGCGTCCAACCATTGAGCGCGGCCTTCGCCAGACGGCTGGAACCGGCGGAGGGCAATTGATACGAGTAAACGGTGGTCCAGATGTGGCGGATGTCGCTGTCCTTGGGGCCGTACGAGGCGGCGATGTTGTTTGGATCCTGCACGGCGGAGTTGGTGCGGGTGAGCGTGGAATCGACGCCGTAGTAGCTGAGCGTCTTGCCGAACGTGTAGTAGACATCGAGCGCCGTGCCGCGGGTGAGCCGCTGATTGGCGGAAAGCTGCAGCGAGTGATAAGAGGAGTTACCCGCGTTCTCCCGGAAATAGATGTCGCCGAGCTGCGGACTGGGACGCCGCCCGGTGGCCGGATCCGGCAGATTCAGCCATCGTACGCCGGAGACCTTCAAACCGCGGCTGCCCACGTATGAGGCCTGCAGTGCCAGGCTCTTGGTGGCGGCATGCTGGACACTCAGGTTGTATTGACCCGCATACTCGTCCCGCAAGTTGAAGTCGGCGACGGAGCGGCTCAAGACCAGGTTCGAAGGCAGCAAGCGCGGGTTGTTGATCACGGCCGGAATGAACGATACATCGAAGGGATAACGAGTCGCGAATCCCGCGGGCAGGTCGGCGATAGCAATGATGGGATTGAACGGAATGCGTGGATCCAGAAACGCGAAATCGAAGTAGCGCGCGAACGTCGGCGGTGTGTTGCTGATGCCGGCGCCGGCACGAATCACCAGACGCTGGTTGCCCAGCGCATCGTACACCAGGCCAAGGCGCGGGCCGAAGTTGTTACGGTCAGCCCGCCACATGGGTTCGCCAGCGCCGCCAAACGGGCCGAACGGATCGGATGAGGCGAGATTGAATCCGCCGGTCAGCGGCGGATAGTACTCGTATCGCACGCCAGCGTTCAGTTGCAGCCGTGAGTTGAGACGGAAGTCATCCTGCACGAAGAAGCCGTAGTTGCGATTGCGCAGCGACTTGTTACCGCCGAACACGACACGGACCCGGTTGGCGCGATCGGCGAGGAAGTCGTTGAGGTTGTTGTAGAACATGAGCGGCACGTTGTTTTGATATCGCTGGCTGCGAACTTCGCGAATTTCGAAGCCCGCCTTCACGGTGTGGCGCCCCCGGATCATCGTGAAGTTGTCGGCGACCGTGTAGGTGTTGTTCGTGAAGTGGATGTGAGCTTGCAGGTTGACACCAAGATTGACACCCGCCACGGTAAACCACGAGGGCACTCCGCCCAGGCCGACGTAGTTGCGGTCGAGGTCGACGCGGTTGTAGCCCACGCGCAGCTCGTTGAAGATCGACGGCGTAACCGTCCAACCGTCCTGGACCACGGCGTTGTGGAAGCGTGTCGGAAAAAGCTGCGGGCTGCCCTCCAGCAAGATCGGATCCGCGAAGTTCTGATGGTTGTAGCTGTAGCGCACGGTGAGCCGATGGGATTTAAGATTCACGTCGACGCGGGACAGAAAAGTGTTCTCGTCTGTTTTGCTGCGGTCGTTGCGCCGATGCAGTCCGATGTTCGGGTTGTTGGTCGGTTCGAACGAGTTTGGCAGCCGGTTCAAGGTATCGCGGAACGAAGGAAGAACGGAGTTTTTGAGCAAGGGCGTCGCCACGTTGCCGGCAATCTGCTGATTGCGGCGCGTCTTGGCGCCCTCGTAGTTGAAGAAGAAGAACGCCCGATTCCGGAGCACCGGCCCACCGAGATTCGCGCCGTACTGGTTCCAGCGCAGAGGCGGCTTCGGAAAACCCGACCGGTTGGAATAGAAGCTGTTGGCATCGACAGCGTCGTTGCGCAGGAACTCGAAGAGGGTGCCGTGGAACTGGTTGGTGCCGGACTTCGTGGTGACGTTCAGCACGCCGCCGGTGGCCCGGCCATACTCGGCGGAAAACGCGCTCGCCGTCGATTTGAACTCCTGAATCGCCTCAACGCTCACCGTATTGATCCGGGCGCCGCCACCCCCGGCGGCGGTATCGCTGGCCGCACCACCGTACTCGCCGAATGACATGTCGACGCCGTCGAGCATGAGGTTGATCCCAAACCCGGACGAGCCGTTAAACTCAATGCCGCCCCGAGCGCCGACGTCCGTTGAAGGCGACGCCTGTGCACCGGGCTGCAGTCCGACGAGTTGCTGCCAGTTGCGGCCGTTGAGCGGCAGTGAATCGAGTTTGGCGCGATCGATCACCGCTCCCAGGTCGGTCGTAGTGGTATTGACCAGCGGCGCATCGCCAGCAACCTCCACCGACTCCGCAATCGTGCCCAAGACCAGCGTCAGATCGAAGCGGGGCCGGGTTCCGGCATTCAGGACGAAGGCAGCGGTGGAGACTCGTTGAAATCCGTTCTTGCGGACTTCCAGGCGATAATGGCCCGCCGCCAGCAGGGGGAACTCGTAGTAACCTGCTGCGCTGGTGGCGGTGGTGCGAACCTCGCCGGTTCCGGTATTGCGTGCTTCGACGATGGCCCCCGCAACGAACGCGCCCGACGGGTCCGTAATGCTGCCGACAACGGAACCGCCTCCGATCTGCGCGGTGGCGGATACCGCCAGCGCGCCGATGATCATTGCCGCACGTATCATGGTTCCCATTCCCTCGCGCCTAGAAGATGTACTTGATCGCCAATTGGCCTTCTCGTCCGCTGCCGCCGGACCGAACGGAACCCAAACCAGGGTTGTCGATGTTGATGTTCGGTGAACCGAAGTTCGGGTGATTCGTTCCGTTGAAGAACTCGACGCGGAACTGGATCTGGTGGCCTTCGCGAACGCGGAAGACCTTCATGGCCGAGAAGTCGACGACGCGGGTGCCCGCCGTGTCGATGATGGTGCGTCCGGCGGTTCCGAACGTGAACGGCGCCGGCGCGGAAAACGCCCTCGTGTTGAACCAGCGCTCGATAGTCCGCTGCGACGGTGGCAGATTGCCCGGTCCATTCAGGTTGGGACGCGTCGTACGCGTTCCCGCGTTCGGAATGTCACCGCCGAGGGTTGGGGTGGTGACAAATCCGGTCTGAAGCGAGAGGATTCCGGAGAACTGCCACCCGGCGATCGCGAGATTCGCGATCCGGCTGACGGTCTTGCCGGGAACTTCCCAAACCCAGGAAAGCGTGAACCTCTGGCGCAGGTCGAAGGCGGAGCGTCCGCGCTCCAACCGGAGATTGCGCGGATCCTGAGGAAAGGGATTGCTATCGCTGTTGGGATTCCAACTCGACGCGTCATCAATTGATTTCGCCCAGGTGTACCCCGCCAGGAACATCACTCCACGGCTCAGCCGGCGCTCTCCGGACAACTGCAACGAATGATAAGACGACGACGCCGAGGACTCCTGCTGAACGATCTGACGGAATTCAGGATATCTCCTCCGAGCATTGATGTTGCCCGGCCCGGGTGGCAGCGCCGGATTGCCCTCCATCCGGCGTTCCAGGTGAACCCCGCGGGATCCGACGTAGGAGATCTTGCCGGCCACGTGGGCGGGCAGCACGCGCTCCAGACCGAAGTTCCATTGCTGCACGTAGCCATTGGTCAATGTGCTCGGCTGGTGCGTTGAGAACGAAGGATTACGCGGCACCAGGGCTCGTGTGTCTGGTGCGGGGAACACACCAAAGCGCAGTTCCGGCGTGAGGTTGCTGCTGACCAGATCCGTGCGCAAGAAGAAGGGTGGCGGATTCTGCGACGAGTTGTTCAGGATAAAAAGCAAAGGCTGCGCCCAGGAAATACCGTATCCGCTCCGGACAACGGTATTGTTGTTCCCGAAGGGCCGCCAGGCAAACCCGGCGCGTGGCGCGAAAGCGTGGTTGGTGGGCCGTTTCATCGAACGAATCGCTTCGAAGCGGTGAGAGTAAGGAAGCTGGAAGGGAAACTTCAGATTATCGGGATAGACCAGTTCAGCCTTAGCGTAGTCAAAGTAGGCCCATTGGCCGTTGGCGTTCGTCCAGTTGCCGTCGCGTTCCCAACGCAGACCGAGATTCAGGGTCAAACGCGATGTCAGGTTGATGTCGTCCTGCACGTAAAGATTCAGCCGCTTGTTGCGCAAGCGATTCGCGTCGTAGAAAGTAGGATCGAGGATGAGTTGCTGATTGGGGAAGCCGAGCAAAAAATCCGGGAATCCGTTCACGTATTGCGCACCGCGCTGCCCCGTGAAAGGACCGTTGAAGATGTACTGCCCCATGGAAGTTTGGGGCTGGAAATTGTTCATCTGATAGATGCGGAACTCGCCGCCGATCTTGATGGTCTGGTTGCCGCGGATCCAGGTGAATGCCTCAATCAGTTGGTAGTTGGTCTCCTTGCGGAACAGCGGCTGCGTGGCCGCACCGCCCAGGTTCTGCAGGTTACGCAGGTTGATGCTCGGAAACCGCAGCACCGACGGGGAGAGGGCAAATCGGGGCAAGCCGAGCTCCGACGGAAAATCCCGCCCCAGGCCTTCCGGCAGGTTCTCGAAGTTAAACAGATAGGCTGAGAACCGCGCCTCGTTGATCATGGAGGGTGAAAGTGCCCTGGTCCATGACGCTACACCGGCCTTTGGTTTGAGGTTATTCCATTCGCTGTTGAACCCGATCGTCTTGTTCAAGTCCTCCGAAACGGTCTGCGAAAGCCGCACCATCATCTGATCCTTCGCCGTCACGTACACGTCTCCGCGAAGATGGAACTGGTATTGATTCACAGGATCGTTGAAATTCTCGAGGTAGTTGCGGGCACGGTCGCCGGGATTGTTCGGCGTGGGCCAATAGGGAATGACCTTCTGCGAGATGCCGCTCACGCGGCTGGGCGGAATGCGATTTGCCGGAAACGCGCGCCGCGTCCCGGCGGCGTCGGCATCGAGCGGGTCGAAGACGGTGGGCTGTCCGGCGAAGTCGCCGCTTCGCCATGCCGATTCCGGCACCAGGAAGCCGCGGTTGTTTGTGCGGCGTTCGCGCACCCACTCTCCGTTGCCGAAGAGGAAGACGCGGTTGCGAATCACCGGACCGCCGAGGGAGAGGCCGAACTGGTTGCGCCGCAAGGGCGTTTTGCCGGGATCGAAGTAGTCGCGCGCGTCAAGTTTGTCGTTGCGCAGAAACTCATAGGCCGTGCCATGGAACTCATTGGTTCCGGACTTGATGGCGATGTTGACAATAGCGCCGCCGGCTCGGCCGAACTCGGCCGAGTAGTTCGAGGTTTGGACCTTGAACTCCTGTACGGCATCGACCGACGGAATCACCACGGCGACACCCTCGATGGCCGAGTTGTTCTCCGCGCCATCGAGCAGAAAACTATTGTGCTCCGCGCGAGCGCCATTGGCGGTGAGCAGTTCGCCCTGCTGGCGTGTGCGGCGCGTGCCGTCGCCCGGCGAGCCGCGCGTCGTACCCGGAACCAGCGAGCCGAGGCGGACGAAGTTGCGGCCGTTCAGGGGCAATTGGACGACGGTCTGATTTTCCACCACCTGACTGATACCCGACTGGTCCGTTTGGATGAGGGGTGCACCTTCCTTTACGGTGACCTGCTCGGTGACCTGCCCCACTTCGAGCCGGACGTCGATGCGCACCGTTTGATCGACAAGCAAGTCAAACGGGCCCTGCACATACTTCTTGAAGCCCGCGAGTTCAACCGAGATTTCGTAGCGGCCGATGGGCAGGTCGGCGAAGGCAAACGTCCCGGAAGCGCTCGTCAAAGCGGTCAACCGGGCGCTCGTTCCGACGTTCCGGGCCACGACGGAAGCTGAAGGGACGATGCCACCTGAGGTGTCCGAAACGACGCCAACGATGCGCCCCCTGGTCGTCTGACCCAGCGCGGTTAGACCGGCGCAAAGCAGGAGAGAGACGCACCTGATCATTAGCGTTAATTGTAGTGATGCGACTGCCAAGTGTCAATTCAATTGCCAATTTTGCCACTTCTCGTTATCATTAACGGGTGTGCATGTTCATCCCACTCTTGCTTGTTTCGTCGACTCTTCTTGCACAGGATTCTGGATTCAAGGGCGACGTCAACGGCATTCGCGTCATCCGCCACGTTGACAGGCACCCAGAGTCCTGGCGATTGTGGCAGCCGTTTATCGCGCAGTGGAAGCGCCGCCAGCTGGTCGTCGCCTTTGGCGCTATGGCGAACGGGAAAAAGGACATGGGTTCGATCCTGGCCAGCGTCTCAACAGACGACGGGGACAGTTGGGAAGAGCCGGCGGCGATCTTCGATCATCGGATACGCCAAGGCGCTCAGCAGTATGGTTATGCCAATCCCGTCTTATTCCGTCCGCCGGGCCAGGAAGTCATCTGGTGCTTCGCGATGCGATGTCCACTCAACTACACCAACAGTGAAGACTCGCATCTGACCGCCGCATACACGGCCGATGGCGGCCGCACCTGGACCCCGGTGGAATTGGCGATGGACTACGGCGGTCCGCTGATCCTCAACGCGGGTATTGAGGCAGTGGTGGTGAACGGCCAGCAGCGCTATCTGCTGCCCGCGCATCGGAACACTCTTCAAAAAGACGAGCGCGGCTCACGAGATCACTTCGTGCTCAGCAGCAGCAGTTTGTTGGAGTGGCGGCTGGAGGCGTACATTCCACAGCCCTCAACGGGCAACAAAGTGTTCCTGCACGAAGGGAACATCGCGCCTGGCGACGCAGCGGGTGAGTTGAAGATCATGATGCGCACGGCCTTATACGAGGATGCATCCCAAACGACCAATCCGCCCCGTGCGTTTTCGAGCGTTAGCAAGGACAATGGCCGCACCTGGAGCCCGGCGCAAGCCGAACCCGACCTTCATAACGCCAAGTCGAAGAGCTATTACGGCCGAGCGAAGGACGGCACGCATGTGTACGTCTACAGCGACGGTCCCGCCCAGCCGGCCAAGGGATCGCGCACGTCGCTTCGGTATAAGACGAAACCGCCCGGCGGAGCCTGGAGTGAGGAGAAGACGTTCTACGACGCCGGCATCAAGAACTCCTACCCCACGCTGATCGAGGTAGCGCCCGGAGACTTCCGCGCCGTGTGGGATAGTGGCACGGCCAATACCCCGCGGACCCACATCAAATTTGGCAGGATTCGCATCAAGAAATGACGTCACTCGAGCTTCGTACACGGTTGCGCGCCGGCGAACTGGCCTTCGGCACGCTCATTGTTTCGCCCTCACCCCGCTGGCCGGAGGCCGTCCGGGATCTCGGCCTCGACTTCGTATTCCTAGACACCGAACACATCGCGTTGGATCGCGCTCCACTGAGTTGGATGTGCCAGACCTACGCCGCGCTCGGATTGCCGCCATTGGTGCGCATTCCTTCGCCGGATCCTTACGCCGCTGCGATGGTGCTCGATGGCGGCGCCGCCGGAGTCATAGCGCCATACGTGGAAAACGCGCACCAGGTGCGGGCATTGCGCGGGGCCGTGAAGATGAGGCCCATCAAGGGCCAGAAACTCGAAGGGATGTTGTCCGGTTCTCCCGCGGAGCCTGCCCTGGAGTCGTATGTTGCGGACGCGGCGCGAAGCCGCCTGCTCATCGTCAATATCGAGAGCGTCCCGGCGATCCAGGCGCTGGACGAGATTCTCGCCGTTCCGGATCTCGATGCCGTCCTCATCGGCCCGCATGACCTTTCTTGCAGTCTTGGGCTTCCCGAGCAATACGATCACCCGGAATTCCTTGCGGCTTGCGAGACCATCTTTCGCGCGGCGCGAGCTGCGGGAGTGGGGGCCGGCATTCACTTCTGGGGCGCAACCGAAGGGCAGGTGCGCTGGCTCCGTCTCGGCGCCAACTTCATCATTCACAGCGCCGACATCACCTTGTTTCGCCAGCACATGCGCGCGGACATTGCCGCCATCCGCCGCTCCTGGGCGGAGGAACAGACCTCATGAAGACACTCGATCCGGTCCGTAACTCGACCCTCAAAGTCCAGGTGGTCGGTGCCATCCGGGAGGCTATCTTTGGGGGCATGTTCGCGCCCGGAGATGCGCTTCGCGAACTACACTTGGCACGCGACCTGAACGTCAGCCAACCGACCGTGAGAGAAGCGCTCTTTGAGCTGGAAAAGTATGGGCTGGTGGTTCGCACGCCAAACGTGGGTACGATCGTCACCAACCTCAGCACCGCTGAAATGCGAGAACAGATCGAGTTGCGCCTGCTGCTGGAACAGGTTGCCGCCGTGAAAGCGTCAGAGCGCATGACCCCGGCGGACTTCCGTGAGCTGGAGCAGAGACTGGCCGCGTTGACGTCGGCTGTGGCCGCCAACGCGTATTACGAATCGGCGCAAGCCGACCTCGCCTTTCACCGGCAGATCTGGGTCTGTTCCGGGAACCGGGCACTGGCGGCCGCGCTCGACCGTGTCGCTGTGCCGCTGTTTGCGTTCGTCAGCATCCTGCGCAGTGCCGGCTCGCAGGACTTGATTCGGGTGATGAACTCGCACGCGGCGATTGTGGACGCGTTGCGCAAACACGATCACGTGCTTCTGGAGCAACTCATGACCGAACATTGCCAGAGTGCCTACCAGGAGTTCCTGAACTCTGACAGCGTTGACTGCCGGACCTACGTCCAGCGGCGGCTGAGCGCGATGCGGGAGGCAGTATGATTTCCAGACGCCATTTCCTCGGCGCGCTCGGCGCCACCACGTTGGCGGCCGCGCAGACTCGCCGGCCGAACATTGTCTTTATTCTGATCGACGACATGGGCTGGACCGATGTTGGCTGCTTCGGCAGCACTCTGTACCAGACACCGAACATCGACCGGCTGGCCAAAGAAGGCATGAGGTTCACCAGTGCCTATGCCGCCTGCGCGGTCTGCTCTCCAACCCGCGCCGCGGTGATGACAGGCAGGTACCCGGCGCGGCTTCATCTGACCGATTGGATTCCCGGCCGCATTCCGCCGGGCCTCAAGATGAAGCCTCCAGCCTGGAAACCCCAACTCGCTCTCGAAGAGACGACCATCGCCGAAGCGCTGAAGCCCGCCGGTTACGTGTCGGCCAGCATTGGCAAATGGCATCTCGGCGGCGAGTCCCACTATCCCGAGAAGCAAGGCTTCGATGTGAACTTTGGTGGCTGTCACATGGGCGCCCCGCCGACATTTTTCTATCCGTACAACATTCCGAACATCAAGGACGGCAAGCCAGGCGAGTACCTGACTGATCGCCTGACCGACGAGGCACTGAAGTTCATCGAGCGTTCCAGGTCCCAGCCGTTCTTCCTCTATTTGCCGCACTACGGAGTCCACACGCCGATTGAGGCCAAAGCCGACGTGGCCGAGCGCTACCGCAAGCGCATCAAACCCGGACAGGCGCACACGCATCCGGAATACGCGGCGATGGTCGAGAGCATCGACGACAGCGTCGGACTCATCATGAAGAAGCTCGACGAACTGAAGCTCACGCAGAACACGATCGTGATCTTCACGTCGGATAACGGCGGTGTCGTGGGCCGGCGGCACATTACGTCGAATGAGCCGTTGCGCGAGGAGAAGAGCACTCTCTACGAAGGCGGCATCCGCGTGCCGATGATCGTGCGTTGGCCGGGTGTTGTCACGCTCGGTTCGGTGTGTGACACGGCGGTGAGCAGCGTGGATCACCTGCCGACGCTTGCCGAGGCCGCGGGCGTTGCCGCACCCGCCGGCGTTGACGGCGTGAGCCTGATTCCCCTATTGAAGCAGCAAACCGGCTTCCAACGCGATACCATCTACTGGCACTATCCGCACTACAACTTCCATCAGCCGTTGATCCCGATGCGTCCGGCCGGCGCGATCCGGCGAGGCGACTTCAAGCTGATCGAGTTCTACGAGGATGGCGCACTCGAACTCTACAACATTCGCGAAGACATCGGCGAACGTAAGAACCTGGTGTTGAACCAGCCGGAGCAGGCGAAGGAATTGCACACGGCCCTGGCGGCGTGGCGCAAGTCGGTGGGCGCGCAGATGCCAATCCCCACGCCGGAGGATTACAATCCGGCTGCCACGGAGGAGTGGATGCGTGAGCGATTCCGCCGCCAATCGGAACGAGGAGGAGACCGCTAGTTTCATGATGAAGTTTCAAGGCATTTTGCCCGCAATTGTGACGCCGTTCGACAAACGTGGCAACTTTGCGCCTGCGGCATTCGAACGGCTGCTGGATCGCGTTTATCGCTCGAAGGTCGACGGCCTTTACATCGCGGGTAATACCGGCGAAGGGTTGCTCATCCCGGTGGAACAACGAAAGCAGGTTACCGAAGTCGCGGTGCGCTGTTCACCGAAGGGCAAACAGATTATTGCTCATGTGGGTGCGTATCGCACCTCCGACGCACTTGAACTCGCTCGGCATGCCGCCCGGTGCGGCGCACATGCCATTGCCAGCCTGCCACCGCTCGGCCCGTACTCGTTCGCCGAAGTCCGCGCCTACTATGAGCGACTAGCCGCGGTTTCGGAATTGCCGGTGTTGGTCTACTACTTTCCGGCCCTGTGTCCGGCCATTCAAGGTGTGCAACAGGTGGTCGAACTTCTGGCCATCCGGAACGTCGTGGGGCTCAAGTTCACCGACATGGATCTGTATAAACTCTGGCAAATCAAACAGGCCGGCCGAGTGGTCTTCAATGGGCACGACGAGGTGATCACCGCCGGGCTCCTGATGGGCGCCGATGGCGGCATCGGGACGTTCTACAACGTGATTCCCGAACTCTTCGTCGAAGCGCATCAACTGGCCCGGCGCAAGGATTGGGCAGGGGCGCAGGCCGTACAATCGCGTATCAACGAACTGGTCGCCATCGGGCTCCAGTTCCCATTGACGCCTGCGATCAAGACCATCCTGGCGTGGCAGGGGCTGGACTGTGGCGAGGCGGTGGCGCCGCGGCGTTCGCTCACCGCCGAGGAGAAAAGGCGCTTACGAAAACTGCTGCGCGCCTCGTCGCACGCGGCTTTGGCCGGTTAGCCGCAGAAAGGGACACAACCATGTTCACCAAGCTCGCATTGTTGCTGGCTTTCAATCCTGTGATGTCCTTCTCGCAGATTTTGTATGGAGGACTCGTTGGCAACGTCACCGACGCCTCGTCGGCCGCCATTCCCGGTGCAAAGGTCGTCATCACGCATGAAGGCACCGGGACCACGCGCGAGGGTACGGCGAACGAGAGCGGCATCTACAGCTTCCCCACGATCCAGCCCGGAGTCTATCGGGTGAACGTGACCTCCGGTGGATTCCGCTCTTACAAGCAGACGGGCGTCGAGGTGGCGGCCAACAGCACCACGCGCGCCGACGTCAAGCTCGATGTGGGCGATGTGAACGAAAGCGTGACCGTGGAAGCCTCCGCGGCGACTCTCCAGACCGATCGGGCTGAGGTGCGCCACGAGATGGGCAAGACGACGCTCGAGAACATGCCCGTGCCGGTCGGCCGCAACTATCAAATGCTGCTGGGCACGCTGCCCGGATTCTCGCCGCCCCGCAACGCAAACTCAGTGCCGGCCAATCCGGCGCGCTCCGTGCGCTTTTCCGTCAACGGTACCAGCGACCAGACGAACAACGTCCGCATTGACGGCACAACTTCGTACAATCCAAACCTGCCTCACATGACAGGACTCAACCCGACGCTGGAGTCCATCGAAGTGGTCAACGCCGTCACGAATTCCTTCGATGCCGAGCAGGGCTTGGCGGGCGGCGTCGCCGTCAATTTGCAAATCAAATCCGGCACGAACGATCTGTGTGGATCGGCCGCATTGCATCATTTCAACCAGCATCTCGGAGCCTATGCGTACTTCAGCAACCGGTCTGCCGCTCTGCCCAAGTACATCTACAACCAGGCGGGTGGCACGCTTGGCGGGCCGATCGTCAAGAACAAGGCGTTCTTCTTCCTCAGTTACGAGCGAACGTCGGAGCGGCAGAACGCCCAAGCGTTCCTCGACGTGCCCACGCCCGAAATGCGCGCCGGCGATCTTTCGCTTTCGCCCGTGCCAATCTTCGATCCATTGACCGGCACCGCCTACAATCCTGCTAACGCGAACGCCTTCGCCCGGGACCGTACGGCCTTCCCGGGCAATCGCATTCCCGTCTCGCGATTCTCCGGCCCTACGCGGAAGATGCTCAGCATGGCGGATTGGCCGTTGCCCAACGTCCCCGGTCAAGGCGCCCAGAACATCAACCTGAACTATCTGGCCAGTAGCAACTATTCTTATGGACGCAACCAGATCGACGCGAAGACGAACTTCAATATCAACCAGCAGTGGACGGCTTTCGCCCGGCTCAGCTACCTGAACTACGGCACGGACAATCCTCCGCCGTTTGGCCAACTGGCCGGACCGGCCGTCCACCCGACTGACTTCCGCGTCGGCAACGGCTACGGCAAGACGTACTCCGGAACATTCTCGTCGACATATGTCGTGAGCCCCTCGCTGATCTTCGACGGGTACTTCGGCGCGCAGTTGCTGAACACGAACGCGCTGTTCCCGGACCTCGATAAGAAGGTCGGCCGCGACGTGCTCGGAATTCCCGGCACCAATGGCGACGCCTTCATTGCGGGTGGACTCGGAGCGTTGCGCATCGACGGATTCTCAATCCTCGGGAACAACGAAGCTTCGCCGTTCCTCGGTAACGACTACACTTATCAGTACGTCGGCAACGGCAATTTGATCAAAGGCACCCACGATATCCGCTTCGGCATGGATCTCTATCAAACCCAGTTGAACCACGGCGTCGCCAACGCAATCGGCGCCGTCGGCGGACCGGCCGGCTCCTTCAACTTCCGCAACGCCACAACAACATTGAATGGCGGAGCGGCGGGCAACGACTTCCATGCCTTTGGCTCCTTCCTGCTCGGCCTGGCGCGGGAAGCAGGGCGCAATACGCTTTCCAAACCCGAGTATCAGGTTCGCGCCGCGTTCTCCAGCTTCTACATTCGCGATCGCTGGCAGGCTACACGCAATCTGACCGTTACTTACGGCACGCGTTGGGAGTATTTTCCCTACCCAGGGCGGCCAGACCGTGGCTTGGAACGCTACGATTTCAATACGAACGAGGCGGTTCTGTGCGGGCTCGGCTCCGAGCCGCGAAACTGCGGCATCAACGAGAGCAAGCGGCAGTTCGCTCCGCGAGTCGGCTTGGCCTGGCGCCTCGGCGGCAGTCTGGTGGTCCGCTCTGGCTACGGCATCTCGTTCGATCCTTTCTCGTTGGGTCGGGACATGCGGGCAAACTATCCGGTACAGTTCGCGCAGAACCTGGCTTTTGACACCGCACGGTCGTTTTCCACGACCCTCGATCGGGGCCTGCCGCCAATCGCCACCGTGCCGGAGCGCGAGCGCGTGCCGCTGCCGCTGACGGCGTCGTTCCTGACCGTCGATCAGAATTTCAAACGGGGCTACATACAGTCGTGGAACTTCACTGTCGAGAAGCAAGCCGGCGATTGGTTGGCTTCGGCCGGCTATGTCGCCACACGATCCGTCCGCCAGACAAGCTATCTGAACGCCAATTGGGCAGACCTCGGCGCCGGCAACGCCGGACAACAGTTGGTGCGGCGCTTCGGGCGTAATGCGAACACAACTTTCGTCGGCCACATGCCGACCTCGCACTATGACTCGCTGCAGATGCGGATTCAGCGCCGTATGCGCAACGGTTATCAGGTACAGCTTTCCTATACCTGGTCGCACGCCCTCGGCTACACGGGTGAGAACTCCACGTCCTCTCCGCGCGTCGCCCATCCGGCCTACTGGCGATTGAACTACGGCTCGCTGCCGCAGGACATCCGCCACAATGCGACGGTCTCGAGCGTCGTCGAACTGCCGTTCGGCAAAGGTAAGCGTTGGGCTTCCGGCCGCGCGGCCAACGCCCTGCTCGGTGGCTGGCAGATCAACGCGCTCGCGCGCCTGTATACCGGAACTCCGATTACGCCGACGGCGGCGGGCATAGTGCTCAACGCCCCGGGCAGCGGGCAGTTTGCCGACTGTCTGGGGCCGGTGGCGAAAATCGGGGAGCGGACGCGCTGGTGGGACCGGACCAATCTCGCCGATCCCAACACGGTTTCGCCGAATACGCCGCGGTTCGGTACCTGCGGCACGGGCACTCTGCGCGGACCGGGATTGATCAACATCGACATGGGTGTCTTCCGCCGTTTCCAGATCAATGAACGCATCAGCGTTCAATTGCGCGGCGAAGCGTTTAATGTGTCCAACACGCCGCACTTTGGCAATCCGAACGCCGACATCTCGTCGAGCAACTTCGGATTGATCGGTGCGGTGCAAAACACTGGACGCGAAGGCAATGACCAACGGCTGTTCCGCCTTGGTGTCCGGATCGGATTCTAAGATGCCCCTTTCGCGACGGCATTTCTTGGCGGGCGCCGCTCTACTGCCGGCAGCCGCGCAGAAGCTCGCACCCGGTGATCCGAACTCCCCGGAACGGCTGGCGCGCATCGAAGCCTTCGAAGGCAAGATCACAGACCTCGCCGCACGTTTCGAAGCTCGAACCCATCGTCAGGTGAACGGATGGAACATGCCATATCGGCTCTTCCGGCCCGCGAACCCAAACGGCAAACTGCCGCTGGTGCTGTATCTGCATGGCTCTGGCGGCACGGGCGTCGATAACCAGAAGCAGCTCACCGGCGGAAATCGATTCGGCGCGTTGCTGTGGACACTGCCCGAGGTGCAGAAACTTCAACGTTGCTACGTAGCCGCGCCTCAGACGGACCGGGGCTGGATTCGCTATGCGACGCCGCGCACACTGGCCACCAAACGCAAACAGATGCCGGACAAGGTGTCCGGACTCGGCCCCGGCGCCGCGGCGGCTGTCGATCTGGTGAAGACACTCCCTGCGGAACTCTTGCTGGACGATCGTCGAGTTTATCTCTGCGGAAATTCGATGGGCGGGGGTGGGTGCTGGCATCTGCTTGCGCATCATGGCGAACTGTTCGCCGCGGCCGTGCCGTTCTGCGGGGGCGCTTCGCTTGAGTCCGGCGCGGAGAATCCTCGGATTCCAGTGTGGAACTTTCACGGCGACGCGGACGATACAGTCAGCGTCCAGATCTCCCGCGACCGCATCGCCGAGCGCCGCAAATCGGGCGGGAAGCCTCTGTACAGCGAGTATGCCGGCGTCGGCCACAATGTCAGCCAGTGGGCCGTGACCGAACCCGCGTTGCCCGCCTGGTTATTCCAGCAACACCGCTAAACGAACATGACCAAATTCACTCTCACCTTCCTCACCGCGATTTCCCTTTTCGCCGCCAGCGGCGACGAAGTGGACTCCGCCATGCAAGCGCTTCGCCAAGCGATGCTCCGATCCGATGGTGCCGCCCTCGCACGTCTCTTCGGCGAGCGCCTAATGTATAGCCACTCCGACGGCCGCCTCGAAACCAGGGCCGAGGCGGTCGCCGCAGCCTCCAAGGGCAAGCGCAGCGAGTTCACCTTTTCAAACGCAAAGACAGAGATCTACGGCGATGTGGCCTTGGTTCGCTGCGACGTCGCCCTGAAGAGCGTCAACCAACCCGCGGGCCTTCAGATGAACGTGCTGCACGTTTGGCGAAAGAGTGACGGCCGCTGGCAGTTGGTGGGCCGGCAATCGACCCGCCTTGGCAAATAGAGACATCCTTACGCTGCAACGCGGCGACCAAGTCTGGATCAACTAGACCAGTTCCGCCCGAACTGGGTCGGCGATCAGTGTCTCACGGGAAGCAAACGCGGACCTGTGCGATGGTTGGATACGGCAACATTCGTGGCGTCGCCGTCGCGCACGATCGACAGCAGCCCGAAGTTTCCCGATATCCAGTGTCCCGAGTCAGTGGAGTCTGGATGTCTCGATGCACGGTTCTTCCCGGCGCCGGTGCGCGAGGGGATGAAGTTCGAACGCCGGGGCGACTTCTTCAACCTGCCCAATCGCACGAACTTCGGTGCGCCGGGCCGAACGCTGGGCAACCCAAACTTCGGTCAGATCACGTCGGCTCAGTTTGCACGCACGCTGCAGTTGGGATTGAAACGCTGGTACTGATTCATCGGCTTGCCGCGGCTGCCGGGGGGGCTGCCGCTGCCGTGAACAGTCGACCATCAAACACACCATCCGCCGACAAGAGCTGCCCGACGAGGTTGAAAGCGGGTGACACCGCTTGCACACCCAACGCGGTGGCATCTACAACACTACATCGTCTTCGGCAATGGGGACCCCCTCCGTGCCAACATAGCTGAGACAACTCCCCTGGCCTTAATTACTGAGCAGGGCGAGAATAGGAATCAGCGTGAATTCTCAGACTCGCAACAAGAACGGGCTCCCTCCGGCTCCCACGGTTT